>JAUMUH010000125.1 GCA_030530765.1 Rothia sp. (in: high G+C Gram-positive bacteria)
GAATCAGCCGAGCCTGGGAGACTGGGCATGAATCGCTGTGATGAAGTGCTGCGGGTGCGTGAGCACTCAGGAGCAA
Source organism: Rothia sp. (in: high G+C Gram-positive bacteria) (assembly GCA_030530765.1). Classification (GTDB taxonomy): domain Bacteria; phylum Actinomycetota; class Actinomycetes; order Actinomycetales; family Micrococcaceae; genus Rothia. Next base: position 77 of record JAUMUH010000125.1, read on the forward strand.
ACGAAATCAGCTGAGCGTTAGCGAAGCTGGAGCGAGTCGGGCGAGAGGGGCAGCGGCGGGAGTGTGCTCGTGTAGCTCGGTTAATACCCTTATGAATAAGCCTCACCGTAGAGCCCAAGGAGAGCCCTAACCATAATCCGTTGCAGGGGCGGTAAAGTGGTTGCCTATGAACGCAACACCTGCCCACCAGCGTCCTGCCCCTGCAACCAAGCGCAGCTTGCCGCTTAACTTTGGGCTTGCCCACAAAATAGCTGGCTTCATCACCCCCGGTGGCCCGCGCAGCACCGATGCCGCTAAGCGCAGCGCCGTTGAAGAAATGCGCTACGCCGCCACCGCCGCCGTTGACCACGTTTTTGAGATTACGCAGCTTCAGGCAGCCCACAACCTGCACGACTCTGAACTGCTCATCGTTGACCGCCCTACCTGGGTTAAAGCTAACGCCCAGTCCTTTGGCATCATTCTGGGGCCGGTGGCTGACCATGTTTTTGGCAGCAAACTCGAGAACCTCACCGATACCGGCGCTACCGTGCTTGAAGTGGGTGGGTCAGCAGAACTAGGTGCAGTGCTCGCCTTTCTCTCTACCCGCGTGCTGGGTCAGTACGACCCCTACGCCGCGCTTGCCGGGCACGGGGCACCTGGCGGGCGGCTAATGATTGTTGCCCCTAACCTGGTGCAGCTTGAAGAAGAGCTCAACCTTGACCCGGCTGACTTTCGCCTCTGGGTCGCCCTGCACGAGCAGACCCACCGGGTACAGTTTGCCGCCGCCCCCTGGTTGCGCGACCATATGCTGGCAACCATGCACGAGCTTGCCAAGGAGCTGGGGGAGACCAGTGAGAACCTGCCCGAGCGTATTGCGGCAGCAGCTAGTGGCGCTCTGTGTGGCATGAAGAATAAGGAATCTCTGGCAGATAGTGCAGCACCTGTGCCCAATGGTGCGGTGGCTATGCTCAGCCCGCGCGGCCAAGAACTCATGGAGCAAACCACCGCCATCATGAGCCTACTAGAGGGGCACGCCAATGTGGTCATGGACGCCGTTGACGCCTCCATCGTTCCCAGCATCAAGACCATTCGCCGCCGCTTTGAACGCCGCGGCAAGAATCAGGGTTTCTTCCCGCGCTTTGTGGGCAAACTGCTGGGCATGGACGCCAAGATGTTGCAGTACAAGAACGGTCAAAAGTTTGTGCAGCACATCGTTGATGAGGTGGGTATGGTGCGCTTCAACCGTATATGGGAGGCGCCTGAAAATCTGCCGACCGCCACTGAAATTACCGACCCGCAGCTCTGGATTAACCGTGTGCTTGAAAGCGAGGCAAAGTAGTGCAGGCAGAGCGTAAGAGCCGCCTTAACCCGGTGGTGGGTCAGGCGCGCGGTGAACTCGCCTCTGCCCTCACAGCTGCCTTTGGTGAGGGCGCCGTGGCGGCAACCGGCAGGGCAGGACGCCGCACCGCAGCTCACCAGAACCGGCAGGTACCCCTGGTTCTGGTAGCTGTCAGCGGTGGGCCAGATTCACTGGCGCTTGCCTCTCTGACCGCCCATTTTGCTCGCCGCGGTGACATCCGTGCCGGGGCTGTGGTGGTAGACCACCAGCTGCAGACTGGGTCAGCTGAGGTTGCCGCCCGCACCGTTGCTCTGTTAGAAGATATGGGGTTAGCACCTGTGCTCAGCGAGAAGGTTACCGTTGATACCGGCACAGAAGGCCCAGAGATGGCTGCCCGCACCGCCCGCTACACCGCTTTTGAAAAGGCGGTGAGTGCCACCGGGGCAGCTGCCGTGCTGCTGGGGCACACCCTCGATGACCAGGCAGAGACCGTGCTACTGGGGCTGGCGCGCGGCTCTGGCACCCGATCACTAGCGGGTATGCCCACCATCAAGGTAGAAAACGGGGTCACCTACCTGCGCCCTTTGCTGGGCACCCGCCGCACCACCATTGAAGAGATTTGTGCAGAGCAGGGGCTAGACCCCTGGCATGACCCCACCAACCACGACCAGTCACTGATGCGTGCCAAGGTGCGCCACAGCGTCCTGCCCTACCTTGAGGAAAATCTGGGGCCGGGGGTTGCGGTGGCACTTGCCCGCACCGCTGCTATCACCGGGCCAGACTCAGAATATATGGAGGCTCAAGCTGCCACTGCCCTGAGCGAAGTGCGCCTTAGCCCGGTAGAAGCCGGTGGGTTAGATTGCCTTAACCTCCCTGAAAATGCCGGGGGGGCGGGGGGTGAGCCGGTCATCCTTAACCGCGCTGACCTGCTTGCCCTGCACCCTGCCCTGCGCGGCCGCGTGCTGGCGCTTGCTGTTAAGCAGGCGGGCGGTCTCAACCCCGGTTTTGAGCGGCTGGGGGCTTTAGAAGAATTTGTGAAAGAGCACTCCATCGCTGGCCCCCTGCAGTTGCCCGGGCACGTCAGCGCCTACCGCCGCCGCCCCTCAGCACGCTGGTGGCAGCAAGAAAAACAGATAAACCTCAAAAAAACCGGGGTTCTCGTTTTACTCAGCACCGCAAAATAACCATACTTAAAGGTAAACAGGCGCTCACCTGCTAGCAGGGGCAAGCGCACCACCGAACTTCTAGAAAGCGAAACCGTGGATTCACTCGACGTACAGAAGGACATCAAGCACGTTCTCTTCACCAAAGAAGACATTGACGCCAAAATCAAAGAACTGGCAGCCCAGATTGACAAGGACTACCAGGGCAAGGACGTGCTGCTGGTGGGCGTGCTCAAGGGCGCCATTATGGTGGTCGCTGACCTTTCCCGTGCGCTGAAGGCACACTACACCATGGACTGGATGGCGGTTTCCTCCTATGGCTCAGGCACCAAGTCCTCAGGCGTTGTGCGTATTCTCAAGGACCTGGACACCGATCTAACCGG
>JAUMUH010000016.1:0-17027 GCA_030530765.1 Rothia sp. (in: high G+C Gram-positive bacteria)
AGGAGCTTTACCACAGTAAAGATTTCCGCTTCCCCACCCATGGGGAAGTGGGGCGTATCCGCCCTCTGACCGATGGTGAGGATCGCTACGTCACCCACCTGCTGTCCACTATCCCTGATCACCGCAGGCTTAACGGTCTTAAGGTTGTGCTGGACTGCGCTCACGGTGCTGCATCCGGTGTTTCACCCGATGCCTTTCATGCCCTGGGGGCTAAGGTTCGGGTTATCGGTGCTGAACCCGATGGCGTCAATATCAATGACGGGGTTGGGTCAACTCACCCCGAAAAGCTACAGCAGGCTGTGGTTGAGTGGGGCGCTGACTTGGGTATTGCCCACGATGGGGACGCCGACCGCTGCATGGCAGTTGATGAGCAGGGCAACCTGGTAGACGGTGACCAGATTATGTCGATTCTTGCCTTAGCCATGAAAGAAGATGGCCGCCTCAAGGATGACACTCTGGTTGCAACCGTGATGTCTTCTTTGGGTCTTGAACTCTTTCTTAAAGAACACGGTATTAAGCTAGAGCGCGCCGCCGTTGGCGACCGTTACGTGCTAGAAGCCATGAAGGAGCAGGGGTTTAACCTGGGTGGTGAGCAGTCTGGTCACGTGATTATGAGTGACTATGCAACCACCGGTGATGGTGTGCTGACCGGTCTGCACCTTGCAGCTGAGTTGGTGCGCACCGGTCTGCCCCTGTCTGAATTAGCTAACCGTATGCAGGCAACCCCGCAGCGTCTTATTAACGTTAAGGGTGTTGAGCGCTCGGGCGTGGCTAGCTGCCAGCCCTTGCAGCAGGCTATCAAGGACGCTGAGGCACAGCTTGGTGAGACCGGGCGGGTTTTGTTGCGCCCCTCTGGCACTGAGCCTTTGGTGCGTGTGATGGTCGAAGCACAAACCCAGGAGTTTGCAGATAAGATTGCTGAGTCTCTGGCTGCGGTCGTTGAGCGAGAGTTAGCTATCTAGCCTTGTTCTACCTTTAGAAAACCGGGTCTTTCCACTTCAGGTGGGGCCCGGTTTTTGTGTTGTTTGGGGTGTGCGGGGAGACCCCGAGCAACCTGTCTAACAGGTGTGAGAAATTAGCAGAATACCAAGGCGGTAAAAGCCTCTTAAAGCGAGATAGACTGAGCTTACTCTTGCCCCCAATATCAGTATTTTATGGGTTTTGGGGTGTTTTAATCATCATTCGCACACTGTGCGACCATACACGAAGAAGGGCTTATGCCAGAAACACAGAATCCAACTCTGCGCGTGCGCGTGCAGAAGCTGGGAACCTTCCTCTCCAGCATGATTATGCCGAACATCGGTGCCTTTATTGCCTGGGGCATTATTACTGCGCTGTTCCTGTGGAATGAAGATCCCAAGGGTGGTCAGGGTCCCTTTGCCAATGAGCAGATTGCAACCCTGATTAGCCCTATGGTTTTCTACCTGCTCCCCATTTTGATTGCCTACACCGGTGGTAAACTCATCTACGAGCACCGCGGTGGCGTGGTGGGTGCTACCGCAACTATGGGCGTTATTATGGGTACCAGCTCACCGGTTTTCATCGGTGAGGACGGGCACTCCTCTCCCATGTTCTTAGGTGCTATGATCGCAGGACCGATTGCTGCCTGGTGCATGAAGAAACTGGATGCTTTGTGGGCAGGTAAGATTAAGCCCGGCTTTGAGATGCTGGTTGATAATTTCTCAGCCGGTATCTTTGGCGCTATCGGCGCAGTTGCTGCCATGTACCTGCTGACCCCGGTCATGAACTTCATTTCTTGGCTTGCGGGCGGCGCAGTTGACTGGCTGGTTGCCCACAGCCTGTTGCCTCTGACCTCGCTGTTGATCGAACCGGCTAAGATTCTCTTCTTGAATAACGCCATTAACCACGGTGTTATTACTCCGCTGGCAACTGAGCAGTCACTGGCAACCGGTAAGTCCATGCTCTTTTTGCTAGAAGCTAACCCCGGCCCCGGCTTCGGTATTCTGCTTGCCTACATGATTTTTGGCCGCGGTGCTGCCAAGGCTACTGCTCCCGGTGCCGCTATTATTCACTTCTTTGGCGGTATCCACGAAATCTACTTCCCCTATGTTTTGGCAAAGCCTGCTCTGATTGCTGCCGCTATTGCTGGCGGCATGACCGGTGTCTTTACCCTCACGATTTTTGATGCAGGTCTGCGTTCACCTGCTGCTCCCGGTTCTATCATTGCTATTCTTGCATCAACCGCTAGCGATTCTTACCTTGGCGTTATTGCTGCTGTTCTGGCAGCTACCCTGGTGTCTTTCACCGTCGCTTCAATCATTCTCAAACTCTCTAAGAAAGACGACGGCGATATCTCAGCTGCCGCTGAGAAGATGCAGGCCATGAAGGGTAAGAAGTCTTCTGTTGCCGGCGCTTTTGAGACCAAGGCTGACCCCAACAAAGAAATTCGTTCCATTGTCTTTGCGTGCGATGCTGGTATGGGTTCCTCTGCTATGGGTGCTTCTGTGCTGCGTAACAAGATTAAGGACGCCGGTTTTGCCGATCGAGTCACCGTTACTAACTCCGCAATTAACGCGCTGACCGACAAGTATGATGTGCTGGTTTCTCACCAGGATTTGGCTGACCGCGCAGCAGCTCCTACCCCCAGCGCGATTCACATCGCCGTTGATAACTTCATGGGTTCACCCCGCTACGACGAAATTGTAGAGATGATTCGCCGTCAGCGGGCAAACTCAGAACCTCAGCAAGAATCGGCAACCGCGCCTCGTAAAGAAGTGACCGTACCGGGTCACGCCGGTGCTGTAGCTGAGCCGCAGAGTGCCCTTTCTGCCGAAGAACAGGTACTGACTGTTGACAGCATCGTGCTCGGTGCTACTGTTGCTGACCGTGAAGCTGCCATTGACAGGGCAGGGGAGTTGCTGGTATCAACCGGCAAGGTAGATAGCTCCTATGTGGCTGCCATGCACGAACGTGAAGCTTCTGTCTCAACCTTCATGGGCAACGGCCTGGCTATCCCTCACGGTACCAATGAGGCTAAGGACGCTATCCACTCCTCAGCTATGTCATTTATTCGCTTGGACGAGCCGGTGGAATGGAACGGTAAGCCAGTGAAGTTCGTCATCGGTATCGCCGGTGCTGGGGGCACCCACCTAGAGCTGTTGCAGAAGATTGCCAAGACCTTCTCAAACAAGGCAGCGGTTGCCCAGCTTGAAGAAGCAAAGACTCCCCAGGAAATTCTGGATATCTTCGGAAAGGTCAATGACTAATGAAGAAAGCTGTACATTTTGGTGCAGGTAATATCGGGCGCGGTTTCGTGGGCGTCATTCTTAATGAAGCTGGCTATGAGCTGGTTTTTTCAGATGTGGCTGCACCCCTGATTGATGCCCTCAACGCTCAGGACACCTACACCGTGCATGAGGTGGGCGCAAACCCCAAAGATATTGTGATGAGCAACTTCCGCGGCATCAACTCAGCTGAGAGCCCCGAGGTGCTCGCAGAAGAAATTGCCACCGCTAATGTGGTGACCACCGCCGTTGGCCCTACCGTGCTCAAGTTTGTTGCGGTCAATATTGCCCAGGGTCTGGCTAAGCGCGCTGAGCTGGGCACCCCCGGCAAGGTGGCGGTCATGGCCTGCGAAAACGCTATCAACGCTACTGACGCTCTAGCAGAAGAGGTTCGCAAGCACTTCCCAGCAGCCGATGAGCAAGCAATTTTCGCTAATACCGCTGTTGACCGTATCGTGCCTAACCAGGCACCCGGTCAGGGGCTGGATGTGACGGTTGAGAACTACTACGAGTGGGCAGTGGAGACCGGCCCCTTCGGCGAGGATGTACCTGCTATCGGTGGTGCCACCTGGGTTGAAGACCTGGCGCCCTACATCACCCGTAAACTCTTTACCGTCAACACCGGTCATGCCACCCTTGCCTACTTTGGGGCGCAGGCTGGTATCTCTAAGATTTCAGATGCCCTGGCAGATGCTGAGATTCGCGCTAAGGTAGAGGCGACCCTCGCTGAAACTAAGGATCTCATCGTGCGCAAGTTCGGTTTTGAGCCAGAGGTTCAGCAGGCCTATATCGAGAAGATCCTTGTGCGCTTTGCCAATAAGGATCTGCCAGACACCACCGACCGTGTGGGCCGCTCACCCCTGCGGAAAATCTCCCGGCATGAGCGGTTTGTTGGCCCGGCTGCTGAACTTGCAGAATTGGGGCGGCCAACTGATGCTCTGCTAGCAACTGTCGCTGCTCTTCTAGAGTTCAAGACCGCTGAAGACCCAGAAGCAGTGGAGCTGCAAGAGATTCTGGCTACTGTGCAGAGCGGCCAGAAGGAGGCGGCTCAGGTAACCACCGAGCTCACTGGCCTTACCGCAGAGCACCCCCTGTACTCTAAAGTCCTGGCTCTCATCGAGAACCGGTAGGGTATAAAGAAAAGGTGCCTCCCCTCGGGGAGGCACCTTTTGTTGTAGTAAGGTCTCAATACATTTACTTGGCAGCCAGTGCGTCGCGGATTTCCTTGAGCAGAGCAACCTGAGGATCTTCGTCCTCTTCCTCATCGTCCAGGCCCAGCTTAGCGGCGCGGCGCTCGTTGAGCTTGTTGATGGGGGTAACGATGCAGAAGTAAACAGCTGCAGCGATCAGCAGGAAGTTAACAACTGCGGTCAGGAAGACGCCAACCTTGATATCGCCAAAGGCTAGGAAGGAATCAAAGTTGGGTGAACCAACAACTGCTGCAATAGCGGGCATCAGGACAGACTCAACTAGAGCGTTGACAACAGCGGTGAAGGCGGTACCAATGATGAGACCTACAGCCAGGTCGATAACGTTACCGCGGGTAATAAAATCTTTAAATCCAGAAAGCATGAGTTCAACAATAGCGTGTGTCAAGCCAGTAGGAAACCTAAAATGGGTAAAAATTTCCAGGTAAAACGGTGTGTTTACTCACAGAATCGCAAAAAATCTGCCAGTACTTCAAAAATTGTATGTTTTAGCTAGCCAAATGTACCTTGGGTCACTGGGTGGGGTAAGCCGGTGCAGCGTCTGCACCCCAGAACTCCTCTAGGGTCTCAAGACCAGAGCTCTTGAGCGCCTTAGCCTCTTCAACCCCAACATAGCGAAAATGCCAAGACTCGTACCAGTAGCCGGTTGTTTCATGGTGCCACCAGGGGTAGCGCAACACAAAGCCGTAGTCTTGGGCGTGCTGGGCTGCCCAAACGGCGGCGTCCGTATCTTTGAAGCAGACCTGAAGGTCACAGCTGCCATCGGTACCAATATCGAGCGCCAAGCCCGTTTGATGCTCTGAGTAGCCCGGGCGGGCAGAAGCAACATCTGCCTGATCCTGCCCGTACGCTGCTACCCAGGCGTTATAGGTTTGCACCTGTTGCTCGTATGAGCGGTAGCCACTCAGAGCGCTCATCTGAACCCCCTGGGCGGCAGCATCGGCAAACATGCGCTCTGCCGCCGCTGCTGCATCGGCCCGAAGCTGCACACCGCTGACAGTCACCAGGTCACCCGGTGCATAGGTAATGGGGGGGAGAGGGCGGGTCTTGTTCACAAGAACCGTCAGTGAAGAAGCAGAATCAATATCTACCGGTGTGCTGGGTGAGGGATCTGGGCTAGAGGCGCTGTAGGTAGCTGCGATTGAAGGGGCAACGGTGCTCTCGGGTGTACTGCTACTACTGTGCCCCCGATGAGAATCTGCCACCTCTGTTGATGTGCAGCCACTGAGCAGAAGAAGCGCAAAAACTGCCATGCCAACAGAAGACGCCGCCGATGAAGCCATTGCCTTAGTTCTTTCTCAAAAGCACACGCTGAATCTTATGATCCTGCGACTTGGTCAAAATAAGCTGTGCCCTACCCCGGGTCGGCCGCACATTCTGGCGAAGGTTCGGCTCATTGATAGACCGCCAAATACTCAAAGCTAACTCACTCGCCGCCTCCTCTGACAAGTCTGCATAACGGCGGAAATATGAATCGGGGTTCGTGAAAGCAGAACGCTGCAACTTTAAAAACCGTTGCACGTACCATTGCTCAATATACGAGGTAGGGGCATCCACATAGATTGAAAAGTCAAAAAAATCTGCCAGGCTGAGCGCCGATGAGCTGTTTTCGCTCAGTTTTGCTGGGGCGAGCACGTTGAGCCCCTCGACAATCAGCACATCGGGGGCGGTTACCTCTATGGTCTCACCGGGAATAATGTCATAGTAGAGGTGCGAATACTTGGGGGCAGTCACCAGGGGCGCCCCAGACTTCACCTCGGAAACAAAACGCAGCAACGCCCGCCGGTCATAGGATTCAGGGAAGCCCTTTCTGCCCATCAAACCGCGCCGCTCAAGTTCAGCATTGGGGTAGAGAAAGCCGTCAGTGGTAATCAGCTGGACGTCTGGCGTTGTGGGCCAGCGGCGCAGTAGTTCCTGCAATACACGGGCCGTTGTAGATTTACCGACCGCAACAGAACCTGCCACGCCGATAATAAAGGGAACCTTACGCTCAGAGGTGCCCAAAAAATCATTGGTCATATGGTTAATGCCAGCAGCAGCATTGACATAGAGGTTCAAGAGCCTAGAAATAGGCAGATAAACCTGCCCCACCTCATCAAGATCAATGGTGTCACCCAAACCGCGCAGCTGCTCAACCTCATCGTAAGAAAGCGGAACCGAAATTTCACTCGCCAAACGAGCCCAGGTTGCCCGGTCAAGCTCGGTGAAGGGCGAATACTTCGATGAAAGAGAAGGGGTGGTCATGCTCCTAAGTCTAAAACCTCCCCCACAGTAGACCTAATATAAAGCCCGCTGCACCCCGACGTCCCGCCTCGCCAGGGTCGATGTGTTGCACGATTCATGCCAACACTCTGCCGAAATAGGGGGTAAGCACTGTAGTATGAGCTATATGTGTGGAATCGTAGGATATGTAAGTCTGGGCACTGCCGCAGACGGTAAGAAATTTGACCACTCCGCTTACGATGTGGTCCTCGAAGGTCTGCGCCGCCAGGAATACCGCGGCTACGACTCAGCCGGTGTTGCCGTAATCGGCGATGAAGGCATCGAATTCCGTAAGAAGTCCGGTAAGCTGGTCAACCTTGAAGCAGAGGTTACCGCTAACCCCATCTCGGAATCCCCCATCGGCATCGGTCATACTCGCTGGGCAACCCACGGTGGCCCCACCGATAACAACGCCCACCCCCATGTGGTAGACGGCGGTCGTCTGGCAGTTGTTCACAACGGCATCATCGAAAACTTCGCTGAGCTGCGTGCTGAACTGGTAGAAGAAGGCGTTACCTTCCAGTCCGAGACTGACACCGAAATCGCTGCTAACCTCATTGCCTCCATCTACAACAAGCTGGAGTCAAAGGATCTCACCGAAGCAATCCGCCAGGCATCAAACCGCCTCGAAGGTGCTTTTACCATTCTGGCCATTCACGCTGAGCACCCTGACCGCGTGGTAGCAACCCGCCGCAACTCACCTCTGGTGATCGGTCTGGGCGAGAACGAGAACTTCCTGGGCTCAGACGTCTCAGGTTTCATCGACTACACCAAGAGCGCAGTCGAAATGGGCCAGGACCAGATTGTTACCATCACCGGTAGCGACTACTCCATCATTGACTTTGACGGCTTCCCCGCAGAGGGCAAGGCCTACACCATTGAATGGGACGCAGCAGCCGTTGAAAAGGGCGGCTTCGACTCCTTCATGGAGAAGGAAATTCACGAACAGCCCGCCGCTGTACGCGACACCCTGCTGGGCCGTCTGGACGAAAACGGCAACCTCACCCTCGATGAACTCAAGATTGATGACAGCGTACTGCGCACCATCAACAAGATTATCGTTGTAGCTTGCGGTACCGCAGCCTACGCCGGTCACGTTGCCCGCTACGCCATCGAACACTGGTGCCGTATCCCCACCGAGGTGGAGCTGGCACACGAGTTCCGCTACCGCGACCCCATCGTGGACGAAAAGACCTTGGTTGTCGCTCTGTCCCAGTCCGGTGAAACCATGGACACCCTCATGGCAGTACGCCACGCCCAGGAACAGGGCGCCAAGGTCGTTTCTATCTGCAACACCAACGGCTCCACCCTGCCCCGAGAAGCAGACGCTGCTCTCTACACCCACGCAGGCCCTGAGATTGCCGTTGCCTCCACCAAGGCATTCCTCTCCCAGATTGCTGCAGCCTACCTGCTGGGCCTCTACCTGGCACAGTTGCGCGGCAACATGTACAAGGACGAAGTTCGCTCCATCCTTGAAGAACTGCAGAAGATGCCCGAAAAGATCCAGGCCGTTGTGGACAACGAGCAGCAGGTCAAGGACCTTGGCACCTCCATGAAGGACGCCAAGTCCGTGCTCTTCCTGGGTCGCCACGTAGGCTTCCCCGTTGCCCTTGAAGGCGCCTTGAAGCTCAAGGAAATCGCCTACCTGCACGCAGAAGGCTTCGCAGCCGGCGAGCTCAAGCACGGCCCCATCGCCCTGGTAGAAGAAGGCCAGCCCATCTTCGTGATTGTGCCTTCCCCCAACGGCCGCGACTCCCTGCACTCCAAGGTTGTTTCCAACATCCAGGAAGTGCGCGCTCGCGGTGCGGTAACCATCGTTATCGCTGAAGAGGGCGACACCGCTGTTGAGGAACATGCAGACCACATCATCCGCATCCCTGCCTCACCCAGCATGTTACAGCCCCTACTCTCAACCGTACCCCTGCAGATCTTTGCCTGCGCTGTAGCGCACGCTAAGGGCTACGACGTTGACCAGCCCCGTAACCTGGCTAAGTCAGTGACCGTTGAGTAAGTAGCTCTACAGCAAACCTCGGTGCCCTTGCCGTTCGAAAGAGCGGCAGGGGCACCTATCTTTTCTCAGCCCCATAGCCGATAGGATAGGAAGAGACAGATAGGGCAGGGAACAGATGATTATTGGAACCGGCATTGACGTGGTAAACCTTGAACGGTTTGCAGACATTATTCAGCGCAATCCGCGCTTTACCGAGCGGGTCTTTCTGCCGCAGGAGAGGAGCAAGCCCCTGCGCTCTCTAGCCGCCCGCTTTGCCGCTAAAGAAGCAGCTGCAAAGGCACTACGTGCCCCCGCTGGCCTGGTCTGGCAACACTGCTGGGTAGAGAACGATGCGGACGGCGCCCCCCACCTATGCGCCACCGGCACCGTTGCCCAGCGGGCAGCAGAACTGGGTATTAACCGCTGGCACCTGACCCTCACCCACGACGATCCGGTAGCAATAGCTTCGGTGACTGCTGAGCATCTGACCGATGACCAGCTGCTCACCCTCATGCGCCTTGACCCAGCCGGGCGGGGGCTACTGCCTGCCCAGCCGCCCCTGACCGAAGGGAAATAGCCGTGATAGATATGCCTAACCCCGACGTCCGTCCCGCCGGGCAAGAAGACATCAGAAGAGTGCTTAAGGCACCGCATGCTCAATCGCACAAATACACCCGCGGGGTGCTGGGAGTGCTCACCGGTAGTGAGACCTACCCCGGGGCGGGCCTGATGAGTGTGCGTGCGGCTGTCAACAGTGGGGTAGGGCTGGTGCAGTTTTCTGGTAGTGAGCAACTGAATTTTCTGATGCACCTGCAGGTACCAGAAGCTGTATGCTCTAGCGCTGACCCCCTGGGGCTGCGGGTGGACGCTTGGGCACTGGGCAGCGGCGTAACGGGGGAGCGCCGGCTAGAACAGGTCAGAACCATTATTGCTAGAGGCGCACCCGCTGTGCTGGACGCGGCGGCGGTAGCTCTTGCTGCCCAGCTGTTAGCTGAAGGAACGGCTCTTGCCCCTCGCCAGGTTCTCACCCCACACGCTGGCGAATTGGCAGATTTCTTCACCTGGATTTCAGCCTTAGCCCCCCACCTGCTCAAGGGGCTAAAGGCTCCTGATCGCACTGAGATTGACGCCAGCCCCGCCGTCTGGGCAACACTTGCGGCTCAGGTATCTGGTGCCACCGTCCTGCTCAAGGGCGGCACTGCCTACATCGCCTCACCGGCAGGTAACGTGCTAACCGTCAGCGGGAACAGCCCCTGGCTTGCTACCGCAGGTAGCGGTGATACCCTCACCGGCATACTGGGGGCACTGCTCGCCCGCTATGAAGCCGACACTGAATCGTCTAAGACCGCAGAAGACTACGCAGCCCTAGCGGCAGCAGCCCTCACCGTACACGGGGGTGCCGCCGATGCGCTACACGCACCCGGTCGGCAGGGCCCAGCACCAGCCACCTTACTGGCACCGTACATCCCATCTGCCCTGGCCCGGTTACTCGCCCACAGCGTATAAAAAAGAGGCCGCCCTAACGGAGGGCGGCCTCTGAAGAAAGGCTTGGTTTAGTAAGCGCCGTCTTTAGCAAAGACCGCTCGAATGGTGCGGAACAAAATCACCACATCACCGATAACCGACCAGTTCTCAACATAGTAGAGGTCCAAGCGGATTGACTCTTCCCAAGAGAGGTTAGAGCGACCAGATACCTGCCACAGACCGGTGATGCCGGGCTTGACCAGCAGGCGACGGTAGGCGTCCTCCTCATACTGGGCTACCTCAGAGGGCAGGGGAGGGCGGGGCCCAACCAGGGACATATCCCCGATAAAAACATTCCACAGCTGGGGTAGCTCATCAATCGAGTACTTGCGGATGAATTTACCCACCTTGGTGATACGGGGGTCATCGGCCATCTTGAAGAGAATACCGTTACCCTCGTTCTGATCCATCAGCTCTTCTTTAAGTTTCTCGGCGTTGGTCACCATAGAACGGAACTTAATCATGTGGAAGGGAGCCCCGCGGAAGCCCACACGCTCCTGCAAGAAGAAGATCGGCCCGCCGTCCTTTTTAACCAGTAGGGCAACAACCAGCAGCAGGGGCGAGAGTAAGATAAGACCGAAACCAGAGGCAAGGACGTCCATAGACCGCTTTACCACTGCCTGGAAGCCCTCAATGCGCGGGGTGTGCACGTGAATGAGCGGGATACCACCTAGCGGCTGGGTGCGAATACGGGGCCCGGCGATATCGGTCATAGCAGGTGCCATAATGAGCGCCACGTGGGCTGCTGCCAAGACCCAGCCCAGGCGGCGCAGCTCGGTGGGGTTAAGACCGTGACCGGTTGAAACCGCAACGGCGTGAATATTGTTATCGCGCACCGCAGTGAGAATCTCATTAGCGTCAACGGAGTAACCCAGTGTGGGGATAGCACCATCTGCCAAGACAGTGCCCGGGCGCGAATGAGGCAGGTAGGCTGCAACGGGCGAAAGACCTGAGGTCTGAGCCCCCAACAGGGTGTTGTAGAGGTGGTTACCCGACTCTAAATCGCCGACAATAAGGACGCGTGAAAGGGCGCGCCCCCGGTTACGCCAGCTCACCAGCCAACGGCGAACCGACCAGCGGGCAGCAAGCAGAAGAAGCAAACCAATGGGGTAGGCAAGAATGATATAGGAGCGGGCAAACTCAATCTTGGTCAGGTAAGAGAAAATAGCAATAACAGCAAAAAAGTAGGTGCTGGATTTAATAACCAGCCGGTACTCATCATTACCCATACCCAGGTAGCGGATATTGCGGGAGGCAGAAACAGAGAGCGCCGCAAACCAGAGGATAGCGAGCACCACACCGGTGGTGATGTAGCCAAAAGGTAGTTCATTTCTGCCCATCACTTCGCTGTCCTCAAAGCCGAAGCTAAGAAGGTGGGCTAGGGCAAATGTTAAGGCGAGAGTGGCGGCATCTGCCAGATAAAGGGCAGCCTTAATTTTTGGGTGCCAGGGGCGGCGATTGCGAGTCGCCGCCCAACGTTCTTCAATAATGTCCTGGTTCACGGACGGTTCCCCCTGCTGAGCGCTTTATTGCTTAGACAGGGTGCGAGAGCCGTCTAAGCAAGGTATATCAGACTTTAATCCTACCGTTTTGCTGAAAGAGCGAAAGGGGGAGAAACTGATAGTTCCTTCACAAGAAGTAGCCAAAAGTGGTGGCAAACCATCTAGTCACCCCTCACTTTTGTGGGTATATATGTGGGTAGGGTGGTTTTGCCCTGCGAGGAATGCCAGAAACGTATGGCTAGGCAAGACCTGCTTCAGCGAGGATAAAGTCAATCACCGGCCGGTAAAGATGAGGGGTGACATTGTCGTCCATGGGGACAGCAACAAGAATCTGCCCCTGCTCAGCGGAGACAAAAAGACCGGGATCATTGCAGTCAGCGATACCGATGGTGGGGTAACCGGCGGACGCCGCAAAGCCCGCTAACCCGTGGTCAGCAACCACCAGCTGTGGGGCATCCTGCTGTTCCTCTAGTTGGGCGAGAGTAAGCTGCATGGGTCCGGGGAAGTGGGTGTGCTGCAGGTTGCCGTATTGCTCGAACATGACCACATCAAAAATCTGCCGGATATCCCCGTCAAGAAACTTATCGCCCTCATGGATGGTCAGAACGCGTGCTCCGACACCTCTAGCCGCCTGTGCCATCTCAGCATAGATGGGGAAGAGCCCGGCGGGGTGGCCGGTAGCAAAGAGGATGCTCTTTTTCTGGGCTACCGCTTCACCAAAGATGCGGGCGTAGCTGGTGAGAGCATCCACGCACTTTTCGGCGCTGATGGTGTCTTGCCCCTCTAGAAAGGTAGGATCGCTCTTGGTGCCAACCCGGCGTGCCATGAGCTCAAAGATGTCCTCGTAGGCCCAGTCGCGCGTCCACGTCACCCCGAATTCTAGGTGTTCGTTGCCTTCAACAAAGCCGTGCATGTGGGCGATGTTGTTTTCGCGGGCGGTGGCTACCTCACCGGTAATTTTTGAGGCGTTGAGGTAGTCGATAAATTCTTGACGGGTCATTGAGAATGCCATGGTTGAGCCTTTCGCTAGATGGTGTAGGTATCAGAAATAAGGGAGCTGTAGAGCTCAAAGAGACGGTGGGCGGTATCGTCCCAGCGCATATGTTGAGCGCGGGCTGTGCCAGCTGCCCCCATTCGCGCCCGCGCTACCGGGTCACGGATCAGTTTTTCAAGGGCAGCTGCCCAGGCGGCAGGGGTGCGGGGCTCAACGAGTACACCGGTCGCACCGTCCTCAACGGCAGAAAGCAGACCATCGGCCTTGGTAGCAAGAACCGGGGTGCCTGCCGCCTGTGCCTCTAGCGCCACCAGCCCGAAGGTTTCTGAGGAGGAAGGGCAGGCAACAATATCGGCTTGCCGGAAGGCGGACGCCAGCTGGCGAGGCTTCATTGAGGGCAACAAATGCACCTTGTGCCCTAGACCTAGCTGGGTTGCGCGCGCAAGCAGCTGTGCCTCATACCCGGTGCCAGAATGACCAATAATATCGAGGCTAACCTCAAGGTCACCGGGCAGTAGCCCTAGCGCCTCCACCAGAATATGCGGGCCCTTGAGCGGTTGGGGCCGCCCGGCAAAAACCAGGTGCGCCCTGGTGGCTGAGCCTGCGTTGGGTGCTGGTTCTGCGAGACGGGGGGCAAAGATGCCGGTTTCAACGCCGGGGGCAATAACTGCCAGACGCTCGGGGTCTGCCCCGTAAAACTGCACCATCTGGTTAGCTTCAAAATCGGTATTGACCACCATGGAGGCAAGCTCATCAATGATTTTTTGCTCACCGGTAAGCCGCACTTGCGGTTCGGGCTTCTCACCCGCACCCAGCCGGGCATTCTTAGCTGCGGCGGTGGTGTGCATGGTCTGCACTAAAGGCACATTGGTGGCATACTCTAGCGCGGCTAACCCGGAAAGCCAGTAGTGGGCATGGACGACGTCGGGGCGGCGTACAGATTCTTGCTTGATAGCAGCAGCGAAAGCGGGCACCAAGGCAGGCAGGTCTTCTTTTGCGGCGCAGTCAGCCTCAGGCAGATAAATAGAGTGCACAATAGCCCGGTCAGAAATACGCTCTGTAGAGCGGCTACCCTTACAGGCGGTGTTGAGGGTAAAAACCTCGACCGATAACTGGGGGTAGAGCTTGAGCAGCGCCCGCAACGAACGGTCAATGTAGACATTCATGCCACCGGCGTCCCCCGTGCCGGGTTGTGCAAGAGGGGAGGTGTGCATAGAAATAAGGTGCAGGTGCACGCTTGCCAAAGAAAGGTCTGCCACGGGCACTACTTTACCGCCCGCCACCCAGTATGCGCTTTCGTGAGGGTGTGACCTTGCGGGGTTTAGGCTAAGGTGGGCTACTCTAAAAGGAGGAGCACCCTTGAAATGAAGGCAGGTAAAAGTTTGAGCACCTTAGCAAGGTTTCGCAGCCACGGGTATGTGCCTTTGGACGCTGCCGGTGATTTTGAACGGGTAGCTGTCATTGACCTAGACGCCGTGGAACACAACGTGGCTCGCCTGCGCTCTATCGCCGGTAAGCGGGAGCTTATAGCCGTGGTCAAAGCTGATGCCTATGGGCACGGGGCGGTGGGCGTTGCCCGCTCAGCTCTGGTGGCGGGGACCGATACTCTGGGGGTTGCCCATGTGCGCGAAGCTGTTTTTTTGCGTGAAGCCGGTATTACCGCGCCAATCATTGCCTGGCTGCATACCCCGCGCACCAACTTTGCCGCTGCTCTAGAGCTCAATATTGAGCTGGGTGTCTCTAGTCTCTGGGAGCTAGAGAAGATTGCTGCTGCTGCCCAGGAAGTAGGTGGTGCGGGATGCCCTGCTCAGCTGCATCTGAAGGTGGATACCGGGCTGGGGCGTAACGGCGCTATGCCAAATGAGCTACCTGCGCTCGCCGCCCGGGCACGTCAGCTCGAAGAAGCCGGGCTGGTTCAGGTGCGTGGTCTTTTCTCTCACCTTGCGGTAGCTGATGAACCAGACCGACCTGAAACCGGAACCCAGGCAGCGGTTTTTGAGCGTGCCCTCAAGACCATGCGAGCTGCTGGACTCACCCCCGCTGTTCGGCACCTTGCTAACACTCCTGCTACTGTTACCGCAGCTAGCCTGGGGCAAGAAGATGCTCTGCTCTGTGATGCTGTGCGCGTGGGGCTGGGCCTTTATGGGCTTTCGCCCCTGCCCGATAAAACCCCTGAAGACCTGGGGCTCAAGCCGGTGATGCACCTGCAAACCTATATCAGTGCGGTCAAAGAAGTACCTGCCGGTCAGGGGGTTTCCTACGGCCTGCACTATGTCACAGAGCAGCCCACTACTCTTGCCCTGGTTCCTGTTGGCTATGCGGACGGTGTGCCGCGGGTTGCCACCGGCGGGCCGGTGCGTATTTACCCGGCTGCCGCGCCAGCGCAGACCTACCGGGTGGTTGGGCGCATTGCTATGGACCAGGTGGTGATTGACCTAGGTGCGCCGGGTCTAGCCGACCCTGCCCTGGGTTATTTGGGGGCTCCCGCCGTTCTCTTTGGGGCAGGGGATAACCCGCCGGTCACTGACTGGGCAGAGGCCGCTGGAACCATTAACTACGAAATCGTCACCCGTATCTCACCCAGAGTGCCTCGCCTGGCGCTGGGCGGCTCCTGGCAGAAAGAAGAGCAGTAAACCGTGAGTTTTGAAGCAACCCTTGACCTAGAAATCACCGGCCCAGCCCAGACCGCCGCGGTAGCCCATGCCTTAGCGTCCTTGCTAACAGCCGGGGACGTACTGATTCTGACCGGTGAACTGGGCGCTGGCAAAACCACCTTCACCCGCTCTTTGGGGCAGGGGTTAGGCGTGCGCGAGGGCGTCATTTCACCGACCTTTGTGCTCTCACGGGTGCACCCCAACCTGCCCGATGGGCCGCGCCCCGGCGGGCCTGACCTGGTGCACGTGGACGCTTATCGGCTGACAAGTGGCGAAGAACTCGATGACCTTGACCTGGAATACTCCCTTGACCGTTCGGTGACCGTGATTGAGTGGGGCAGGGGCAAGGCAGAGCACCTCTCAGACTCCATTCTTGACCTAGAGTTCACCCGCGTCACCGGGGCAGACCTGGCAGAAACTGACCCCTACGCCCTCTACGCACCGGGCAGTGAAACTGACCCCGAAGAGGACGAGGGTGCTCCCGAACCTCGCCACCTGCGCATCATGGGGCAGGGGAGCCGCTGGCAGGGCACCTGGGGGCAGCTGACCGCCGCCCTGACAGCAGCACTAGCCCCAGAGTAAACTAACAGAGTGCTTTTTCTTGCCCTAGACTCATCAGCCACAGCATCCGCCGCCCTTGGTCGCCTCGAAGCGGACGGCCAGCTCACTCTGCTTGCCCACCGCAGCAGCCAGGACACCCGTTCCCACGCAGAGGTCATGACGCCCTTTGTCACCGAGCTTCTACAGGAAGCCGGGGTAAGCGGAAAAGACCTTACCGCCGTCATCACCGGCACCGGCCCCGGCCCCTTTACCGGTCTGCGTGCTGGCATCGTCACCGCTCGCGCTCTTGCCTTTGCCTGGGGTAAGCCCCTCTATGGGCTGATGAGCCTCACCGCCCTGGCAGAACAAGCAGCCCCCGCCGCCCGAGAACATGGGCAGAACCGTTTTCTGGTAGCCAGTGACGCCCGCCGCCGCGAAGTCTACTCCGCTGTCTTTGAACTCACCGATACCGGTTACCAGCTGGTCAGCGGCCCTACCGTAGGCCCGGCAGCAGAAACAGAAGACCTGCCCGCCTACGGTTTTGGCACCAGCCTCTACCCGCAAGAACTTGCCGCCCAGGCAGGCTTTGAAACCCTTCAACCGGACGCTAGTGACCTGCTAGCTGCCGCCGTCCGGCTCGGCATTGAGAACCTGAGCACCGACACCTCAGCCCTCTACCTGCGTGAATCAGATGCCAAGGTTCCCGCCGCCCGCAAGAAGGCAAGCGCCTAATGCTGCACACCCCCGCCCCCACTGACCTGGCACAGGGCGCCACCGCCCGGGAGATGACCCTGGCAGATCTAGAAGCCGTGCACACCCTAGAACTGGCACTCTTCCCGGCAGATGCCTGGCCCATCGACATGTTCCTGGCAGAAATTACCCATCCCACCCGCAGCTACCTGGTGCTAGAAACTGCTGAAGGCAAAGAGAAGAAAATCATTGGCTACGCCGGTTGCATGGTGGCAGGCGATATCGCCGATGTGCAAACCATCGCTGTAGCGCCCGAATACGAGGGGCGGGGCTACGGACAAGCCCTCATGGACTTTCTCATTGACGAAAGCACCGCCCGCGGCGGGCAGCAACTACTGCTTGAAGTGCGGGCAGATAA
>JAUMUH010000016.1:17037-20587 GCA_030530765.1 Rothia sp. (in: high G+C Gram-positive bacteria)
GCCGCAAGGGCTTTGAACACATCCACACCCGCCGCAGCTACTACAATGACGGGGTAGATGCCCTGATTATGAGCCGAAACCTCACCGACAATACAGCCAGCACTGCAAAGGAAGACCGTGACTAAAGAACCCCTGGTACTGGGCATTGAATCCTCCTGCGACGAAACCGGCATCGGTATTGTGCGAGGCTCCACCCTGCTGACCAACACCGTCTCATCCTCAATGGACGAGCATGTGCGCTTTGGCGGGGTTATCCCAGAAATTGCCTCCCGCGCCCACCTGGACGCCTTCGTCCCGGCACTGAACCAGGCACTGGACGAAGCGCAGATCACCCTGGATGATATCGACGCTATCGCTGTGACCGCCGGGCCCGGCCTTGCAGGGGCGCTCATGGTAGGTGTTTCCGCTGCTAAGGCACTGGCAGCAGCCACCGGCAAACCCCTCTACGGAATCAACCACCTGGTTGCCCATGTCGGCGTTGGCCTGCTCGAGGACTGCGGCATCGAAGGGCACAGCGCTGATTTCCTAGATGGCCTGCCCACTGAAGGCCTCGGTGCGCTGCTCGTCTCTGGCGGCCACACTGAAATTCTTGCCGTACGAGACATCACCGGGGACGTCGAACTACTGGGCGCCACCTTGGATGATGCCGCCGGCGAAGCCTACGACAAGGTAGCCCGCCTGCTGGGCCTGACCTACCCCGGCGGTCCCGCCATTGACAAGGCTGCTAAGGACGGCGATGGCACCCTCTTCGCCTTCCCCCGCGGCCTCTCCACCCGCAAATTCATGGGTACCGCCGAAGAACCTGGCCCCCACCGCTACGACTTCTCATTCTCAGGCCTCAAAACCGCAGTAGCCCGCGTGGTTGAAGGCTTTGAAGCCCGCGGTGAAGAAGTGCCGGTGGCTGACATTGCTGCGTCCTTCCAAGAAGCGGTCGTAGACGTCATCACCAAAAAAGCCATGCTCGCCTGCACCGAACGCGGCATCAAAACTCTGCTACTGGGCGGGGGCGTGGCAGCCAACTCCCGCCTGCGTCAGCTCACCGCTGAGCGCTGCTCCGAACACGGCATCAAACTGGTCATCCCCAAACTCAGTCTCTGCACCGACAACGGCGCCATGGTTGCCGCCCTGGGCGCTCGCCTGGTGTCTGAAGGACGCACCCCATCAGGGCTGGATTTCACCGCAGACTCATCCCTGCCGGTGACCACCATTTCCCTGTAAGAGCATCGCGGGGATGCTCCCGCCGACTGACCCTCTCGCAGACTCGCGCAGAGCGCTCGTACGCGATTCACTCCAGACCCATCCAGTCGGCGGCGTCGCATCCCCGCTCAGCTCAAAGCCAGTAAGTAAACCCCGTAGTTTAGAAACTCTGCGCTTGCGCCACCAGGTCATCAACCACCGCTAGCAGGCCTACCTGGCCGCCCCCGGCGTCCTCAGCTACCTTGCGCTGACGCTGGTAGCCTGCGCCCTCACGGCAGATATGCTCCACCTGGGCAAGCTCATCAGCAGACCCCAAATCATAGGCGATAGGTTCAAGCCGGTTGAGTAACCCTAGAACGTCCTCGGTGACCAGCTTCTCTTCATTGCGGTTGTTCAGAATAACAATGGCCTCGGTGCCGTAGCGGGCTGCCCGCCACTTGTTCTCCTGCTGGTGCCAGGGCTGTAGTGGCTCAATGCATTTGCCGGCTTCAAGCTGGCGTGAGAACCACTCCACCAGGCACTGGGTAAAGGCGGTCAGCGCAGCCACATCATTAATGGAGGCAAGCCCATCGTAGGCGCGCATCTCAACGGTGCCGTAGGCGGGCACCGGGCGCACGTCCCAACGGTTCTCGCTGGGGTCATCAATCACCCCGGTCGCCAGCAAATCGCCCAAATAAGCCTCGTAGGCCTCCCAGCTTTCAAAGGTGAAAGGTAGCCCTGATGTGGGCAGCTGCTGAAAGAGCTGGGACCGGTGGGAAGCAAAGCCAGTGTCCTCGCCCTCCCAAAAAGGCGAAGACGCTGAAAGAGCTAAAAGGTGCGGGTAAAAGTTAGTAAGCCCGTTGAGCACAGGTAGCGCCTTAGCCCGGGAGCTCACCCCGGTGTGCACATGCACACCGTAAATGATCTGCCGTCTGCCCCAAAACTGGGAGCGGTCCAGCACCCGCAGGTAGCGGTCCTTATCAACCACAGGTTGTTCCAGGGCAGAGGAAAAGGGGTGGGTGCCAGCAGAGAAGAAAGCTAGCCCCAGCTCGTCGGTGACCTCTTTCAGGCAGGACGCCGCCTGCCGCAGCTGGTCTGCTGCTTCAGCCGGGGTGCGGCAGACCCCGGTCACTAGCTCAACGGTGTTAGCCAAAAACTCGCCGGTGATGTGTGCCCGGTCTTTGCTGGGGGTCAGTAGCTGCGGGTAATTACTCTGCAGAGCCTCTAGCACATCGCTGGCGCGGGAGGTCAGCTCACGGCTCACCGGGTCAATCAGTGCTAGCTCCCACTCCACGCCAATAGTGGACTGGTCAGAAGCGCTAAAGGGCATCATGGGCTGCTCCAGGTGCTGGGAAAGGTATTGGCTTCTATCCTAGGCGCTTGGTTAGGCAGCCCCAAAATACCTTGCACACCAGCGTCATAAAGGTTCTTATGATGAGAAAACCGGCATTAGGGCAGCGGGTCAGCATGAATGGCGATACGGTGGGATTCTGCCCCAGAGCCCAGGCGAGTGATGAAAAGGGTGGCGGGCACCGCCGTTCCCTTCTTTTTCTTTTGAGCACCCGCCAGTAGCTTGGCGCGCAGCTGCTCGGGCACAATATCAACACCGCGCTTCTTGATGGTCAAAGCGGTAATGCCCGCTTCTTTGACCCAGCGCTTGAGCGCCTTCTCTTGTAGGGAAAGCACCTGCTTGACCTCAAAAACCTGCGCCAGGTTGGTTGTCAGTGGCTCTTCTGAAGTCAGATAGGCAATCTTGTCATCCAGAAAGTGCGCCCCTAGCTGCTGGGCGAAATCAGCAACCAGATGGGCACGCACAACCGCTCCGTCCGGCTCAGCCAGGTAGGCAGCTAGCTCGCCCACTACCGGCTCGTGCTCTTCAGCCCCGGTCACCTCTGCCGATTCGTGAGGTGAAGTGAGCTCGCCCAGCAGTTTGGGCTCAAGCGGGTTCTTGGTGAGGACGGCGGCGGCGCGGCGCACCTTGAGCCGGGCAAGGGCGTTGAACCAGAGCACCACCTCAACCACTGACCCGCCGTGCGATACCCACTGAGCCTCGCAGTTAGCCGGAATATGTTCATGCGGAATACCGGGGCCCATTTTCACGCCCATGGGGATACCGGTTGCTGCCAGCTTCTCAACAAAGGATAGGGGAGGGGAGAAAGCCTCGGGGTCAAAGATGCGGGAGGTGGTCGCCCCGCCCTCGACTTCGCGGCGGGCAGGGTCAAGCCAGAGCGCCTCAACCTTGAGCCCGCCCTTGGTGGTGAGAGCTTCAAGGTCTACTTCTTCAACATTGCCCACCAGCACCTGGGTATCGGGGAAGGGGGAGAGATTATGAGCAGTAAATGAGGCAGTATGGGGGTCTAACTCAACCGCTGTG
>JAUMUH010000017.1:0-2700 GCA_030530765.1 Rothia sp. (in: high G+C Gram-positive bacteria)
TTTTATGAGTGTCGTGTGCCGGTTGGGGCTTGACGAAAACTATAGAAGCACCCCCTACTCGCCAAGGGGGTAGCGCAGTGCGCTGACCGCGAAACGTCCTGCTCTTCTTGCCCTGTCTGCTCAATAGGAATAAAGTTTTAGTTAGCACTTGGCCACCTAGAGTGCTAACGCCTCTTCTGCTGGCACCGCGACGACAGCCAGAAGAACCTAGCACCGGTCAACCCCTAGACACCTGATAAGCCCCAGAAGGAGCTCAGAACATGGCTAACATCAAGCCCCTCGAAGACCGCGTAGTCGTTCAGATCGTTGAAGCAGAGCAGGTCAACGAGTTTGGTCTCTACATCCCCGACAACGCTAAAGAAAAGCCCTCAGAGGCAAAGGTTATCGCTGTAGGCCCCGGCCGCACCGATGACAAGGGCAACCGCATCCCCGTAGACCTCAAGGAAGGCGACACTGTCATCTTCTCAAAGTACGGTGGCACCGAAGTTAAGTACGGCGGCGCTGAGTACCTGATCCTCTCAGCCCGCGACATTCTGGCTGTTATCTCCTAAGTTCTCTACAGACCGGTAAAAATCTTAGAGACATAAGGAGAAGAAGGATTCATGGCAAAGCAGCTTGAATTCAATGACGACGCCCGCAAGCACCTGCAAGCTGGCGTTGACAAACTGGCTAACGCCGTCAAAGTAACCCTGGGCCCCCGCGGCCGCAACGTGGTGCTTGACAAGCAGTGGGGCGCACCCATCATCACCAACGATGGTGTCTCCATTGCTCGCGAAATTGAGCTTGAGAACCCCTACGAAAACCTGGGTGCTCAGCTGGCTAAGGAAGTAGCGACCAAGACCAACGATGTTGCCGGTGACGGCACCACCACCGCTACCGTCCTAGCCCAGGCGCTGGTGACCGAGGGCCTGCGTAACGTGACCTCCGGGGCAGCACCCGGTGCCGTCAAGAGCGGCATCGAAAAGGCAACCAAGCTGGTGTCAGAGCGCCTGCTTGAGAACGCCCGCGAGGTTAAGGGCGAAGAAGTAGCCCACGTTGCTGCTATCTCAGCCCAGTCACCCCAGATTGGTGAACTGCTCTCTGAGGCCTTCAGCAAGGTTGGCCAGGACGGCGTCATCACCATCGAGGACGGCTCCAGCACCGAAGTCGAACTGGACGTTACCGAAGGTATGCAGTTCGACAAGGGCTACCTGTCGCCCTCCTTCGTGACCGACCCCGAGCGTGCCGAGGCTGTTCTTGAGAACACCGCCATTCTGCTCTACCAGGGCAAGATTTCAACCGTAGCTGAAATTATGCCCGTGCTTGAGAAGATCGTTCAGGCCAAGAAGCCCCTGACCATCATCGCTGAGGACGTAGACGGCGAGGCCCTCTCAACCCTGGTGGTCAACAAGCTACGCGGCAACCTGGACGTTGTGGCGCTGAAGGCTCCCGGCTTTGGTGACCGCCGCAAGGCAATCTTCCAGGACCTAGCCGTACTGACCGGCGGCACCGTCATCACCGGCGAACTGGGTATCTCCCTGGACGCTGTCACCCTTGAACAGCTCGGTGGCGCCCGCCGTGTGACCGTCACCAAGAACACCACCACCATCGTTGAGGGCGCTGGCACCTCTGAAGAGGTTGCTGAGCGCGTTGAGCAGCTGCGCCGCGAAATTGAGCTCGTAGACTCTGAATGGGACCGCGAAAAGCTCAAGGAACGCCTGGCAAAGCTTGCCGGTGGCGTGGGCGTTATCAAGGTGGGTGCTGCTACTGAGGTTGAGGCCAAGGAACGCAAGCACCGCATTGAGGACGCTGTTTCCTCCACCCGTGCAGCCCTTGAAGAGGGCATTGTTGCCGGTGGCGGCACCGCCCTGGTGCACGCCCTGGCAGCGCTGGATGGCGTGGAGCTAGAGAGCCGCGACGCCCAGGTTGGCCTGGAGATTGTTCGCCGCGCCCTGGTGCAGCCCCTGCGCTGGATTGCTGAGAACGCTGGCGAGGACGGCTACGTTGTAGCTTCCAAGGTAGCTGAACTGCCCCTTGGCCACGGCTTCAACGCCGCAACCGGCGAGTACGAAGACCTGATTGCTCGCGGCGTCATTGACCCCGTGAAGGTTACCCGCTCAGCGCTAGAAAACGCTGCCTCCATTGCGGCTCTGGTGCTGACCACCGAAACCCTGGTGGTTGAGAAACCCGCTGAAGACGAAGAGGACGAGAACTAAACCCTCTTTCGGCAGATACGAAAACCCGCTGTGGTCTTTTTCACCGCAGCGGGCTTTCTTTTCTTTAAAAGCTGACTCTTGTGGCCCAGAAGAGTAACATTTTTAGCTTGAGCATTGTGAACCGCAGAGGGGAGCGCAGATGGGGCAGAAACAGGTAGACATGCCACGCAGTGCTGAACGTGCCACCACGTGGAGGCCAGAAATCCAGGGCTTACGGGCTCTAGCCCTGCTACTGGTCGCCGCCTACCACTTCTGGTTTGGCAGGGTCTCTGGTGGTGTTGATGTTTTCCTTTTTGTTTCTGCCTTTTTGCTGACTGGCTCTTTTGCCCGCCGAATTGAGAACGGCACTTTTGCTGTAGACGGTCTCTTAGACGGTGTACGGGCAGTTTTTGCCCAGTGGGTGCACACTTTTAAACGTATCTTGCCGCTGGCTGCCCTGACCGTGGCGCTGACCCTGTTGGGCACCTACTTCTTTATCCCCGCTGAACGCTGGCTTCACATCGTG
>JAUMUH010000017.1:2710-20399 GCA_030530765.1 Rothia sp. (in: high G+C Gram-positive bacteria)
AGGCTGGGTCTGTGGTGCTCTATCAGCAGAACTGGTGGTCAATAGAGAACACCGTAGACTACTACGTTGCCGATAGCTCTGCTGCCTCCCCCTTGCGGCACTTCTGGTCCTTATCGGTGCAGGGGCAGGTCTATCTACTGTGGCCCTTGATTTTCTTGGTCTGTGCCCTGCTGATCCGTGCTTTAGGTGGTAGTGGCAGACGCACCGTGCTCATCACGGTGTTTTCCCTGATTTTTATTGTTTCTCTCAACTATTCGGTTCGCATTACTGAGGCCCACCAGGTCACTGCATATTTCAACACCTGGGCTAGGCTTTGGGAATTTGCATTAGGCTCCCTGCTTGCCCTCACTTTGCCCGTGCTCAAACTGCCTCGCCTTGTTCGTGCTGTCATGGGGTGGGCGGGTATCGCTGCCATTATTTCCTGCGGTTTTGTGCTGGACGTTAACGGTAGCTTCCCGGGTTATGTTGCCCTGTGGCCCACCCTGGCTGCTGCCCTGATTATCGCAGCGGGGGACACCGGCACCCGGTTTGGCCCTGAGAAGCTGTTGACTGCCCGGCCCTTGCTTGCCCTGGGCGGGTTCTCCTATGCCCTGTATCTGCTTCACTGGCCACTTTTGGTCTTCTACCTGTCCTTCACTAAGCAAGAAAAAGCAGGTGTGTGGGCTGGGCTAGGGCTACTGTTGCTCGCTATGGTGTTGGCGTGGCTTTTGACCCGCCTGGTCGAGACTCCGCTACGCACCTGGGCTCTGCCCAACCGGTCCTCTATCGCTGGTTTTGCAACCGTACTGGTCTGCATTGGCGTGGGGCTTGCCCCTTCGTATGCCTGGGATGCCTCAATCCACCGCCAGGCAGCGGACGCTGAAGCGAACCGGGCTAACAACAATGTGGGTGCGGCTGCGCTCGATTCCAACTTTGAATACACCGGGGCTGAGAACCCGACGGTCATCCCCATTCGGGCAGTCATGGACTCTGACTGGGCAGACCTGGGTGAAAGCTGCGCTGACCTTGCCCCCGACATGCCCGTACCTGATGAGATCGCTGGCACCTGCACGATTCCTGTGCAGACAGATAACCCCACTCAGCGGGTGATTGTGGCGGGCAACTCCCATATGCAGATGTGGCTCACCGCCCTGCGCCCCCTTGCCCAGCAAGAGGGGTGGGAGCTAGTGAGCATCACCCAACCGGGCTGTTTTCTGACTGAAGAAGATAATGCTGCTTTTGCGAGCGGGCCCAACTGCGATGCCTGGGCGGCTGCTACCTGGAGCTTTATCAAAGAGCAAGCACCGGATGCTCTCTTTGTGAACGGCACCCGGTCACTGCCCAACGAACCCGATGTGCTGCTGACCGGTCTAGAGCCTCATATCGCTCAGCTGACCGCTGCCGGGACGCGTGTGATTGGGGTAAGGGACACCCCGCGCATGGAAGAAATGCACAAGGACTGCCTCGATGCCTTTGGGAGCGTAGAAGAGTGCACCAAACCTGCCGGTATGGATGTTTACCATGACCCGCAACGTAGCATTGAGCAGACCAACCAGGGCTTTGCCGCCGTGAATCTCTCAGACCTTATCTGCCCCGAGAACGCTTGCCCGCCGTCCATCGGCAATGTGTACACCTACTTTGACTATGACCACATCACTGCCACCTATATTGAAACCTTGGGTGACCTCTTCAATTCGCGGGTTCTTGATGCTATGAATCGGGCGGACGCTGCGGGGCAAGCTCACCGGGTGCAGCCAGCCGGTGAGGGCTAGAGAATCTGCTGGCACGGTGGACCGCATACCGGGGATACCGGTGCACGCTAGAGCGAACAAACCTTATACTCGCACAAGTGAGTTAACCCGACTAAGATTAAACCAGTGCGGTTTGAGCGCCGCTGACTTCACCCCTTTGAAAGGTAGATGGAACTTTCATGACCATTCCCACTGCTCTGAGCGAAGACCCTTTCGGCTTCACCGGTCTGACCTACGATGACGTTCTGTTGCTGCCCGGCAATACCGATGTTATCCCGTCAGATGCAGACACCACTACTCGCCTGACCAAGCGCATCTCAATCGCTTCACCTATCATTTCAGCGGCGATGGACACCGTGACCGAGTCTAAGATGGCAATTGCGATGGCTCGGCTGGGTGGCATGGGCGTTATTCACCGCAACCTTTCTATCGCAGATCAGGCTGACCACGTTGATCGCGTCAAGCGCAGTGAATCTGGCATGATTACTAACCCTGTGACCGTTGGCCCCGACGCTACCTTGGCTGAGCTGGACCAGCTCTGCGGCCACTACAAGGTCTCCGGTCTGCCCGTGGTTGATGAAAAGGGCGTGCTGGTGGGTATTATTACCAACCGCGATACCCGCTACCTGCCGGAGTCCTCCTTTGAGACCACCTACGTGCGGGACATTATGACTAAAATGCCCCTGATCACCGGTCATGAGGGTATGAGCAAGGACGAGGCTTTCGCCCTGCTTTCTGGCAACAAGATTGAGAAGCTGCCCCTGGTTGATGAGGCAGGTAAGCTAACCGGTCTGATTACCATCAAGGACTTCACCAAGACCGAGCAGTACCCCCGTGCTACCAAGGACGAGGACGGCCGCCTGCGCGTTGGTGCAGCTATTGGCTTCTTTGGGGACGGCTACGAGCGCGCTATGACCCTGGTTGAAGCGGGTGTGGACGCTCTCTTTGTTGATACCGCTAATGGTCACTCCCAGGGGGTGCTCGATATGATTGCCCGCTTGAAGAAGGATCCCGCTGCTGCCCATGTTGATGTTGTGGGCGGTCAGGCAGCTACCCGCGCCGGTGCCCAGGCGATTATTGACGCCGGTGCTGATGCGGTCAAGGTGGGCGTTGGCCCCGGGTCTATCTGCACCACCCGCATTATTGCAGGTGTGGGCGTGCCCCAGATTACCGCTATTAATGAGTCCGCTAAAGCGGCGATTCCTGCTGGCGTACCCCTGATTGCGGACGGCGGTATGCAGCATTCCGGTGAGATTGGTAAGGCGCTGGTTGCAGGTGCTGACTCGGTGATGCTAGGTTCTTTGCTGGCAGGTAGTGCTGAGTCACCCGGTGACTTGATTTTTGTCAATGGTAAGCAGTTCAAGGCTTACCGGGGCATGGGTTCGCTGGGGGCTATGCAGTCCCGCGGTGGTAAGAAGTCCTTCTCTAAGGACCGCTACTTCCAGGCAGATGTTTCCTCAGAGGAGAAACTGATCCCTGAGGGCATTGAGGGGCAGGTGCCCTACCGCGGCCCCATTTCTTCTGTGCTGCACCAGCTAGAGGGTGGTCTGCGCCAGACCATGTTCTATGTGGGTGCCCACACCGTTGAGGAGCTGAAGAACAAGGGCCAGTTCGTGCGTATTACCTCAGCAGGTCTTAAAGAGTCCCACCCCCATGACATCACCATGACCGTTGAGGCCCCCAACTACCGCCGCTAAGGCCAAGGAGACCCATGTCTGATATTCAGATTGGCATGTCTAAGCGTGCCCGCCGCACCTATTCACTCGATGAAATTGCGCTGGTGCCGTCCCGCCGTACTCGTGATGCGAAGGACGTTGATACTAGCTGGCAGATTGACGCCTTCACCTTTGACACCCCTCTGGTCGGCGCCCCTATGGACTCGGTGATGTCACCGGCTACAGCTATTGCCCTGGGCAAGCTGGGTGGTCTAGGTGTGCTCAACCTTGAGGGCTTGTGGACCCGCTATGAGGACCCCCAGCCCTACCTGGATGAGATTACCTCCCTGAATGGGGACAACGCCCCGGCAGCTACCCGCCGCATGCAGGAGATCTACGCTGAGCCCATTAAGGCTGAGCTGATGACCGACCGCTTGGCTGAGATTCGTGACTCCGGTGTCATTGTTGCCGGTTCGCTGACTCCACAGAATACCCAGGAGTTTTATGAGACCGTGGTGAAGGCGGGTGTTGATCTCTTTGTCATCCGGGGCACTACCGTCTCAGCCCAGCATGTTTCAACCAACAGAGAACCGCTTGATCTCAAGAAGTTCATTTATGAGCTAGATGTTCCGGTCATCGTTGGTGGGGTCACCGGCTATACCCCTGCCATGCACCTGATGCGCACCGGTGCTGCCGGTGTTCTGGTCGGTCTTGGCGGTGGTGCTGCCCTGACCACCCGCCGTGGTTTGGGTATTCAGGCGGCTATGGCAACAGCTATCTCTGATGTTGCTGCGGCACGCTCTGACTACCTGGATGAGTCCGGTGGGCGCTATGTGCACGTTATTGCAGATGGCTCCCTGGGGCGTTCTGGTGACATGATTAAGGCGCTGGCTATGGGCGCTGATGCTGTGATGATCGGTGCTCCTTTAGCTCGTGCCGCTGAAGCGCCGGGCAAGGGCTGGTACTGGGGCAACGAGGCACACTCTGTTGACTTCCCCCGTGGGGTTCGCACCCAGCTGGGCACCGTTGGCTCACTGGAAGAAGTGCTATATGGCCCCTCAGCCCACACCGATGGTACCGCCAATATTGTTGGTGCCCTGCGCAGGGCGCTAGCAACCTGTGGCTACACTGACCTTAAGGCTTTCCAGCGTATTGATGTGAACCTCACTCCCTATGTTCGCTAAATAGCTGGCGCAAAACCCCGTGCCCTGTTCTTCATATGAAGGGGGAACGGGGTTTAGCGCTTGAAGGGGAACATAAGCCGCTTTTCTACTGGTAGAAGGTTGAGATTTCTTGCTCAAACTAGCATTTACACCCCGTTGGCTTGGTGGCCTTTTTGCTGTGCTGGCACTGGTGACCGGGTTTGTGCTGCTGAGTTCCTGGCAGCTGGGCGCCTCAACGTCCGGGCAACGCACCGTAGATGCTACCAAGGACAGGGTGCACCCCTACCAGCAGGTTCTGCAACCTGGTGGCTATCTCGATGCTCAGGAAGCTGACACCGTGGTAGAAGCCCGTGGGCGCTATGTGCCTGGTTCCTCTTACCTGGTAGAGCGCAAACTAAAGGATGGGCAAGAAGGCTACTGGGTGGTTTCTTTGTTCGAACCAACCGACACCGATACAGTGAAAACCAGTTTCGGTGAAGGGCAGCGGGGTATAGCTGTAGCGCGAGGCTGGACGCCGGTAGCACAGATCCCTGCTGAACCTACAGGCCAAGTCACTGTTGCTGGCCGAGTGGTTGGCAATGACCCGCCCGTCACCAGCAACCTGGTGAAAACTGAGGGCGCTGAGATTAAGCGGGTCTTGGGCTCAGCCAACTCATCTTTTCTGACCAATCTCTGGGACGCCCCGCTCTATAACGGCATCCTGACGGCTGACTCAGAGACCACAGGTAGCACCCCGGTGACTGAAGAAGGCACCATTGCAGCAGAGGCTACTGTTATTGGCGGTGATGAGAGCTTACAGCCTATTCGCGCGGGGCAGGTCACCGATGAATCGGTCAACTGGCTCAATATTTTCTACGCTGTTGAGTGGCTGGTCTTTGCTGGTTTCGCCCTGTACCTCTGGTGGCGTATGCTCAAAGATGCCACTGAGAAAGAGGCAGACCCCGCTCTCTATTTTGAGTACGAGGGTGAATACTGGATCGATGAAGCCAGCGGCAAACCCTACTACTACGACCCGGTAGATGACGCTTACTACTTCTTTGATGAGGTAGAGAAGCACCAGCCCCAAGCCCCCAACCAGCCGGGGTAGGGTAGCGAGGCGGCGGCGCGCCGTCCTTAAATTTTGAGAACCTGACAGATGACAACCCGAAAGCTAAGCAATGACTGAGACTCCCCGCCCCACCCCAACCCACCGTACCGACGGCAAAAAAGTAACCTTGGCGGACGGCGCTTCCACCGCTAACGGTGCCGGCGGCTTTACCATGCGCAAAAAATTTGGTGGCACCGAGTCACAGATTCGCGGGGCACTGACCTTTTACAAATGGTGCGCCTGGATTTCAGGTACCTTCTTGCTACTGCTGGTGGCAGAAATGGTCAGCCGCTACATTTTTGGCTACGACCTGCTAGCCGGTGGTATTGATGCTCAGACCGGTGAAACTGTTGCTCTGGGCTGGCTTAACCGTGAAACCGGGAACCTGCACGGCGGGCTGAACATTTCAACCTGGATCCTGATTATTCACGGCTGGTTCTATGTCATTTACCTCTTCTCTTGCTTCCGCCTCTGGCTGCTGATGCGCTGGGCTCTACCCCAGATGGTTGTGATGGCCCTGGGCGGTGTGGTGCCTTTCCTTTCCTTTATTGTTGAGCGCCGTATTTACCGCGAGACTCTAGAGTTGCTGGCAGCTAACCCGCAGGCAACCAAACGCTACTAGCCAACCTCGCTGCTAGCGGCATTCTGGCATAGAATTATTACAACCATTCACCAACCAACCGAAAAGGTAACTGCGTGACTACTCACAACCCTATCGAGGAGCTGGATCAGCGCCCCGTGCTGGTCGTCGATTACGGCGCCCAGTACGCGCAGCTCATTGCTCGCCGTGTGCGCGAAGCCGGTGTTTACTCTGAGCTCGTGCCCCACACCATGAGCACCGAGACCATGCTGGCTAAGAACCCTGCCGCAATCATTCTCTCTGGTGGCCCCGCTTCTGTTTACGAAGAGGGCACCCCCAAGGGCGACCCGGCAATGTTTGAAGCTGGTGTACCTGTCTTTGGTATCTGCTACGGCTTCCAGGTCATGGCTCAGACCCTGGGCGGCACCGTGGCAAAGACCGGTCTGCGCGAGTATGGTGCAACCGATGCCGTCATCTGCGCTGAGGATTCTTCTTTCTTGACCGGCACTCCAGCAACCCAGAACGTTTGGATGTCCCACGGCGACTCTGTCTCTGAGGCGCCTGCGGGCTTCCGTGTGCTGGCTAAGACCCCCGGCGCTGAAGTTGCAGCTTTTGTGGACGAGGAGCGTAAGTTCGGCGGCGTACAGTGGCACCCCGAGGTTAAGCACTCTGACTACGGCCAGGTAGCTCTTGAGAACTTCCTTTTCAATGTTGCTGGCCTTGAGAAGACGTGGTCAACCGGCAACATCATTGAGGAGCAGGTTGCTAAGATCCGCGAGCAGGTGGGTAGCGACCGCGTTATCTGCGCTCTGTCTGGTGGCGTTGATTCTTCTGTTGCTGCTGCCCTGGTACACAAGGCTGTTGGCGATCAGCTGACCTGCTTCTTCATTGACCACGGCCTTCTGCGCGAGGGTGAGCGTGAGCAGGTTGAGCAAGACTACGCTTCAACCATGGGCATTAAGGTTGTGACCATTGATGAGTCTGAGCGTTTCTTGGGTGCTCTGACTGGTATTACCGAGCCTGAGGCGAAGCGTAAGGCGATTGGCCGCGAGTTCATTCGCTCCTTTGAGGCTGCCCAGCGCAAGCTGATTGATGAGGCTGGCGCTGACGGCGCGGATATCAAGTTCTTGGTGCAGGGTACCCTTTACCCGGACGTTGTTGAGTCTGGCGGTGGTGAGGGCGCTGCGAACATTAAGTCTCACCACAATGTGGGTGGCCTGCCTGATGATATGCAGTTTGAGCTGGTTGAGCCGCTGCGTACTCTCTTTAAGGATGAGGTTCGCGCGATTGGCCGTGAGCTGGGTGTGCCTGAGAAGATTGTGGCGCGTCAGCCTTTCCCAGGCCCCGGTTTGGGTATTCGTGTGATTGGTGAGGTTACTAAGCATAATCTGGATATTTTGCGTGCGGCTGATGCGATTGCGCGTGAAGAGCTGACTAATGCTGGTATGGACGATAAGATTTGGCAGTGCCCTGTGGTGCTGTTGGCGGATGTTCGTTCGGTGGGTGTGCAGGGTGATGGTCGTACGTATGGTCACCCGATTGTGTTGCGCCCGGTTTCTTCTGAGGATGCGATGACTGCTGATTGGTCGCGTTTGCCGTATGATTTGTTGGCGAAGATTTCTAATCGTATTACGAATGAGGTTTCTGAGGTTAACCGCGTTGTGCTGGATGTGACTTCGAAACCTCCGGGAACGATTGAATGGGAATAAATTGAATTTCCGCCACCAGGCGGAGTAGAAATTCAATTTATTCGGCGAGCATAGCGCAGCGGCGAGCCGAGGAGCGCACGAGCGTAGCGAGCTCCCCTTTCGCCAAAGGGCGAAATAAAAAATTGATTTATTCCGATGAACAACAAAATTCCGAGCGTGCGAGGAAGTTAATTTTGTTGTGAATCAGGTGAGCTTGCGAACCTGTAGCGTAGCGGGCCTCGGAGAACAGGACGAGCGAAGCGAGTTCGAATACCTTTGAATTTCCGCTACAAGGCGGAATAAAATTTCATATTATGTGCCGTACTTTGTGTGGCAGTGTGGCGGGGAGTTCGTTCGTGTGGCGGGCTTCCCGCTTTTGTGTGGGTGGTTTGGGGGTTTGTTATTTTGTGGGTGGGTAGTGACAAGTTGGGTGTTAGGGGTTATCTTGGGTAATGTTGCCGGTTACTGGCTTGTTCGTGTCCCCTAATTTTTGGTTGAGTTTTTATGTTTGTTGTTCCACCGTTGAAGCTGAAGCTTCCTTCTGGGTTGCTTGCGGCTGCGTTGGTTTTTGCTTCTTTTGGTTTTGTGCCGGCGGCTGGTGCGCAGGAGGTTGAGTTTGAGAGGTCTTTGGCAGCTGCCCAGGATCAGAGTGGTTCTTTGCCGGTTACCGATAGCGGTGACCCTGGTGCTCAGATGGGGCAGATGATGAAGGAGCTTGAGCAGCGGGAGTTTTCTGCTGCCCAGGGTTTTGCTGGGGTGCAGGCGGAGGCTCAGGCTGGCCCTGCTCCTGGGGTTTTGGGTATGGATGTGTCTGGTTGGCAGGGTGATGTTGACTGGGCGCAGGAGTACGCTAAGGGTGCGCGGTTCGCTTATGTGAAGGCGAGTGAGGGCACTTATTTTACGGCGTCAACGTTCTCTTCTCAGTACACGGGTGCCGGTAATGTGGGTATGCTGCGTGGTGCGTATCATTTCGCTATTCCTTCTTTGTCGTCGGGTGCTGAGCAGGCTCGTTTTTTTGTTGCTCGGGGTGGTGGGTGGAGCCCTGACGGGCGCACTTTGCCTGGTCTTTTGGATATTGAGTACAACCCTTATTCGCATTTGGGGGATATGTGTTTTGATATGTCTCAGGAGCAGATGCGGGCTTGGATTAGGGATTTTACGGCCACCTACCGGGATTTGACGGGGCGGTTCCCTGCTATTTACACCACTACGCATTGGTGGCGGGCGTGTACTGGGGACACTGCGGAGTTCAACAATATGCCGATGCATCAGGCATATTATGCGAGTGTTCCTGGACCTTCCCCCTCAGGTTGGCAAACCTATGACATATGGCAGTACAGCTCTACTGGCCCTTTTGCTGGGGATTCTAATGTTTTTAACGGGAGTATGGCTCAGTTGCGTGGTTTTGCGACTAACGCCCAGTACCGCCCGGTGGGGAGCACTAGGGTTTATGGGGCTGCGCCTGGGTTTATAGATGTTGCGTCTGGCGATATGTTTTACCGGGAGATTTCTTGGTTGGCTGAAACCGGTATCTCGAGGGGCTGGGATGTTGCCGGGGGTAAGGTGTATAGGCCTGATGAGAATATTTCTCGTGCAGCTATGGCTGCTTTTATGTACCGGATGAGCGGGTCGCCGTCTTATACGCCGCCGGCGCGTTCGCCGTTTACGGACGTCCCTGTTTCTCACCCTTTTTACCGGGAGATTGCTTGGGCTGCTGACCGGGGGATTACTACCGGTTGGGCTGATGGTAGCTTCCGGCCGGAGGATTCTATGAGCAGGGAGGCAATGGCAGCTTTCTTTTATCGATTGAGTGGTACTTCGGGGTATGCGGGTAAGACTTCTTTTAGGGATGTTCCTGCGACTAACCCCTTTTACCGGGAGATTAGCTGGTTTGAGGGGCAGGGTATTTCTACTGGCTGGCCTGATGGTACTTTCCGCCCCGCTGAGCCTGTGAGCCGTGGGGCTATGGCCGCGTTTATTTACCGTTTTACCTACCGGCCCTAACTATGGATAGGGTAAAGCCGCCGCACCTAAAGGTGTGGCGGCTTTTGTGTTTAGTGTTCGTTGCGCATGAGCGCTTTGTTGGTGAGGTAGAGAACCCAGTAGATGAAGAGGGCAGCGAGGGGGTAGAACCAGAAACTGAGCGTTGATTCTTTGGGGTTAAAGGTCTCGAGGAGGGTTTGTAGCCCACCGGTGATGTAGATGAGCAGGACGAGGGGGAGGGTTAGGTAGGCGGCTATACGGATAGCGGGGTAGGGGCTGTTGTGCGGGAGGTAGTGGCGGCGGGTGGCGGCGGCTAGTTTGCGTTGGGCTTCACATTCGATGTCGCCGGCTGCGATGAGTGCTATGGCAGCGCCGAGCGCGAAGATCATGAGAGCGGAGCCTAGGAACAGGTAGATGCTGTCCCATGCCACGGTTGAGGTGCGGGGGTTGTAGGTGAAGAGCTTAT
The DNA here is from genome assembly GCA_030530765.1 of Rothia sp. (in: high G+C Gram-positive bacteria). Lineage (GTDB taxonomy): Bacteria > Actinomycetota > Actinomycetes > Actinomycetales > Micrococcaceae > Rothia. The sequence continues at coordinate 13,063 of JAUMUH010000017.1, forward strand.
AGGTGCACCAGGCGTAGCCCCCGATTCCGGCAAGGAAAGCCAGGGCGCCGAGTGCGTAGAAGCGGGTGCGTTGTGGGCGGGTTTCTTGAACTGCTTGGGCGGCAAGCTGCTCTGCGTCTTGGGTGGGGCGGTACCCCTGTCTGACTTTACTGTAGAAAGCTCGGCTACCCCGTTCTACTTCTGTTATGCCGTAAAGCCCCCAGGCGACCAGGGTGAGGGTGATAAGGGTGGTGATGGTTAGACTTGCCGGGGTGTACCAGCCGAAGAGAGCGATCTGGAGGGGTAGGAGGGCAAAGGGAGCAGCGAAGAGGAAGATGCTTCTGGAGTATTTACCCTGGACCGCGCGACGGTAGTTCAGAAAAGCTTGGACGTCTGCTGCAGTGATGCTCTGGGGCTGCGGTGTAACTGTGTGTGCAGCTTCTAGTCCTAGCGCTGGGGCTAGTTCTTCAAAGTCGCCAAACTCTGCAATGACCTGGGCTACGGCGGTGTGCTCTGGCGCGCCGTCCTGGGTGAGGGCATCGTATTTATCGAGCATCATTTCGCGCAGGTCCGCCTTGGCTGTGGTGAACTCGGGGGTGGCGGGGTAGCGGGAGAAAAGGGTATCGAGGTAAGCATCAAGGGTTTTCATGGGGAGCCTCCTTGCTCGTGTGGGTTGAGGGGGTAGTGAAGTGGTCTACCAGGTTTTTTGTCTGCTGCCATTCAGCACGTTTGGCCTCTAGCAGTTCTTTTCCGTCGGGTGTGAGGGTGTAGTAGGTGCGGGGCTTGCCGCTGTCTGATGTTTCAGTGTTGGCTGTGAGCGCACCCTGTGTTTCTAGGCGTTTGACGGCGGTGTAGAGGGTGGTTTGTTTGACGATGTAGGCACCGCCTGATTCTTTGCTGATGGTGCGTGATATGTCGTAGGCGTAGGACGGGGCTTCTTCTAGGATTGCTAGCACGATGAGGTCGATGTGCCCTCGTACGGCGTCTGCTCCAATCATGGTCACCTCCTTGTGTTTCCTCTAGCGTACTACGTCAGGCGTAGTATTGCGACGGTTAAAAGAAAAGAGACCGGAAAAATTCCAGTCTCTATCTCTAAAGTGCGGAGCCCTTAGCCGCCGTAGTTGAACATCCAGGCGATGCCGAACCTATCAGTGAGGGAACCAAAGGTAGCACCCCAGGGTGCTTCGGTCAGCGGCTGGACGTTCGTAGCACCCTCTTCTAGTTTGGTGAACCATTCTTTGCCGGTTTCTAGGTCTGCAGGTGCACCGATGAGGGAGGCTTCCATGTTGGTGCTTGCCTGGGTAGCGGGGCGCAGGGCACCACCGTCTGAAGCACGCAAGTTGAAGCCGTGGGTGGTGATGAGTTCGGCGTGCATGACCAGGTCTTTGTGCTCGTCGGGTACCGGTGCCTGGAAGTCAGCGAAGGAGGCTACCTGTAGCTCGCCGCCGAAAACGTCCTGGTAGAAGGCCATCGCGTCGCGGGTTTGGCCTGAGAAGGTGAAGTAGGGGTTGAACTGAACAGCCAAGGTGCTGCCTTTCTCTAAAAGTTGCAAACGAAACTAACTCTACCGCCCGGCGTCCTTGACGGCAATGAAAAACCGAGATGACCGTTTTGGATTAAAAACACGCTTGGTTTAGTCCAAAATGGTCATCTCGGTTGAAAGCCTCGGGCAAGACCCCGGGCAGGACGCCGCTAGGCGGCTACGCGGTAGACCTTAGCTTCGTAGGGACGCAGGGTGCTACCGGCATCGTCGCTGTAGTTGGAAAGTACCAGCTGTGCACCTTCAGCAGTTGCCAACTCAAACTCTCGGGTCAGCTCAGCATCGGTGAAGTTGGCAACCACCAGTAGCTTCTCGCCCTCGCCGTGGCGCTCATAAGCGTAAACCTGTGCGTCCTCAGCATCCAGAGGCACAAAATCAGCGTAGACCATCAGATCCTTAAGCTCCCCCTGGCGCAGGGCAATGAGCTTGCGGTAGAAGTTCCAGAGGGAGTCTTCACGGCCCATTGCCTCTTCGGCGTTAATGCCGGTGAAGTTGGGGTTTACACCAATCCAGGGCTCTGCCCCCTCAGGGGCAAAACCGCCGTTGGCGCTGGCGTCCCATTGCACGGGGGTGCGGGCGTTATCCCTACCCTTGGCATGAATCAGTTCCATTGCCTGCTCATGGGTGAGGGTGCCGTACTGGCGCACCATGCCCTCGTACATGTTCAGGGAGTCTAAGTCCTTGTAGCTGTCAATGTCGGCAAACCGCACGTTGGTCATACCGAACTCTTCACCCTGGTAGATGTAGGGGGTACCCTGCATAAAGTGCAGTACGGTTGCCAGCATCTTACCTGAGCGCTCACGGTACTCTAGTGAGTCATTACCGAAGCGGGAGACCACACGCGGCTGGTCGTGGTTGTTCCAGTAGAGTGAGCCCCATGCCTTACCTGCCAGTTTGGTCTGCCAGTCGTTGAGAATAGACTTCATCTCTACCAGGTCAACCGGCTTGCGGGACCACTTACCCATGCCAGCGTCCGGGTCTGAGTCCAGGCCCATGTGCTCAAAGTGGAAGATCATGTGCAGCTCATCGGTGGTGAAACCTGAGAATTGAACAGCCTCTTCTGGGGGAGTGGCGCTCATTTCGCCCACGGTCATCACGTCGTACTTGTCGAAGGTTGCCATGTTGAGCTCGTGCATCCACTGGTGAACCTTGGTGCCGTTCTTAATAACGAAAGGGATCGATGAAGTCTGCTTGCCGGGCACGACCTTGGGGTCATCGGGCAGACCTTCGGGCTTGGAGATGATGTTGATAGCGTCCAGACGGAAACCGTCCACCCCCTTGTCCAGCCAGAAGGTGACCAGGTCGTTGATTTCCTGGCGAACTCGCGGGTTTTCCCAGTTGAGGTCGGGCTGCTTCTTAGAGAAGATATGCAGGTACCACTGGTCGGTGGTTTCGTCGTATTCCCAGGCGGAGCCAGAGAATTCTGACTGCCAGTTGTTAGGCGGCAGGGGGTTACCGTTTTCGTCGTGGCCGGAGGAGTCGCGCCAGATGTAGTAGTCACGGTACTCGTTGTCACGGGAAGCGCGGGACTTCTTAAACCACTCGTGCTCATCGGATGAGTGGTTGACCACCAGGTCCATGAGAATCTTGATGCCCAGTGAGTGGGCGGTTTCTAGCATGGTGTCAAAGTCTTCCATGCTGCCGAATTCGGGCATAATCGCGCGGTAGTCTGAGATGTCGTAGCCCATATCGTCATTGGGGGAGGCAAAGACGGGGGAGAGCCAGATGACGTTGATGCCCAGCTGAGCCAGGTAGGGCAGCTTCTCGGTGATGCCGGGAATGTCGCCTACCCCGTCGCCGTTGGAGTCTTTGAAGCTGCGTGGCCAAATCTGGTAGACAACTGCTTCTTTCCACCATTTCTTGCCTGAATTATCTGCCATGAGTTTTCTCTTTTCTTAGAAGTGTCTGTTTGATGTTTAGAGGTGAAATACCGAGCTGCACGGGCACACATCCGCCCGCAAGACCCTCTCGCAGGCTCGCGCTGGGCGCTCGCATGCGATTCACGCCAGCCCCGGAGCCAGCGGGCGGGCTGTGTGTCCCGTTCCGCCCGGCTAGTATCCTAAGCACAAACGTTAGCTGAAGAGGTAGACCTTTGCCTCGTAGGGGCGTAGGGTCTTGCCTTCGTCATCGGTGTAGTTTGAGATCAGCAGTTGTGCCTGGTCAGTGGGGTAGCCGTAGTCTCGCTCTAGTTCCTGGTCGGTGAAGTTGGCGATCACCAGCAGTAGCTGCCCCTGGGTAGAGCCGGTGCCCTGGCGCAGGTAGGCGTAGACCTGCTCGTCATCAGCGTCTAGTAGCTTGTAGCTGCCCTTGACCATAACCGGGTGGGCGTGGCGCAGTTTAATGAGCTGCTGGTAGTGGTAGAAGACTGAATCCTCATCTGCCAGGGCTTCTGCTGCGTTGATTTCGGTGTAGCGGGGGTTGAGCTTGAGCCAGGGGGTGCCGGAGGTAAAGCCTGCATGATCGCTGGCGTCCCACTGCATGGGGGTGCGGGCGTTGTCCCTGCCGGAGGCTGAGATGTAGCGCATCATGTCCTCGTGGGTAACCAGCCCGGAGCCTACCAGCTTGTCGTAGGAGTCGTGAATTTCAAGGTCGTTGTAGTCTTCGAGCTGATCGAAGAAGACGTTGGTCATGCCCAGTTCTTCACCCTGGTAGATGTAGGGGGTTCCCTGCATGAAGTGCAGCACGGTGCCTAGCATTTTGGCTGAGCGTACCCGGTAGGCGGGTGAGTCGTTGCCGAAGCGGGAGACGGTGCGGGGTTGGTCGTGGTTGTTCCAGTAGAGAGCGTTCCAGGCCTTGCCGCCCAGATCGTCCTGCCACTTGCTGAGGATGCGTTTGAGGTCTACCAGCTTGAAGCGGGTGTCGTTCCACTTGCCCACCTTGGGGTCGTGGTTGGCGTCTACTGCCATGTGCTCGAACTGGAAGAAGGTTTGTAGTTCACCGCGGTCAAAGCCGGTGTAGAGCAGACCGTCTGCGGTGGTGACGCAGGGGGTTTCACCGACGGTGATGACGGGGTAGTGGGCCAGCACCTCGCGGTTCATCTCAGCCAGGTATTCGTGCACGCGCGGGCCGTTAGCTGCCATGCCCAGGGAGTCTGCCTTGCCGCCTGCGGCAACTGCCGGGTCATCGGGGTAGGCGGGGTCTTTGGAGATAAGGTTGATGACGTCCATGCGGAAGCCATCTACGCCCTTATCCAGCCAGAAGCGCATCAGGTCGTAGACTTCTTGGCGAACCTGCGGGTTTTCCCAGTTAAGGTCTGGTTGCTTGACAGAGAAGAGGTGCAGGTAGAACTGTTCGGTGGTTGGTTCCCATTCCCAGACCGACGGCGAGAAGGCAGCGATCCAGTTGTTGGGCGGGATGGGGGCACCGTCCTCGGTGTAGCCTGCCGGGTCTTTCCAGATGTAGTAGTCGCGGTAGGGGCTGTCTTTGCTGCTTTTTGCCTGGGTGAACCAGTCGTGTTCGTCTGAGGTGTGGTTGACCACCAGGTCCATCATGATTTTGATGCCAGCGCCGTGGGCGGTCTCTAACAGAGTGTCAAAGTCTGCCATAGTGCCGAACTCGGGCATGATAGCGCGGTAGTCAGAGATGTCGTAGCCGTTATCGTCGTTGGGGGAGGCGTAGATGGGGGAGAGCCAGATGACGTCCACACCCAGTTTTGCCAGGTAGGGGATTTTTTCGGTGATACCGGGTAGGTCGCCGATACCATCACCGTTGGAATCGTTAAAGGAGCGAGGGTAAATCTGGTAGACAACGGGTTCTTGCCACCACTGGGTTTCAGTCATGCTGCTGCCTTTCGGTAGGGACGCCGCTGGGTGAGCGGTGCTGGTGGGATGAGTTGCTAAAAGAGTTGGGCGGGGTCAAATTCGATGAGCACCCCGGAGTGGTCAGAGATTGCCTGATCGCTGTTATCGGCAAAGACCACCTGGTGTTTGGTGACCGCTAGGGGGATAGAGCTGAAGAAGAAGTCGATGCGCATTGCTTTAGTTGCCTGGCTCCACCCAGAGATTTGCTTGTGAACGGTGTATTCGCCCTCGGCTTTTTGAGCTGAGCTGAAGGTGTCCTTCCACCCCAGGGCCAGCACCTGATCGTAGCCTTCACCGCGATCGTCGGGGTCGTTGTTGAAGTCGCCGCCTAGAAGAATGGGGGAGGTTCCTGCTAGCTGGCGCAACTGTGCGTCCAGGGAGGTGAAGTCTTTTTCAAAGAGGTGCAGGCCTTCTTTGAACCACCAGTTCATGTGGGTTGAGCAGACCCAGAGACTCTTGCCAGCAACATCAAGTTCAGCTGCTATGGCTGCGCGGCGCCAGACCTGGTCATAGCTATAGGAATCATCCATGACCAGAGAGTGCACCTGCTTAGGCTTGGTACGGGTCAAAAGAGCGACGCCCTCATCGTAGGCGCCCCAGCCCTGGTGCGAATCTGCCCATGACCAGTAGTAGGGGGTGCCGGCGTCCTGCAGAAAATGGCTCAGCAGTTGGGCAAAATTATCAAGGTGAGGACGGCGCGAAACGGCTGGCAAGTAGAAGGAATCAGCCTCAGCTAGACGGGTGCCCTGATGCTGGCAGACCTCCTGCAAGAAGACAGCATCAACCTGCTGCTCAATCATGAAGTCAGCTAGAATCCGAATTTTTTCTACCTGAAAAAGCTCTACCCAGCTATGGGCGTTAAGGGTTAAAAGTTTCATTGCGGCAAGCCCTTCTGTCTCATCAGCAGTTGCAACCAGCCAACATCATATAAACCACCCAGGACGCCGGTAGCGGCTGAAGCCTATAAATGGCAAGGAACTTTTGCCCACTGCCGTAAAAGGTGCCAGAGTACGAAATTAATGCCAAGAGTGAGTTCTGGCTCTCAAAACCTGACAAACGCTGGTTATATTAGGTTTGAGTTATCACACAGGCGCGCCTACACACCCCTTAGAGGTACACCCAGCGCCTTCACACGAAAGGTTCTCTACCGATGATGGAGAAGATTCAGAGGTTCGGCTCAGCCATGCTGGCGCCCGTCCTCATCTTTGCTTTCGCCGGTCTTGCCGTTGGTATCGCTATCATCTGCAAGAACGAGCAGCTGCTTGGCCCCATCGCAGCCGAAGGCACCGGCTGGTTCAACTTCTGGTCTGTTTGGGAGTCCGGCGCATGGACTGTCTTCAACCAGATGGAACTGCTCTTCGTTCTTGGTCTGCCCATTGCACTGGCTAAGCAGGCTCAGGCACGTGCTGTTCTTGAAGCAGGCATGATCTACCTGACCTTCAACTACTTCGTTGGCACCATCCTCAGCATCTGGGGTTCAAACTTCGGTGTTAAATTTGACGTTGATCTTTCAGAAGGTGCTGCCGGTACCGGTCTGAAGATGATTGCAGGCATCAAGACCCTTGATACCGGTATCTTCGGTGCAATCATCATCTCAGCAATCGTAGTGTGGCTGCACAACCGCTACTTCAACACCAAACTGCCCGACTTCCTGGGCATCTTCCAGGGCACCCAGTTCATCTACGGCCTGGGCTTCTTCCTCATGATGCCGGTAGCTCTGCTCTTCTGCCTGGTATGGCCTCCTATCCAGACCGGCATTGAGTCCATGCAGGGCTTCTTCATCTCATCCGGTGTCTTTGGCGTATGGCTCTACACCTTCCTAGAGCGCATCTTGATCCCCACCGGCCTGCATCACTTCATCTACACCCCCTTCGTCTTTGGCCCCGCAGTTGTACCGGACGGCATCACCAAGTACTGGGTTGCTAACCTGGATACCTTCGCAGCATCAACCACCCCTGTCAAGGAACTCTTCCCCGGTGGCGGTTTCGCCCTGCACGGTAACTCAAAGGTCTTCGCAC
>JAUMUH010000018.1 GCA_030530765.1 Rothia sp. (in: high G+C Gram-positive bacteria)
TTGACTGCACATAAGCTACCCGGTTCTGGGTATACTCCACCTCTAGGTAGCGCCCGTGCACATGCTCAATACGGGTAATCTGCTGGTGCTCGTCCCTGAGAACTACAACAATATTGCCGGTGGACTCACCATGACCAGCCCAGGTGCCATCCGGCGTAAACGCCCACCACGCCCCTTGATTATCGCGCACCACCAACAGGTACTCTACGGTGCGGCTAAAAGTAACAGGCAGGCTCTGCGGCTCCTCTTTACTCAACCACAGTGCATGAGCATCAGCTCGTTCCCAACCATCACCACAGCGCGGGAAAATCAGGTGCTGACCGTCCTCTTTAACCCATGTGGCGTTCTGGTCGGTCAGCAGCAGGCGCATATCTAACGGGGAAGACCAGCCCAAACCAAAGACACCGCAGGTGCGGTTGACCGCGTTGTACATGCGCGTAAAGCTCAGCGAAGAAGAAATACCAGAGAAGCTAAGGTCAACTTCAGGCTCAATAAAATTACCGGTTGCGGCGTTGACCGGGTCACCAATATAACCGGCGGCAGCTTCTGAGCCCTGAATGGTGGGCGCATCAACCTGCAAATCTGCGCGAAGGTGGCTAGATGCACTACCTACCGCTACTTCCATCGCTGAGGTGGGCATACTGGTTACCTGCTGCGGGTTGCCACTCACCTGCTCAAATGCATCCGCAATTTTGCCCAGCCAATCACGTTCACCGGTATTTGCCTTTAACCAATTATCCAGTTGATCAGGGATGCTACCGGCGTTTATAGGTGCCCATGTACATTCACTAGCATAAGATTCTAAGGCTGACCTTAAATCGCTAAGGAAACTTGTAAGCTCATCGTCGAGCCCGCTAAGTGTTTGTATGCCTTCTCGGATATTTGCCGGGACCCCAGAGACTGTACTTTCGTACCCCGCCTTACCAGAAGGGGTGTCTTTAGGTGCGGTTACTGGCGTGTTTGCTGCAGGTAGAGCGGGGGCAGGTGGCACTGGCGGCTCGCTGATAGCCATGCCCAGAGCAATGCCACCTGGGCCCAAAACACCGCTTTTTAGCGTAGAAGCAGCAATATCCTTTGACCCATCAGCTATGCTTTCCAAGAAATTCTTTTCAGCGTCCGCTTTGGCCTCTTCATAGGCTTCAACAGCGCGATCCATGATGTAGGCAACCTGCTCCATGGCAGTAGCAAGTTCGTTGAGATCGCCGCTGACTGTATCTTTGTTAGCGGTGTAGACCGTGGCGTAGGGGCCTTTGAAGTCGTTGAGGATGGTCTCAGCTGCACTGTTGCGCCCACCGCTCTGCTCTTTGAGTTTATTGGCAGCTTGGTTGAAGCTGTTTTTTACTGTGTATGCGGTGTCGGTGTTGAAGGGAATGTCAGGGGCGCTCATGGGGTAATCCTCGCTGTGAAGTCAGGGAGTGCTTGCTAGGTTATCGGTGCTGGGTGCCAGCACCGTGGAGCGGATACTCGTTGAAAGGTGGCACAGACCAGTGTAGGGGTTGAGCCCTTAGCAGGTTCAACCCCTACAGTCGAAAATAGCAGAATAGTTTTTATGCTGCCACTTGGGAATAGACCGGGTTAGTCATACTACTACTTCACAGTGAAACTAATTCACCGTGGCCCCTAGAGGGGTGTTACCGCAGCTGCCCTGTGAGTGCCGCCTAATTCCTGCATCTTTTCACTAAGAGCATCGTAGTAGCCCTGCTCGTAGTGCACCACATAGGCAGACCAGGGGTGTTCTGCGTCCGCCCACTGGGTGAACTCAGTCAGGTCTAAGATTTTTGCTTCAGGTAGCTCGCGGCGCACAATGTTCTCTAGTTTCTCAAAACCTGCGTTAAGCATCTCTGTGGCAGCTAGCTGCTGGCTCACCGCCCCGTTCTTAGCCCGCAGCCACTGCGCAGCACGCACCGAAGCTACAACAAAGGTGGGCGGAACAGTGCAGCTGCTGACGGCGGCCCTCAGTTTTTGCAAGGACTGCGCAAAGAGTTCCAGGTACTCCTCCTCGTCCTTTTGCAGGGTAATCGTGCGCTTGATATCTAGCTGCTGGTACGCCTTACTTGCACCAATTTTCCAGCTGTTATTGGTAATCAATGCGCCGTCAGCCAGTTCAGCCACCCCAAACCGTGCATCACTGAAGAGGTCGATCAGAATATAGCGCGGCTCGCTAGCGGCAAGGCTCTTGAAAATTGATTTACTAAAATCTTCAATAACGCACTGCTGGGAGTGGGCATCAAGATCCTCAATACTTTCAGCTGCAATGCTGCTTGCAGGGCTGGTGAGGCTCACCAGGGCACTTTGGTGGGCAGCCGCAACCAGAGTATTGTGCTGCTTCCAGCCGGGGGCAAACTTGGAGTTGAAGATATCGCGCACGATGCAGGAGCCAAGCACGGCAACTGACGGCAGGTCTTCGCCGGTGTTGGCAAGGCTCAGCCTGCCAATAGCCTCGCTTTTCACTTGCACATCGGCATTAACCGCCACCAGGTGCAGGTCATACTCACCCACCCCTGCCTTGCTGAGGTCTATGCCCTTACCGCCGATATCTGCGCAGTATGCCTTCCGCAGATTCAATGGCAGCCCAAGGCCGGTTACCTCAGAGGCACGGTCTAACATACCCAGGGGGTAGGTGTAAGTCTGCTCACCGGTCAGAAGCAGGTAGTAGGAGATATCCCCCCAGTTGGTGACCGTGGTGCCGAAGGGGGCAAAGATTGCCTCTAGCTTCAGGGCTCCTTGGTCTGTTATCGCCAGTTCTCTCACATCCAGGTAGGCAGTTGCGTTGGCGGGCATAGTGCTTAGGTCGCTACGGGTTGCCGTCACCCGCTCCCCCTCACTCTGTAGCACCAGCAGGTTAGAGCCTGATACAGCGTGAAAGAAGACGGGGCGGCTGCTCGTAACCGGTGCAGTTACAGAAACCTTGTACGCCTTGGCGGTCATGGCTACTTCAAGCACGCTCTTGCCCAGGGGGAAGGCATCCAGGGCAAAGGCAGCGCCGCGAGGCGATACCGAGCAGGCAGCCCGGTAGTCGATGTAGGTGTCCTTCAGATACTTGCGGGAGAGGGACGCGTCCATTTTCTTACCCAGCGCCAGGCGGCTCTGCCCCGCACTGCCCTTGAGGAGGAGCTCACGGTCGGTTGCCCCCCAGTTGCTCTGGGCAACCCCCCTGATAAGGGTGGTCAGTTCGAGTTCTACGCGGTCGCCCTGAACACTGGCTTTCTCAAAGACAGCCAGCCCTTCAGCTGCTGCCCGCTGGCGTTCGACGGCAACGGGGTTGGTCTCAACTGTCTGCTGGACTTCACCCAGGTAAGGGTAGAGCTTATCTGCACACAGCTGAAATAGTGCCAGCAACCCGGGCACGTTATAGGGAGTGACCTCAATATGCTGGGTGATGAGGGGGGAATCAATCATCACAAAGTTAAAGAACCGAAGGCGGCGCAAAGCCTCCAAGTTGGGCTCAATTTCTTCAGCAAACTGGTGGTCAGCTTCTGCCGAGAACAGGTAAACGTTAGTGTTTGACTGACGGGAGGACGCTAGCACCCCCGGTAACAGCTGGTCAAGGGTCTTTTGCGCAGTGTCAGCATCTGTTCCCTGCCGCATACGGTCAAAGACCGCAGGCCAGTTTTTCTGCACGTAACTACCAATAGCGAACTGGGGAACGGTTGAGATAACCGCCCCTGCCCCCATCTCTAAGCCGTGGTAGAGGGCAGCCGAGCCGCCTTTAGAAAAACCGGCAAAGGTCATATCTGCAATATCTAACCCCTGCCAGCTAGCGACCTCGTGCAAGAAGCCCTGCACAGCGTCCCTAGGGTCATACTGCCCACCCTGCATCAGGTAGTAGCTGTTTTCAGCGGGGTCACCAAACTCATCATAAATCCACAGCACATTGTGCTGAATAGAATCTATCGCCGAGCCACCAAAATCTAAGGTGCCCTTATGCCTGAAGCCTGAAAAGATAACCAGCAGGTGCCGGCGATCGCTGCGGCCCTGCCTGTACCGGTATTTCACGTCACCGTGAGCGGTGCTGTAGGTGTGGGTTCCTTCGTGTAGCATCACAGTGCTCTTTCTGCCGGGGAGATGTACTCGCAATGTTTGGGGGGCCATTGCCCTGCCACCATCATTTTTATGACCTCGGTGGTGCGGGCGCAGTTGTTACCGTCCAGGTACCGGTAGGTTTGCCGGCGGCGGAACTCATACTGCCGTTCGGTAGCACAATCGGCAGCTAGGGTTTCTTCTAGCCACTGAACCAACTGGTCTGCTGATTCAAGAACCGGGCCGAGGCCGTCCCGGTAGTAGTCAAAATAGCCCTGCCGGTAGGTGTGCCCGCCAGCAAACATGGTCTGCCGGTCAAACTGGTAGTAGGCGACGGGGGTGCCCACGTAAGCGCAGTCGTAGGCAAGGGATGAGTAGTCGGTGAGAAAAATATCAGCATCGACGATCAGCTGCTGAAAGGGCTCCTGCCCGGGGAGCAGAAATTCAACCCCCGCAGGCTGTTCCACCTGGTTCAGGGCGCTACCAAAACTGGGGTGTGCCATGAACTTCACCGTCAGCTGCCCACTTGCCACCTTCTCTTGCAGAGGTACAGAGGCCAAGAAACCCCACCAGTGACGGTAGAAGTCAGATTCGGTGAGCACCTTCAGGCGCTCTGCCTCTGTGCCCGCCACCTGCATAGCGTCACGCAGGGTCTGCCGCCAGGTGGGCATGATGAAGAGGGTTCTTGCCCCCTGCGGGCTAGGCTGTTTCGTTTGGGCAAGGCGGTAGAGATTGTCATACCGGGGGAAGCCGGTGAGCGCCGCGTTGTAGTACTTGTACTCATAGGGTGAGTCCTCAAGTGTGAACGCCTTATACTCCCCTTCCGTTGCTGAGACCACCACATCAATTTTCTTGCCGTTGAGCCAGCGGGAGATGTCGTCCTTAGTGATGCCGTGCTGCAAAAAAACAAACTGGTAGGGTGGTGCCCCAAAGATACGGCGCGGGGCAGGGTAAATGCACTCCTCCACAGCGTCTGATGAAGCGACCACAGCGGCAGAACGGGCAGCAGCCATTGCCTCTACTGACCCGTAATCAAGGAGCCTGAACCCCTCAGCCTCAAGGCGGCCCCAGTCCTTAGATGAACGCTGCAGCAAGAAGTAGGCGTTAATCTCTGGCTCTTCTGCCAATAGGTGCCGGTAGAGGTGTTCGGCGTTATCGTCTGCCCGGTCAGCGTGATCGAGCAAGAGCCAGGCGCCCTCAAATTTTTTGGCTGCCCCGCTTGCAATATAGTGTTCAACCTCTTCACGCAGCAGCTGGTCGGGGTTAGGTTTAAACCTCTTGCACGCGCGGTTGATATTAGCCCACATCTTCTGCCCAGCAACATGGAGCACCGTTGAGTTCTGAATACCGGCAGCAACCAGCCAGCGCTGCCTAATCTTCTGCTGGCGGGTGTGGTACGGCATGGAGGCGCGGATGGTTCGAGTAATACCCTCAAGGTAAGCGTCAGTCTCTTTTGACGTGGGCGCAGGCAGCTTCTGCACGTGGGTTAGGGGTTGCCCGTCCACCACAAAATAGGTGGGTGCATCAGGCAGGCAGAAAGAATACTCTGTAACGCATACTTCATCGAAATAGATACGGTTGGTAACGCCCTCAGGGAAGACCTCAATCGGCTGACCAGCTGAGTAGACGGTGATGCTGTGCTGCCCCGGTGAGGTCAGCAAAGAGTAGTTACGCTGCCCGTCCTCCCGCAGCCCCCACCGGAAAATACGGGCTGCTGAGGTATCGAGGTTAAAGCGGCGCAACAATGATTCACGCAGGCGCCAGGCCGGTTTGTTGAGGGGCTGACGCAAAATCTGCTCAGCAGTCAGCATCCCAAAGATCTGCTCGGCGGCCTCCATGAAGTCAGCTTTCAGCTCAGGGGCAATACCTGCAACGGTTGACCCCATCTTTTCGTCCTCTTTGAAATACCACATCAGGTCATAGAGCACGATGTTTGCCAGCCAGTCCGGCACATAGCCCAGCCTATCTTTGGCATAGGTCAAAGCGTCCAGATAACCCGCCTTGGGCACCACCCTGTAACGTTCTGGTTTTAGCCAGCTAGACTGCACCAGGGACGAGCTGTCAGCGCGTTTGCGGTAGTAGTAGTGCGAGGTAGACAGAAGAGCAACCACGGGGTTCTCAAAGTGTGCAAGGTAGCGGCAGACCAGGTTTCCGTCTTCGAAGGTGGGTTTGATTTCTGTTTTGTAGGTAAGCCCGTGCTCGCGCAGAACATCAAGTTTTAAGAAGGCGGTAGCGCCCATCTGAATCGCGCTAGGCTCTTCTAACATTGACACCACGCGGTTACCGCCCCGGAACTTAGCACCTAGAGGGTGGGTGTCCCGGTAGGTACCATCAGCCCCGTTTGTTATAAACACGCGGGAGCTAAGAATAGAAATACGGTGTTCCGTATCGGCATCTAAGAAGCGTTTTGCTTCTGAGAAGTAGTCAAACCTAATCAGGTCATCGGGGTCCACAGAGGTGACCCACTCGCCGCGGGCAAGCGCCAAGGCAAGTTTTCGGGTCTCACCAACACCGCTATTCTGCTTGGTCACCACCACAACGTTGGGGTGCCGGTGAGCAAATTTCACTGCAATATCTACAGCCTTATCGGGGGAGCCATCATCAACAATGATGTACTCCACCAATTCGGGGTCAATATCCTGGCGTTTGAAAGAGCGTAAGGTTGCAGCGATATATTCTTCTACATCGTAAACAGCAACGATCACAGAAAAGAGCGGCCTGCGGTTATTAACCCGGCTATCAGCAAGAACGGTGTGCGGTGGTAGCAATTCAGATGGCATGTGCATGTGGGGGATCGAGTGGATTTCTCAAGAGTCTATTGATAAGAGATGCGGGCAACACCCTCTTGTGCTACAGCCCGGTCACGCTCTATAGCATCTAGCAGGGGCTTATTAAAATTCATGAGTTTACCCGCTCGTTCACTAGTGTAGCTCAATACACGCTCTGCCCAGAGGTACTCCCCCCGCTCTAGCAGACGGTTGCCCTGCAGAGCACGCAGAATAACCGCAACAAACTGTTTTGTGCCCGGCTCATTAATGAGGCTATCGGCAATATGCCCAAGCTCATTAAGGGCAAGGTTCGATGGTTCAACCTTACTGCGGTAAATAGCGCTAGCAAGCGGTGAGAAGAACCAGGCAACCTGCTCAGCTTCTTCATCTGACAGGGGCTGAGAAACCTCTATGCCCTGCCCAGAGGCAAGGTAAGAAAGAAAGGCATACACGGCATAGGCATCAAGGTAAAACTCTTTAAGAGTCGGCTCGCTGAGGGCACGCTGGTACACAGAAACCGCACGCTGCAATTTGCCTTCAAAAATGTCAGATATGCTCTCAAGCAGCAGCACCGGGACGCAAGAAGCACCCTTTTTCTGAGCTAGCTTCAAAAGCTCTTCTCGCTCTTGACGGGCATAACCCCAGCGCCGTCCCCCCAGATACGCCATAGTAGAACGGGTGAAAACCTCCTCTTCGCTGAGGTGAACAGGGCGAGTAGACAGCAAAAAAGCATGTAAGGGTAGCGCCGGAGCCACGGGCCTACTCTGAAGGATATTGCCCAAAGACCCATCTAGCGTCACGTGCCGCTTCTCCCTTTTACTCATCTCTGCTTCCGTTTCTTTGCACTTTCAAGATTCTGCAATCACTACATTTTGCCAATTAAAATTGAGGCTTATTGAAAAGCACTCCACCGGGCACCACTAGGGGGCATGCCCGTAATCTAAGGTTTATTCAAAACAAAAATCTATTATCGGTAATATCATA
Organism: Rothia sp. (in: high G+C Gram-positive bacteria); assembly: GCA_030530765.1. Classification (GTDB taxonomy): domain Bacteria; phylum Actinomycetota; class Actinomycetes; order Actinomycetales; family Micrococcaceae; genus Rothia. Next base: position 7,773 of record JAUMUH010000018.1, read on the forward strand.
TACCGCAGGTGCCTTCTACAGGCCCTTTCTCCCAATATTATTAATTACACCCCATCACTGTAGGAGCACCCCTATGACTTCCCCCTCTATAGCCTTTGTCGGTCTTGGTTACATTGGCTTGCCCACCGCCGTCGTCATGGCTAACCACGGTCTGCGCGTTACCGGTGTTGATATTAACGCCGTTAACGTGCAGCGTATCAATCGCGGTGAAGTCACTATCGTAGAACCGGGGCTTGAGCAGCAACTGCGCAGCGCCCTCGCGTCCGGCAACTTCACCGCAACCACCAGCATGGTTCACGCTGATGTATATATCATCGCCGTGCCCACCCCCCTCAAAGACAACCACGAGGGTGACCTGTCTTATATCATGTCAGCTGCACAGAGTATTGCCCCCCAGCTGCGCGGTGGTGAGCTCATCATCCTTGAATCAACCTCACCCCCAAAAACCACCCAAAAGCTGGCAGCAAAAATTACCGAGCTACGCCCAGATTTAGCAGCAGATGGTAGCCATAACCCCACCGATAAACCTCTTATTTATTTTGCCTACTGCCCCGAGCGAATCCTGCCCGGCAATGCTGTAGATGAGCTGATAACCAACTCCCGCATCATCGGCGGGCAGACCCCCCGCGCCACCGAACTCGCCACCGAAGTCTACAGCTCTTTCTGCACCGGTGAACTAGTGGCAACCGACGACGTCACTGCTGAAATGGCTAAGCTCACCGAAAATTCCTTCCGCGATGTCAATATCGCCTTTGCTAACGAGCTATCTCTCATTGCCGACACCCTGGGCATTGACGTCTGGGAACTCATCGCCCTTGCCAATAAGCACCCCCGCGTCAATATTCTGCAACCCGGCCCCGGTGTTGGTGGCCATTGCATTGCCGTTGACCCCTGGTTCATCGTGGCAGCAGACCGCCAAAACTCACAGCTGATCAGAACCGCCAGAGAGGTCAACGACAGCAAGCCTGAATGGGTCATCGCCAAGGTCAAAGAAGCAGCGCTCAGCTCACCTGCGCCCACCGTAGCGGTTCTCGGCCTTGCCTTTAAACCAAATATTGACGACCTGCGCGAGTCCCCCGCCGTGGGCATCACCGCCCGGCTTGCCGCAGAACTGGCGGGCGCAACCATCGTGGCCGCCGAACCCCATATCTCCGCCCTACCCGCTGAACTTCTCGGTGCTCACAACATCGAGCTTGACACCTACACCCGGGCTATCGACCGGGCAGAGATTGTGCTGCTGCTGGTAGATCACGAAGAGTTTAAGACCCTCCCCGCCACCGCCCTGGCAGGTAAGAAAGTCATTGATACCAAGGGCATGTGGCGGTAGCTAGACCTGAAAATCAGGCAGCCGCTCCCCCAGTCCAAAAAATGCGCTAAGAGCTGCCACGGTGCGCGCTGCCGCCTGCCCATCACCGTAGGGGTTAACCGCCTGCGACATAGCCTCATAGACAGCTGGGTCATCAAGCACAGCAGAAGCCTCTGCCACGATCCGTTCGCAGCTCGTGCCTACCAGCCGCACCGTCCCAGCCTCCACCGCCTCGGGGCGTTCAGTGTTCCTGCGCAACACAAGAACGGGTTTACCCAGGCTGGGGGCTTCCTCCTGCAAACCACCAGAATCAGTAATGACCAGGTAGGACGCCGCCAGCAGCTGGGTAAACTCCAGGTAGGGCAAAGGCTCAGTCACCACAACATTCTCTACGCCCTCAAGGTGCGGGAACACAGCCTCACGCATAGCAGGGTTTTTGTGGGCAGGGAAAACAAACAGATAGTCACCGTAAGCCTGGGCAAGAGCTCGCACTGCCTTACCAATATTCTGCATAGCACCGCCCAGGTTCTCCCTGCGGTGGGTCGTCACCAGAACAAGACGCCGCCCAGAGGCAACCGCACCGGCAACCCGAGCGTCCTGAAACTCAGCCTCTCGCCCCACCACAGACATCAGGGCATCAATCACCGAGTTACCGGTAACAACAATATCTTTTGCATCAAAACCCTCGCCCAAAAGATTGTTCTTAGACCCCGCCGTGGGTGCCAAATGCAAGGCGGCAACCTGGCTAATGAGCCGCCTATTCCCCTCCTCGGGGAAAGGGACGCGGATGTTGCCAGAGCGCAGCCCCGCCTCTAAATGAATCACAGGAATTTCTAGATTAAAAGCGGCAAGAGCAGCGTACAGCGCAGAAGCAGTATCACCTTGTACCAGCACAGCTGCCGGCCGTTCCTTCTCAAGAATGGCACCCAACCCGGCAAATATTTTTACCGCAATACCGTTGAGCCCCTGCCCCCGCTCCATAATGTTCAAATCATAGTGCGGTTTAATACCAAAAATGCTGTTCACCTGGTCAAGCATCTCCCGGTGCTGCCCGGTAGACACCACAAGACTTTCAAAAAGTTCTGTTTCTTGTACAGCCCTAATAACCGGGGCAAATTTAATAGCCTCTGGGCGGGTGCCATACACCGCCATCACCTTATACGTGCGCATCTACTGCCCACTATCTTGTACATAGCCGCGGGCACCTTCAGCTCGGGCATCGGCAAGAAGCTGGGCCGCCTTCGCCTCGTCGCCCTGGGCTAGGTTATGAGCAAACCACCGGTATTTACGGGCAACTTCGCGGGCGTCCCCGTCCATGATGAACTCCCCAAAATCCAGCCAAATAGCGCGGTTACAGAGCTCTTCAATGGTCTGGGCAGCATGGCTCACAAGAAAGACCGTGCCAGCGTTATCGAGCACCTCCTGCATAGCTTCTGCCGACCGCTCAGCATAGGAGGCATCACCGGTTGATAGCGCCTCATCAATGAGCATGATGCGGGGCTTAGCCGCCAACGAAATAGCAAACCTCAGGCGAGCGCCCATACCCGATGAGTAGGTTTTCATGGGGCGATCAATGGCTTCACCGATACCGGCTAAAGCGATCACCTTACGCTCTGCCTCAGCTAATTCTGATTTCTTTAGCCCCATAGCAAGGCACCCTAAAACAATATTCTGCCGCCCGGTCAGCTCTTGGTTAAGCGCTGCACCTACACCCACCAGGGTGGGGCGGGCTGCGGCGTAGACGGTGCCGGTGGTTGCAGATTCAAGCCCGGCGATAACCCTCAGCAAGGTGCTTTTGCCTGAGCCGTTGCGCCCCAGCAACCCGATGAATTCGCCTTCATGTGCCACAAGCGATATTGACTGTAGGGCATGAACGATCTTGTGTTTGCGGGCACCCAGTAAGCTTTTCTGGGTGGTAACGGGGTAGTCCACCGATACCCGGTTGACCAAAATATTTGGTTGCTGGGTTAGTAGGTCTATTCCGGGCTTGCCCGGAGCTACCCGGGGAACGAATAGTCTTCTAGCGGAGCTCACGGCCAAATACCTCCTCTGCGCGCCAGAAAATAAAGAACCCCAGAGTTGCTGCCCCCAGCGCCCAACCCCCAGCGGCAAGCCAGGCATCGGGTTGCCCGAAGCTGTCACGCATCAGAACTTCACGGTAAAGGTTGATAAAGATGTAGAAGGGGTTGGCTTCAACAATCTGGGTAAGAATCGGGTGGTTAATAAAGCGTTCAATAGGGAAGATAACGCCTGAGGCATACATCAGCACGCGGGTGACGAAGCTAAGTAGCTGCTGAATATCTGGCACCACGTAGGCGTAGCGGGCAATGATGAGGGCTATGCCGAGCAAGAAGAGGGTGTTCAGGGCAAAAGCCGGTAGAAACATGAGCCAGGACAGGGTGGGGGTAACGTGCGGGGGTAGCGCAACTATACCGGCAAGCATCACCGCAATAATAATCCCCATTTGTATGGTCTGGCGCACCAGCATAGAAATAGGCAGGGCTATGCGGGGGAAGGAAAACGCGCGCATCATTGGCTTACCCTGAATCATCACAGAGGCAGAGCTATTTAAAACACCAGACATGTACTGGAACATTAGAATTCCAATAACAATGTAGGCCACGTAGTTCTGCATCCCTTGAGAAACCTGAAGCACCAGCCCAAAAAGCACCCCGTAAAAGGCGATATCAAGAATTGGTTTAGCTAATAACCACAAAGACCCTAGCCGGTGGCTGCTATTTTGGGTTCGTACCCGCATACGGGAGTCGAACCAGATATATTGGCGGCGCTCCCACGCGCTTTTTAGGTAACGCCAAGGGCTGATACGCACACCAACCGGTGCCAGCCTGCCGGAGTGCACGTAGGGGACGACCTCAATGAGGTCACCGCTTACGTTCTCGCGGGTGTAATAGATCTTTTTAGCCATTGCTATATGAGTATCTTTCGGTACAACTCATTGAGAGTATCAGCATTGTGTTTCCATAAACGGGTTTGGGCAAAAGCACGCCCTTTTACGGCGGATTCTTTACGGGCAGCCGAATCTGCTAGGAATTCATGGAGCACTTGTGCAAGGGCTGCCGGGTTTTCAGCTTCAAATAGTCTACCTGCCCCGGGGGCAATAGGGTTATTTATTAGTTCTGCAAGAGGCGGTATATCGCTCATGACAACGGGTCTGCCTAAAGCCATTGCTTCTATCGGTTTAAGGGGGGTCACGGAACGGCACACTTTATCGTTGGTGCGCGGTACAACAAATATGTCTAAACTCTGGTGAGCAATCAGGGCACGTTCTGGGGTGAGCCTGCCGGTGAAAACAGCGTGCTCCCCTAGCCCCAGCTCGGTAGCAAGCAGTTCTAGGCGGTTGCGGTCGGTGCCGTCCCCCGCAATAAGCACCCGGACGTCCTGCCCGCTCTGGCGTAAAATTGCAGCTGCCCGCAGTAGGGTATCTAGACCTTCGTAAGGCACAACAGAGGTGACACTACCCACCCAGTGACCGGCAGTTGGTAGCCCAAGATGTTCGCGTGCCGCTACCGGGTCAAGGTCCTGCTCAAACAGGGTTTCTTCTACCGCATTAGGGGCAAGAACAATCTTCTCAGCGGGCACCCCGCGGCTCACCAGCAAATCTTTCATGGTCTGTGACAGGGTGACCACGGCGTCCGCTTGCAGGCAGAACTGTGTTTCGCGGGCACGAACCAGGGCGAACCGTTCGCTCATCTCAGCTATACGGCAATCCGCTTCATTCTTTTTGCTAGAAACCCATGTCTCTTCCATAATGCCGCGAACTTCATACACCCAGGGCACCCCTAGGCTCCGGGCAAGAGCCTGCGCAACCAGGGCATTCTGATAGTTAGTTGTCGTGTGCACCACATCGATGGGGTGCCCCTCGACGGCGCTGAGGGTTTCTGCCACCGTTTGTTGCAGACGTTGAGGCAGGGTGCGCCCGATGGACCAGGGTAGCAGCCTGCGGTATTTAATGGTGCCTACGGTGGCGGTATCGGTTGCTGTTACGCCCCCTACCAGCACCGGGTAGCCGATGCGAGTAATCGCTGTAACCTGAACCCCCGTACGTGCCAAAGAGGTGAGCAGGCGGTGCGACCGCAGGGTGTAGCCCGACTGGGTAGCGGGTAGAGAGTTGGTCAGCAGATGGAGCACCGAGATACCCGCCCCTGTAGAAGGCACAGGCTCAGCAGGTAGGGGCGTGAGCATAAAGTGGGGGTCTAGCGCCTCAGCCTCACCGGCAAGACGCTTGGCATACGATCGGGCAGCTCTGTGGCAAGACGCGATGGTCAGCGCCTGGCTGACCGCACCGGCATTCCAGGCTGCACGAGCCCGAACAGCAGGTGGCAGGCTTGTGTCCAAGTGGTCAACCGCGCCGTAGTTTACAGCAACTTCAGCGGTAATACGGTGCTGAAACCTAGCCCAGGGGTTAGTAGCCGGGGTGGCAAGTGCGTCCTTTGTCTCAGTAGCCAGCTGTTTGGCACCTAAAATTTGCTGCCCCAGGGCGCGGGTGCCCGCTCCCGGCAGGGTGCTCAGTAACCTACCCAGGGTTTTGCCCGCCCGGTGAGGGGTTTTGCGGACCGCTTGAACGACCAGAACAACAGGGTCATCAACGAGGTGCCGGCTGGCTATCTGTGCCAAAAGTATGACGTTACGGGTGTACTGGGCAACCCGGGGAGCATTAGTTTTCACCGGTTATCTTGCTTTCTGGTCTTTGGTGGTGTTGTTTCACCACGCTATTGAGGGCGGCCAGGTAGCGGCGGGTAAGCATAGCGTAGCTATATTGGGTGTACAACAGGTATTTACCGCCGGTACCCACCGATAGTTCTGCCGGGTTATTAATGAGGTGTTCGATAGCATCGGCAAGTGCTGCTGAGTCTTCAGGGGGCACCACGTTGCTTACCCCTGAGCTACGCAAGATAGCGGCAGCTTCACCCGATACCAGGCCGATAATTCGCCGCTGGGTAGAAAGTAACTCAAATATTTTTGAAGGGACGGTATGGCGAAAGGGCTTAGTGTCTTTCAAAGAAACAAGTTCAACATCAGCCCAGCTATATATTTCTTGTAGCCGCTCGCGGGGCACAGGTAACAAAAATTCAAGGTCAAGCCCGCGTTCTTTAGCCTGCGCTTTAAGGTGGGGGAGGTCAGAGCCGCTCCCAACAATACGCAGTTTAACCGCCCGCTGGTAGCCGCGCTGGTAAAGAATTTCTAGCGCTTCAATCAGCACATTAAGCCCCTGGCTACGCCCCACAGTGCCTAGGTACTGGATTCTTAGCACACCGTCATCCCGGTGTTTATGTTCAAGGTTCAGAAAGTTTTGAATCTCTGCCCCGTTAGATATCACTATAACTTTCTTCGCCCCTCGAGCTGCCAGTGTTTTAGCAAACCCTTGGGTGGTGGTAACACACAAATCAGCCTGTTTTTGTAAGGCCGTTACACTTTTGAAGAGAATATGTTTCACTATTTTTGCGTATAGTGGTTGCCTACCTACCTGGCTTTCAATATCGCCGGTAATGACGTCGGGCCAGGCGTCCCTAAATTCAGCGACACAGGGCCGCTTAAGGGCTACAGAAAGCAGGCTCCCCGCAAGCAGCGAGGGTATCCCCGGCACCGTTGCCACGATGACGTCCGGGCGCTGCCCCCGGGCAGCAGCCCAAAGAACCCATGCCACAGAACAGGTTGCGGTTAGAAGCTGATCTGCCAGCCGTACTGCCCCTGAGAAGCCGTGCATGATATAGGGAACCCGCACCACGGTCTCACCATGATTCCCCTGACCAGCATGGAAAAGGCGGCCGTAGCCCCGCCATTGGGCAGCTGTTTCTCTATCGGGGTAATGGGGAGGAGGGCACACTACACACACCTCATGGCCAGCTTTGGCCCAGCCCTCTACAAAGGCCGACCAGCGGCGTTGAGGAGCTCCAATTTCAGGCTCGTAGTAGTGCGTAAGAATGAGTATTTTCATAGTGCGTGTGATGTGCCAGCTCTTTGGGGGATAGATGCTAACTCTAACCCTACTATTGAAAACACTCTAATCTAATGATTAGGGCCTATGTCGTAATCTAAAAGACCTTACCTAGCTCCCCAATAAGCACGCTGCTGCTCCCACATCTTATAGGCGCGCATAGATCGCATGAACTCATTACCCGCCGGTAGCCAGTAGAAAATCAAGGCGGCAATAGCGACCAGGGCAGCCACGATGGAAAGGAGCATAGTCCAGTGGAAGACCAGAATAAAACCAAAGGGCACAAACACACCTACAAGTACAATAAAACTTGCATAAATTGTTAGCACAATACGCGCCCAGTTATGACCTTTCACCATACAAATCGCAAACGCCACAACTGCAGCAGAAATGACGACCTGCACCCCCGCATCAATAATCATCGAAGGTAGAGTGGACGACGATTCCATCTGCTGCTTCAGCACTTCCATATCACTAGCGTCAGCCGAGGTGAGAAAATCACCCATACGATCTGACATGCTATTCAAAATCTCGTCAATAAATATAATGCCCAGCACCTCGTATAAAAGGTTGATCCCCACGATAATGTAGGTCAGCACAGCGGCAATCTTGAGGCTCTTTGGTGGTGCGGGTTTCTCCATATGCTGAGGCAGCCCCTGACCGTACGCCTGGGCATACGATGCGTAAGCACCCCCGGGGTGAACCGCCGAATAGCTAGGTGGCTGCTGCTGATTAGGCTGGTTACCGTAGTTACCCTCTGTCATGTTTTCTACTCTCCTTAGTAGCCGGTGTTATTTAAAACCTAACACCACAGTGTTTCAAATAATCGCAGTTAAGCATCTTGTGCGGGAATCAGTAGCTTAAGAGGCTTCAAAAATACCCCTGGATCGGTCTTTCTTAACAGCTGAAGCAGGGAAGATGCGGCCGCTCATCGAGATGTAAATGCCGGGCTCTAGCAGGTTCACAGCAGCAACAGCAGCACCCAGGTTAAAGCTAGCGTCAGACTTTCGCATAGAGGCAGGCTGCATTGCCCCGGTGAGCACAACAACCTTGCCGCCGGTGGTTGCGCGCTCTTCTAAATAGCGGGCAGTTTCAGGCATGGTATCGGTGCCGTGAGTGATGATAACTCGATCGTTCTCTACAGCATCAAGCTCTTTAGCCAACTGTGCCCTATCAGCATCGACCATATCCAGGCTGTCGAGCTTCAGCACACTCTGCACCTCAAAGACGGTATCGGTAAGCACAAAACTGAGCAGTTCATGCACGCTGGGTTCACCAATCTCAAGTTCACCTGCCACCGAGTAGACCTTGTCAAAGGTTCCGCCGGTGGTCAGGATTGTTACTTTTTCAGCGTTATTGATGGGCATGGGCAGACCTCTTATTTCTTTCGCGGGGTGGGTGGCAGTGCAACAGAACCTTTAAACAGCAGATTCATAATGATTTTAAGTGTAGTTTGCCCCACAACATAATTATTTCAGCCAGTACCGCTCCCCCACCCCACATGAGTGTTGTATGCGGTGAAGCTACCTGGCAGAAAACGGTAGCATGGTGCTGTAAAGGCAGCCCTCAACAGAAAGCAGTACCGTGACCTCAAACCCCCTCACTCTGACCTTCCCCGTTGTGGGTGTACAGTGGCTTGCCGCCCACCTTTCCTCCCCCAACCTAATTGTTCTTGATGCCTCCGTTGGGGAGCACAGCGGGGCGTCCACCGGTATTCCCGGTGCTCGCGTCTTTGATATTGACGGTGACATGAGCGCTGATGAGGGTGTGCACACTATGCTGCCCGCTGAGGATTTTGAGCAGCGGGTGCGTGCCCTGGGCATTTCACGCGATACTGCCGTGGTGGTCTATGACCGTGCCGGCATGTTCTCAGCAGCGCGCGGCTGGTTTATGTTTGTGGCGATGGGGCATGACAATGTAGCTGTACTGGACGGCGGGCTGCCCGCTTGGCTTTCTGCTGGTTTTGATGAGCTCCCGGTGAACCGCGGGCCTTTCACCCCGGGTTCCTTTGTGGCAGAGGACCGGGGACTCTTTATTGATGCGCTGACCACCTTTGCCTATGCCCAGCACCCTGCGGCCCAGGTGATAGATGCCCGCAGTGCCGGGCGGTTTGCCGGTCTTGAGCCTGAGCCTCGTCCGGGTCTACGTGCCGGGCATATCCCCGGTTCAGTCAATCTGCCCTTTACCTCCCTGCTGGACGATAGGGGGCGGTTCCTCACCCCAGAGCAGGTGTGCGCGGCAGTAGATGCTGTTGCTGATGGTAAAAAGACTCTGGTGTTTACCTGCGGTTCTGGTGTGACCGCCTGTATTGATGCGCTTGCCGCCTACGCATCGGGCTACCGCGAGATTGCGGTTTATGACGGCTCCTGGGCTGAGTGGGGTGCCAATGACCCTGCCGGTGTGCGCCCCGTCGAACTATAAAATTCCAGGTAAAGTACTGTTTTCCCTGACTAGCAGAGGAAAATAGTACTTTACCTGGAATTTCATCGTGCTAGGTCTTAAAACAGTAACCCCGGCGGTATGCAGGTGCAGGAATCGTTCCGGGGTTTTCTTGTGCGCCCTGTGGGGCTCGAACCCACGACCCACGGATTACCAGCCCTCCACACCAAAGTTGCCGCCGCCGTCCTGCTCCTACACAAGGTCATCACCAGCAGCAAGCAACCCAACAGGGAGGATTATTGAGCATCATTACGGTCTACACCGCACCTTCCTGTCAGCAATGCCGCCTGACCGAGGCGCGCAGGGCAGAACGCAGGCTGACCTTCCGCATCATCCGATTAGAGAACGAACCAGCAATCGCTACACGCCTACGAGAGCAAGGCTTTATTCAGGCTCCCGTAGTGCAGGTTCACGGTGACAAGCCCCAGATGTGGGCCGGATTCCGCCCCGACCTTTTCGATGCTCTACCCCACACATGAAACCGCATCTACTCACGCTCAGGCAGTAGCTCCTTTTCATATCACATTGAAGTCAAAAGCCCATGCGCAACAATGGGAACTGTAGGACTCCTCAAGCAACAGGACTCCCACACTGCCCTAACCCCCGCTTAGTGCGGGGTTTTGTGCAATATTAAGGCTTATAGCCCTGTGGTGCAGGTATGGCCATTCCTCGGCTCTCACCCTGATTGATACCCTATTCCCAAGATAAAACAGCTGTCATACAATGAATACATGACTACTACAACAGCAGATAGCATCCTGACCATCCGCATCCCCTCAACCCTCAAAGAACGACTCACCAACCTAGCAACAACATCAGACCGCTCAGTAGCCTACTGCGCACGAAACCTCATCGAAGAGCACATCGCAGAAGCCGAATACGCCGCAGAACTTCACGCCAAGGTCAAAGCCATCAAGAGCGGGGAACGCCGCGCCTACACCGCCGATGAGGTACGAAAAGAACTAGGTCTCTAGCTCAATGCCCTCATATTCCCACTGGACGCTCATCTACGACCGAGATTTCACCAAAGCCCTCAAAAAGCTCGATAACCCAACCAAACGCCGAATCATGGATTCACTCGACCGGCTAGCACAGTCCCCTACCCCGAAAGCACATTGCAAGGCTCTGACCGGGGAATTTTCAGGCCTGTGGAGATACCGCATCGGCAACTACAGGGTCATCCTTCACCTCGACCAAGGTGAACTAACGATTATCGCTGTTGATGCCGGGCACCGGTCGAAAATTTACCGCTAACCCCTTAGCGGCAACGTCCCTAACTACCCTATAGAAACGCTATTGAACACTATGAGTAATATCTTCTGGCAATATGAACGCAACAACTATGCCGGTGGCGTCGATACCCGTATCTTTACCGCCCGCCATGACCGCAAGCTCCGCTGCATCGTCTCAGGCCCTACCATCGGCCAGAACTCACCCAACGAAGAATGGCACCTATCCCTGAGCCTCCCTGACCGGGAACCAACCCCTAAAGAGGTTGACAGTGCCATCGCTACCCACGTTCCAGAAGAAGTGCCTATGAACTTCCTCGAAAATGCAGTCCTCAAAACCATCAACAACGCTAAACCAGCCCTGCACTACCATGAAGCAACGAAGGACTCATACGGCACCCCCTACATTCGCCCCAAGAAAGACTAGCCCCACACAGACCTAACAGGTAGATACTGATATGTACGTGGTTTAGTTCCGATAATTACAAGAGCACTAAAACATCCGAAAACACCTCCTGCGGGGTCCGATAACCAAGACCCTGATGCAACCGGCGTTCATTCCACCAAGACACCCACCCAGCCGTCTCAGACTCCAACCGAGCCACAGAATCAAAAAGACGATCCTGCACCACCTCACACTTGTAAGCACCACTGACGGACTCAGCCAACGCGTTATCATACGAATCACCCGTAGAACCCACCGAAAGCTGCACACCCAGCTCCTTCAAATCAGCAGTGTAACCCTCCGAAACATACTGCGACCCGCGGTCAGAATGATGCACGATTTCCGTGAAATCAGAACCATCCCTCTTCGCTTCAAACAAAGCCTGTCTCAAAGCCGTCAGAGGCATCCCCAGAGTATGCATCGTCGAAGACACACCCCAACCCACAATTTTCCGTGAGAAAACATCAGTAATGAAGGCCGTATAGCAGAAGCCAGAATACGTTCTCACATACGTAAAGTCCGCTACCCACAGCCGGTTCGGAGCGATAGCAGTGAAGTCCCGTCTGACTAAATCAGGGCGGTCATCGATGGTTTTAGCTGCCCGGGTGGTGATGGGTTTACGAGCCCGATGAGAACCAGCAATACCTGCTCGTTTCATCAACCGATACGTCTGATCCCGACCGATGTTCCAGCCGACCCGGTTCATGGCGTGCCACATTTTGCGCACACCATAGACTGAATAGTTTTCCTGGTGGATTTTCATCAGCTCAGGAATCAGCAACTGATCCTTCAAAGTACGTGCTGCAGGAACCCGCGCCTTAGCGGCACGGTAGCCGCGGGAGGTCATAAAACCACCAGCAAGGTTATCTTGTAGTGCGGTGCAGATGTTCTCAACCCCGAAACGATCCTTATACATATCAATGTAGCGGATCATCATCGGGCTGGGCGGTCGAGTTCTGCTGCGAAAAAAGCTGACGCGGTGCGCAGGATCTCGTTCGTTCGCTTCAACTCAGCGTTTTCTTTGCGCAGGCGCCGGTTTTCTGCTGCCATATCGGTGGTGGTGCCGGGGGCGTTGCCAGCATCGATTTCGGCTTGTTTGTGCCATTTTCGTAGAGTTTCGGGGCCGATTCCGAGTCGTTCGCCGATTTCCCGGCAGGCGGTGTAGATACCCTGGTCGGGGTTGTTTTCA
>JAUMUH010000126.1 GCA_030530765.1 Rothia sp. (in: high G+C Gram-positive bacteria)
CTTGCTGTGATGGGCGCTAACCTGGCGCGCAACCTGGCTCGTAACGGCTACACTGTTGCCTTGCATAACCGCTCGGTTGAAAAGACCGATGCCCTGCTGACAGCTCACAGCGATGAGGGTGACTTCATCCGCACTGAGACCCTGCAGGAACTGGTAGATTCGCTGGAATCCCCCCGCCGTATTCTGATCATGGTTAAAGCCGGTGCCCCCGTTGACGCTGTGATTGAGCAGCTGGTTCCCCTGCTTGATGAAGACGATGTGATTATCGACGGCGGCAACTCTCACTTCCCCGATACTATTCGCCGTGAACGTGCCCTGGCTGAGAAGAACCTGCACTTTGTAGGCATTGGCGTTTCCGGTGGTGAAGAGGGCGCACTCAACGGCCCCTCCATTATGCCCGGCGGTTCAGCTAAGGCGTATGAGTCACTCGGCCCCCTGCTAGAAAAAATTTCAGCTAAGGCTCCTAACGGGGAGCCCTGCTGCGCTTGGATCTCAACGGACGGCGCCGGCCACTTCGTGAAGATGGTGCACAACGGCATTGAGTACGCTGATATGCAGGTTATCGGTGAAGCCTACGATTTGCTGCGCTCTGTTGCCGGCGTTGAACCTGCTGACCAGGCAGAAATCTTTAAGAAGTGGAACACCACTGACCTGAACTCATATCTGATTGAGATTACCGCTGAGGTTCTGGCTCAGGTTGACGCTAAAACCGGTCAGCCCCTGGTCGATGTCATCGTTGATGAGGCAGGGCAGAAGGGCACCGGCCGCTGGACCGTACAGGCTGCCCTCGATTTGGGTGCACCCGTTTCAGGTATTGCAGAGTCCGTTTTTGCCCGTGCCCTCTCATCCAGCAATACTGAGGCTCGCACGCAGGCTCAGTCTGGACTGCCTGCCGGTCTGATTGCTACCACCGCAGTTGCTAACGGCGATGAAGAGTTCATTGAGGACGTCCGCAAGGCGCTCTTTGCCTCCAAGCTGGTTTCTTATGCCCAGGGCATGGATATGCTGGCCAAGGCTGGTGCGGAGTACGGCTGGGATCTCAAGCTCGATGTCATTGCTAGCCTCTGGCGTGCAGGTTGCATTATCCGCGCCGAGTTGCTGGGTGAAATCATGGATGCCTACAAGGAATCAACCCCGGCTAACATGCTGTTGGCTCCCGGCTTCAAGACGCTGATGGAAGACCTGCTGCCCTCCTGGCGTCGTGTTGTTGCTAAGGCAACCGCTGAGGGCGTGCCTGTTCCCGTCTTTGCGTCCTCACTGTCCTACTATGACGGTTTGCGCCGCAAGCGTCTACCTGCTGCCCTGATTCAGGGTCAGCGTGACTTCTTCGGTGCCCACACCTACGGCCGCGTTGATGCTGAGGGTATGTGGCACACCGAGTGGAGCGGTGACCGTAGCGAAATCAACGCTGAGGACTCTCACACCCACTAGATGGTGCCTCGCCTTGCACAGTAATAGGTAACAAAGGCTGCCTTCACCTAAGCGGTGAAGGCAGCCTTTGTGGCCTTATATTCTTGGTCTAGATCCACATGGTAGGGTCAACGTACTCCACCGCGTCTACCAGGGGCTGCTTGGCGTCGGGCGTGCGAGGACGCGAACGAGCAGGAATACCGGTAATGATGGAGTCTGCCGGGTGGTTATGAACCACCACAGAGTTACCGCCAATCGCTGAATCTGCGCCGATAACAACCGGCCCAAGAACCTTTGCACCTGCGCCGATAGTCACGCGATCTTCAATGGTGGGGTGGCGCTTACCTTTTTCAAGCGAGCGCCCGCCCAAGGTAACCCCGTGATAGAGCATCACGTCTTCGCCAATTTCGGCAGTTTCACCAATAACCACGCCCATACCGTGGTCGATGAAAAACCGGCGCCCAATGGTCGCACCGGGGTGAATCTCAACACCGGTGAGAAAGCGAGTGAGCTGGCTGATGGTGCGGGCAAGAGTCTTGGTGTTTTCCCTTTGCCAGAGCTTGTGCGCTAGCCGGTGTGCCCAAATAGCGTGCATACCCGAGTAGTTAATCATGATTTCGGCCTTGCCGCGTGCTGCAGGGTCATGGGTGCGTACTGTTTCGAGGTCTTCACGAAGGCGCGATATAAAACTCATGACTACCCTTTCTGCGTGAGTTTTTCTGACCTGTATAACTGTACCCTCACCGTATCTTATTCCTGAACATACTAAAAGGCTGCCACCGGGAAGAGCCGGGGGCAGCCTTTTAATAGGGGTAGCCTAGTTGCGGATGTCCTCATAGAGCAAGGTCGAGATGTACCGTTCGCCAAAGTCAGGGACGATTGCAACGATTAGCTTGCCAGCGTTCTCGCTCTTTTTAGCTTCTTCAAGGGCAGCCCAAACTGCTGCACCGGCAGAAATACCGCCTAGAATACCTTCTTCGGTGCCCAATGCACGGGAGGTAGAGACAGCCTTTTCGATGGTTACATCGGTTACTGCATCATAGATTTCGCGGTCAAGAGTGTTGGGGATAAAGTTTGCCCCCAGCCCCTGAATCTTGTGGGGCCCGGCCTTACCCCCGGTTAGCAGAGGGGAGTCCTTAGGTTCAACAGCAACCACCTTGATGTTGGGGTTCTGTTCCTTGAGGTATTTACCTGCACCTGAGATAGTACCGCCGGTGCCAATACCGGCAACAAAAATGTCAACTTTACCCTCGGTAGCTTCCCAAATCTCAGGGCCGGTGGTCTTGTAATGAACCTCAGGGTTAGCGGTGTTGCTGAACTGGGACGCCAGAAGTGCATTTTTGGTGGTAGCGACGATTTCCTTTGCCTTTTCGACGGCCCCTCGCATGCCGTCGGCGCCGGGGGTGAGAAC
>JAUMUH010000019.1 GCA_030530765.1 Rothia sp. (in: high G+C Gram-positive bacteria)
ATTCAAAAAATCTACAGGCTAACCCCTGGAACTCCCGGACCCTCTACGAGAGCTACGGGTCTCAGCGGGGCTCTATTCTGGTGGACGGCACCGAAATAGCCTCATCTGTCAGTTCTAGTGATGGCTATGCCTTCCAGCGCGTATACAACCAGCCTGAGCTATACGCTAACCTCACCGGTTATTTCTCATCGGTCTATGGCGCTACCGGGCTTGAGTCCTCAATGAACGAGCAGCTTTCAGGTAATTCTGATGCCCAGTTCTACGACCGCCTAGCGCAGATGTTCACCGGTAACACGGCAGCAGGTGCCAGTGTAGAGCTCACCATTGACGGGCAGCTTCAGCAGCTTGCCTACAACCTGCTAGACGGGCATAAGGGGTCTATCGTAGCCCTCAACCCTAAGACCGGTGAGGTCTTAGCAATGGTTTCTACCCCCTCCTATGACCCTAATACCCTTGCCTCACATAACGCTGAGCCGGTACTTGCAGCCTATTCCGCGCTTAATGCTGACCCGGCTAAACCTCTCTACAACCGTGCTATTGCAGGTGATACCTACGCCCCGGCGTCCACCTTCAAGATTATTGATGCGGTAGCCGCCCTTGAATCTGGCAAATATAACGCAGACTCCGTGATCCCTAACCCGCAGAACCTGCCCCTGCCCAAGACCAACACCACACTGCCGAACTATCTAGGTGGTAACTGCACGGCGCGCACCGAGGCAACGATTGAGTGGGCGTTGGCGCAGTCTTGCAATACACCTTTCGCTCAAATTGCCATGGATCTGGGGCAAGAAAAAATTGCGCAGACCGCGCAGAACTTTGGGTACGGTCAAGACCTTTCCATCCCCCTGTCGGTCTCACAGTCTGTCTTTCCCACCAACATGGAAAAGAGCCAGTTAGCGCTTGCCGCAATTGGTCAATACGATGTAAAAACCACGCCCTTGCAGGTAGCAATGACAAGTGCAGCTATTGCGAATGAAGGAGTCCAGATGAAACCGAACCTGATTCGGTCGGTTAAGTCGCATAATTTGAGCTCGCTGTACGACTTCTCTGCTGAGGAGCTGCGGCGTTCTACCTCCCCAGATGTAGCTAACCAGGTGAAAAAATGGATGGTGAACTCGGTGGAGAACGGTATTGCCGCCGGTGCAGGTGTCAATGGCGTATCGGTTGGTGGTAAAACGGGTACCGCTGAGACCGGTGCCGACACAGTGAACTCTTGGTTCACAGGCTTTGCTCCCGCAGATGACCCTCAGGTGGCAATCGCGGTAGTCTATGAAGATGTAGATACTACAACTGGTTCACAGCTCTCTACGAGTGCAGCCAGGCAAATTTTTGAGGCGGTGTTGAACAAGTGAGGCCTTCAGTAGATGTAACGCTGGGCGGGCGCTACACCCTAACCGAACGTATCGCAATTGGCGGTATGGGTGAAGTGTGGAAGGCCCGTGATAAGGTGCTCGGTCGCACGGTCGCAGTTAAAATTCTCAAAGAGGAATATACCGGTGACCCCGGTTTCTTGGAGCGTTTCCGTGCCGAGGCACGGCATACCGCCCTGCTCAACCACCCCGGTGTCGCTAACGTCTTTGACTATGGTGAAGAAGAAGGCTCTGCCTACCTGGTCATGGAACTAGTACCGGGTGACCCGCTCTCTAACATCATCGAGCGGGACAAGAAGCTGCCCACTGACCGCATCCTCAACATCATGGCGCAGGCTGCCCGCGCCCTGGCTGCAGCTCACGCTCAGGGGCTGGTGCACCGCGATGTGAAACCGGGAAATCTCATTATTACACCCGATGAGCGTGTCAAGGTTACTGATTTTGGTATCGCCCGGCTTGCCGATCAGGTGCCCTTGACCGCTACCGGTCAGGTGATGGGCACCGCCCAGTACCTTGCCCCCGAGCAGGCAACCGGGCAGCAGGCAACTGCTTCTTCAGACATGTATTCACTGGGCATTATTGGGTACGAGTGCCTAGCGGGCAAACGCCCTTTCACCGGCGAGTCCCAGATTGCTATTGCGCTGGCTCAGGTGAATGATCCACCGCCTGCTTTACCCAAGGACGTCCCGGCCCCGGCAGCTGCGCTGATTATGTGCCTGCTGTCCAAAGACCCGGCAGATCGGCCAGAAACCGCAACTGCCTTGGCGTCAGCTATTGACGCCATTCGCCGTCGCGATATTCCAGCGGCCATTAAGGCGGTGCCACCGCTGAGCAAGTTCCTGCCTCAGGGGCCGGACACCGATGCTACAGCCGTCATGACTGCCCCCACAGCAGTAGCTCCCGCTGCACAGTTTGGGTCTGGTGCCCAGTATGAGCCTAACCCTACTACCGCCCGTGTACCGGTAGCTGGTTCTGTGCCACCGCAGGCTCAAGCAGCTCAGGAACAGAAAAAGAGGAAAAGCCCCTGGGGTTGGGTATCCCTGGTACTAGCTCTTCTGCTGGTAGCGGCAATTGTGTGGTTCGTGCTCTATAGCAATAACTCCGCTAGTAGCACTGATGATACGCAGCCAACAGCATCTGGCACGGTGTCAACTGTTAGCGCTTCGCCCACAACAACGGCTACAAGTAGCGCAGAGGCGACACGTGTTGATATTGATAGCTCCTATTTTGAGGGGCGCCCCCTCAGCGCTGTGGTTAATGAGTTAACCCGTATGGGGTTCTCTACCCGCACCACCGGTGTCACCTCTAATAAACCAGCAGATACCGTGCTTTCGGTGTCGCCTACCGGTAGTGTAGAAGTGGGCGAAACCATTACTATTCAGTATTCTGCTGGCCCCCAGTCGGTTACTCTACCGAGTAATCTTGAAGGTATGAGTTCTGATGATGCCATCAGCGCGATTACTGCTTTGGGTGTGAATGTGCAGATTCATTTTGAAGAGAGCAACAGCGCCAGTGAAGGCACTGTTCTGCGCACCTCGCCAACCTCAGGCTCACGCGTTGAGGTGGGCAGTAGCGTAAATGTTTACGTGGCGCAGCCCCCAAAGACTTCAACATCTGATGCGCCAGCGGCTGAGAGTAGCTCTGCAACAGCTAATTCAGATAACGGTTCTACCGCTAGCTCTACCCCGAGCGATGCAGCGACCGGTCAGTAAATCCACCGGAAATGATGGGTGAATATATGGATCAGCAGGTTCCTAAGACTATTGATGGGCGTTACGAGGTTGGCGCGGCCATTGGTTCAGGTGCAATGGCAACTGTCTACGAGGCAGTTGATACCCGCCTGGGGCGTAAGATTGCGCTCAAGGTGCTACGTATCGAACATGCACAGGACGTTATCTTCCGTGCCCGCTTCCAGCGTGAAGCTGAGGCTGTTGCTGCTTTGAACCATCATTCAATTGTGGCTGTGTACGATACCGGCGATTTTGAGGCCACGGTAGGTAGCAACCCTATTACTGTTCCCTACATGGTGATGGAACTGGTGCAGGGCACTACCTTGCGGGACGTTTTGAGGCAGGGCCCACTGGATCAGGATGCCGCTATCGGCTACGGTGTCCAGATTTTAGATGCGCTGGAGTATAGCCATAAGACCGGCATTGTGCACCGCGATATTAAACCGGCCAATGTGATGGTTCTGCCCCAGACCGCTGAAAAGAAGTCCTTGGGGGACGTTGGGCAGGTTAAGGTCATGGACTTCGGTATTGCCCGTGCTGCTGAGGACGCTGGTGAGAGCCTGACCAAGGCTAATACCGTTATGGGGACCGCCCGTTATATTTCCCCTGAGCAGGCCCGCGGTGAGACCGTTGATGCGCGTAGTGATATCTATTCTGCTGCTTGTGTGGTGTATGAGATGGTTGCTGGGCGTTCACCTTTTGATGCCCCTACCAACGTTGAGCTTGCAGGAAAGCATCTGAGCGAGGCACCTCAGGCACCTAGCGTATACGCTGATCAGCACGTTTCTACAGATGTTGATCGGGTTATTTTGAAGGGTCTGCAAAAGAACGCTGATGACCGCTATCAAAGTGCGGCAGAGTTTAGTGATGCTCTTAAGGGTGCCGTTTCAGGAGTACTTGCTAGTGATGATGACCCCACAGAGGCCACTACTGCACTCAGTGCCGCCAGTCTGGGGGCAGTGGCTGCTAGTTCTGCTGTTGCTGCCGGGGGTAAGCGTGAAACTGAGGAAGCGGGTATCGGTACCTTCTTTGATTCCGCCCAGTCTGAGTTTACCGATGAGGAACTGTACGGTTATGGCTACGGTCAAGACCCAGAAAAGGCTCGCAAGAAACGCCGCCGTAGTGCTTGGGGCAAGGCGCTAACTACCCTGCTCATTGTTCTGCTGGCTGCCTTTGGCGTTGGTTCTGTGCTCTACTATCAGGCTGAGCTCAATAAGGTGCCGGTACACGCTATTCCGGCAGTTCAGGGTATGCCCCGGGCAGAAGCTGAAACCGCTCTGCGCAACCTGAACTACCCCCTTAAGTTTGTAGAAGAGCATTCCGATCAGGTTGAGAAGGGCTCGGTCATTAAAACCTCACCGGCTACCGGTATGGAAGCTGAGGAGGGCACCGAAATAACCGTCACGGTGTCATCTGGGCCAGCTGTTGTTACTATCCCTGAGAACCTTGCCGGTCAAAGTGAGCAGTATGTTCGTGAGGCACTCACCCAGGCAGGTTTTGTGGCTGGACGTACCACCTCGGTGAACAGCGCTACTGTGCCAAACGGTATGGTTGTTGGTGTAACTCCTGGTTCTGGGGAGCAGGCTCCCTCGGGTTCAACAGTAGATATTATTTTGTCGAACGGTAAGGTTGAAGTCCCCTCCCTGGTCGGGCTTACCCGGGATCAAGCAATTGCTACCCTCACCGGCCCAGACACCCTGCTGAGCACCAATATTGAGAACGTGACAACGTCTTCTCAGCCTGCCGGTACCGTCATTTCGCAAAGCGCAGCTGCTGGGACCTTGGTTGAGCAGGGCGCCACCGTCACTATTCGTGTTGCGGTTGCACCGGCAGCGACCGTTGCTCCGAGGCCATCTGCTCAGGCAACTCAGCCGCCGTCGTCCCCGCAGCCGGCACCAAGCTCTTCGTCAGCGCCGAGCAAGGAGGCTGAACCGTCAAAGGAGGCCTCTTCTGCAGCGAGCAATGATAACAAGGACAACTAACAGCTAGTTGGCCTGTAGAAAGACCTGTCCCTCACTGTATGAGGGGCAGGTCTTTTACGATGAGCGGTAGTTTTGGTGCGCAGGTGAGCGCTTAGGGTTCTATGAGCGGTGATAACTGGGCGCCTTTGTCAGCTGCACCCAGAAGCCCGGTCTCTTCTAGCCAGTTACCCAGTATCAGGTAGCCGCCTTCTGTTAGCACTGATTCTGGGTGGAACTGCACACCGTGTAGGGGGGCTGTTACATGACGCAGCCCCATGATAATGCCATGATCGGTTTTTGAGGTTACCTCTAGATCAGCGGGTAAAGAGGCTGGTTCTACTGCCAAGGAGTGGTATCTGGTGGCGGTGAAGGGGCTGGGTAAACCTTTGAAAACTGAGGTGTTTTCATGTACCACCTGTGAGGTTTTGCCGTGCATGAGCTCGGGTGCATGGGTGACCAGGCCGCCAAAAGCCTCAGCGATGGCCTGGTGCCCCAGGCATACGCCTAAGAGGGGTTTCTTGGCTTCTGCTGCCCAGCGGATCGTGTCAACGATGACACCTGCTTCTGCCGGGTTGCCAGGCCCGGGGGAAACTAGCACCCCGTCATGCTTCTGGGCAAGCGAGATAGTGTCAGCTAGGCTGAGTTCATCATTACGGATTACAGTTGTCTCTGCCCCCAGCTGCTGAATGTAGCCGACCAGGGTAAAGACGAAGCTGTCATAGTTATCGATGACCAGGATTCTTGCCATAGGTGCACTCCCTTCAGTTCTGACCCAAGTTTACCGTAGTAGGTAGAGCCGTTGAGGTTCACCCCATGGACGGGCTGGTTGCCCCTCTACTGCTCGATGGTGGCACCGGTGGTAAGGGGGCTGTATTCGGCAAGGTAGGGGAAGGCGTATTCCACAAGTAGGTAGATCACGAGCAGAATGAGGGCTAGGGCAACCATAATGCGCAGCCAAAGGGGCCCGGGTAGGTGGCGGAAGATCCAACCGTACATATGCGAAAACCTTATCTGTTAGAGCTAAAAAATTTTTGTACCTGATGAGCTTTAGCTAGCCGCTTTGGCTATCTCTGCCGGGGCTCCGGCCTCATTGGGCTGCCAGTTCATAAATTCAGCGTGAACAATATAGCGTTCGGTGTCCCCATAGCGTGGGTGGCAGCTGGTCAGGGTGAGCAGACGGCGGGTGGCAGCTGCTGCCGGGGCATCTGGATTACCCGGATCTGGGGCGATCACTTCTACCTGCTGGGGTAGAACAATTTTTGATTCATAGACCCGGTAGGTGTAGTAGCCCTCATTGGTTTGGATGTAGATATTATCGCCCTTTTGCAGCTTGTCGATGTGGTCCAGCACTGCCCCGTTGGTCTGACGGTGACCTGCGAGCGCGAAATTACCAAATTCACCCAGAGGCTGGGAATCTGCATAGTGCCCTAGCCCTAGGGTATCGAGCACGTCGTTACCGGTGCCTTCAGCTAGGGGGCGGGCGTATGTTTCGCCCAGCCGGGGTATGTAGACCACGCCGTAGGCCTGCCCGTAGGCGGGTGTCTGGGTGAGGGGCGGGTTTGTTGAGTCGTAGTTTGAAGCGCTGTGTTTGCCAGTGTCTGCGGAGGTGTTGAACTGCTGCGTCAGGGAGTGCACGGCTTCTTGCTGTGTTCTGTTTGCTTCAATGGTGGTCCACCACAGTTGCCAGGCTACAAAGAGCAGCAGGATGACCCCTAGGGTGATGAGAAGTTCACCGATGATATGGGCGACCCACCGGAGGGGGTTCGGCGTGCTGGTTTCTTGGCGGCGGTAGACAAGGTTGTGCCTTCGGTCTTTGACGTTATTCCTTACAATGTTAGAACTTTCTCAGCTATTTACATTAAAATTGACGCTGTACGTTTGTGATTTATATTCGGGGTTTACTCCCCAGCTGGAGGAACAGTGGCTGATTCGAAGTCGATTCGCGATGAGGATCTGAGCGAGGCGGAGTTGCGCCGTGTTGCTGAGTCGATGTATAGCGATGAGGACTTCCCCTCATCTACTCCCCTGTGGTACCGCGTCATTATGTTTGCACTGATGCTGCTTGGCGTTCTGTGGATTGTGACCTTCTATATCACAGAAGCTACTTTTCCCGTTGCTACTTTGGGTAACTGGAATATTGCCCTGGGGGTGGGTTTGATTATGGTGGGTCTGTTGATGACAACCCGCTGGCGCTAGGTTGAGCTGTGGCCGATCAGAAACCTGAAACCACTAATCCGGCTAATCTTGCACCGGTTGACCCTGCAGAAAAGTTTGCTGACCGCAAGGATATTAAGGCAGCTAAGTTTGAGACCAGGTTGCGCCGCTGGGCTTTGTTTGGGGTGCTAGCGGCAATTGCTCTTTATTTTGTGTGGCAGTCTTTAGCCAGCTAACCCCGGTGCCGGGCATTTAGTTGTTGCGTACAGCTAGGTGCCCGGTTTTTTGCGCCCTCAATAGAGCTACCATGGCGGTCATGACCAGTAGCTCAACTAGGGTTTGGGTAACCACGGTCATGGGCATGAGATCTGCGGCGGGCACACCAGCTTTGAGGGCGATGTGGCTGATTCCCAACACAATGGGGAGCACCACTAGAGCATTGCGGGTTACCGCTGAAAAGGTAAGAGAGATTCTGTTAGCGTGGTTTGCCGCTGGTGCGGCACCACCCAGGAGGTAGCGCGACAGCAACCAGCTACTTAATCCAGCGAGCGCAGCAAAGGTGATATAGAGAGGTAGTAGCGGGGCAAGGGTCTGCCAGCCCCCGCTAAGGGTGTGGGTATGGGCTGAAGATGTGAGAAAGAGGACGGCGAGCATCAGCGGTACCATGCTGATTTCGGCGAGCTGCCCGGCACGTTCTTGGGTAGCTCTGTTATTTTGAAGTGCCCATGCTAGGGCTAGAGCGAGTAGTACTACCAGCAGGGCAGATAGGGCGGGCCCCACTTCTAGATAAAGCGCGGTGAGGTCAACCGGTGTGTTTTGCCATAGGTCAAGCCTTGTGAAAATCGCTAACCAGAGTGGCGCTAGGAGTAGCTGGGCGGCAAGCAAGACGGGGGTTGCCGCTAGTAGCCTGTGTGCAGACCCGCCAGCAAGCCGAGTAAAAACCACCACGTAGTCAATGCAGGGGGATAGAAGCACTAGGGCAGCTGTAAAAGCGACAGCATCGGGCAAGGGGGTAAGTGCAAGTAAGGCAGCTGCGATAATCGGTACGAGCAGAAAATTGAGCAGCACTAAAGATGTGAGAAACCTTTGGGGCAGGTGGCGCACAGTTGCTTGCCGCAGAGGAATACTGAGAAAAGTGGCGAGCAGTAGCAGGGCAAGAGCGGGGCTGACCAGTGGGTTAGCCAGGTGGTCTAGACCGGGCAGAAAGGATGCAGCCCCACCTGCCAGCAGTGCTAGTAGGTAAAGCATGACCTGATGTTTTTCAAGAAAAGCTGCCACCTGCCGTCCTTTCGGGTCTATACGACACAGCCCCCACTACCTTACGGCAATGGGGGCTGTATCTACACACGGTTTTTGGTGAGCGCCTTACGGCGCCAGGTTGCCTTTAGGCTTCTGGAGAGGTGAAGGCTACATCTAGGTTGATGACGACCTTATCGGAAACCAGCACGCCGCCTGCTTCAATGGCTGCGTTCCAGGTCATGCCAAAGTGTTTGCGAGAGATGGTTGCGGTGACGGATGCGCCTGCGCGGGTGGTGCCGAAGGCGTCCACTACTGCACCTGCAAATTCACCGGTGAAGGTGACGGGGCGGGTTTCGCCTTTGATGGTGAGGTCACCGGTGATGGTCAGGTCTTCACCGTCCAGTTCGAAGGAGGTAGAGGTGAAGGTCATGGCTGCCTGCTCTTCAACACCGAAGAAGTCGCCGCTCTTGAGGTGACCATCGCGGTCTGCGTTGCCGGTGTTGATGGATGAGGTCTGCACGGTTGCTTCTACGGTTGAGTCTGCAATGTTTTCAGCGATGGTTAGCTGGGCGGTTGCTTCTTCAAAAATACCGTGCACCTTGGTGATGCCTGCGTGGCGTACGGTGAAACCGATTTCTGAGTGGGCGGAGTCAAAGTTCCAGGTGCCTGCGGTGAGTTCTGCCATGATGTTTTCCCTTTCGAGTGGCTTAGTTCTTTCAACGGTTATTACTTTACATGTAAACTTTTTTACAGGCAAGCCACCGCAGGGAAAAATTTTTCAAAAACAGGGAACCACCACTCCTGACAAGTAATGATACCCTAAAAAAACTTCACCACACAAGTGATAAAGACCGGCTAAAACCTCACATTGCCCAAGGAAAACCGACCATCAACGCAGGGCACCCGGGGCGCGGGCAGCGTCATACACCCGCTCAGTCAAGCGTTGCAAGACCGGTGAACTAATATTCCAGTGCTGCCAGTACAGCGGCAAATCAATGGGCTCATCAACCAGCTCCACCAGCTGCCCGGCGGCAAGAGCCTGCGCACACTGGGCAGCTGGCACCAACCCCCAGGCAATACCGTCAAGGACGGCGCGGGCGTAGTCAGAAGAACTGGGAACATAGAGAGTGGGTGGGGTAGCCCAGTCATCTGCTTCAACACCAAAACGGTGTGCCAGCAACTCTCGCGCCGCCGTCAAACCGAAGTCTTTACGGTCAAATTCAATCACAGGGGCGGCAGCCAGCTCCCGAGCAGTAACCTGCGGGTAGGCAGGAAAGTAGGTAGCCAGATAGCTACTGGAGGCAACCACGTGATAGCGAACGTCCCCTAGCTTTTCAACCGAACAGCCAGGGATTGACTCCGGGCGGGAGGTAATCGCCGCCATCACCTCACCAGAACGCAGAAGAGCTGAGGAGTGAAACTCCCCCTCGCGGCGCACGTCGCAAAAAATCTTATCCTGAGCAGCAAGCTCACCCACAGCCGCCAGAAACCAAGTCGACAACGAGTCTGCGTTAACGGCAACGGCTACACTCTGCGCAGCCCCGCCACCACCCAGTTCACGCTCCATTTCACCGTGCAAAAACTCGCTCTGCCGGGCTATACGCAGCACACTCTGGCCCGACTCAGTGGGTGTAACGGGGTTGGTGCGCTTCAACAGAACTCTGCCAGCTAGCTGTTCCATCGCCTTGATGCGCTGAGATATTGCCGATGCACTGACCCCGAGGATATCGGCGGCAGCATCGAAGGTCCCATACTCGGTGACGGTGACAAAGGTTTGCAGCTGGTCGGTGGTAAAACGCATCATAAGAACATCTTAAGCTACGCAAGTTTCATTAGATAGATTTATTGCCACCTGTAGCGTACGGTTATACCTCGTGATATCAGAAGTTCTCCCCTACATCCTGCTGGGCACAGGCACCGGCCTCTCCCTGATCGTTGCCATCGGCGCCCAGAACGCTTACATCCTACGCCAGGGCATCATCGGAAAGTTTGTGTGGCCCATTGCCATTTTCTGTATTCTTTCTGACGCCCTGCTCATCGGCCTAGGTGTTTTTGGTATCGGCAAAATCGTTGATTCTGCCGCCTGGGTGCTAGAAGTACTGCGCTGGGGTGGGGGCATCTTCCTCATCTGCTACGGCTTCATGGCAGCCAAGCGCGCCATCAAACCTTCAGCCATGACCGTCACCACCGGGGGCGACCAGGGCCCTCAAACTGTAGGTAAAGCACTTCTAGTTGCCGCCGCCATGACCTACCTCAACCCGCATGCCTACCTAGACGCCGTCGTCCTTTTGGGAGGTATCGCCAACCAGCAAGGGGAAGGGCGCTGGTACTTCTATATCGGTGCCCTCATTGGTTCTACTATCTGGTTCTGCCTACTTGCCGGGTTCAGCCGCTTCCTGCGGCCCATCTTTGCCAACCCCCGCGCCTGGCGTATTCTGGACGCCGGCATCGCCGCCCTCATGTTCTTCCTCGCCTACAAGATCATGTTCGGCTAAATAAGCCCGGTAAAGGTGACGCATCATCACAGCCTGGCGTACGTGCTCAACCGTGGGTGTGAGGAACTCCTGGCTATATTTAGCGTCAGCACTTGTCTGCGCCACAAAGTTCAAGCCCGCAAAAGCACCCAGGACGACTGAAACCTTCACCAGCACCGCACTAAAGGGCAGGGTCAAGCCTGCCAGCTGAAAGGCTGCCGGCTCATGCGTCAACCAACCAGAAATGGTCGCCGTGGGGATGGCTATAGTGCCAAACCAAATGAAGAAAAAACAGACTAGCACCCCAAACATGAGTGCCTGAATAGCCTGGGCAAGCAGGGGTAGCAGGCTAAAGTTGTACCACTCTAACCTGCCGATAGCAGGAGAATTTTTGAGGGCCTCAGAGTTGGTCTTCCGCAAAGCCAGCTCCCATATCTGCCCTGAGCTTTCTGCCGCCCGGCGGTACTCTTCAAGGGTGAATCGCTCGATCTTATCACCGTGCCGGGAACCAATAAGGCGCTGGGTTTTCTCGTGCGAACTTGTCACGATAACCAGCAGACTCAGTGTAGCAAGCACAGCAGCCACCTGCCCGGTTCGCCCAAAACTCAGAGCATCAGCTACTCTCCAAATATCGCCATTAACAAAGAAGAAGAGCACCGCAATCATGAGCACCGGAAGCACTTTAGAAACCATTGAGCTCAGCGACCACAGCTCATAATAGGTAGCTTTAAGCGTCCAGTGCAGCAAGGTATCTACGCCCAGGTAGATACAGACAAATATTGCAGCGACCACAAGAAGTGCGCCACCCAAGCTATCTGCCAATACCCCCTCATCTATACCCACTAACCTGCTAGCGGCTGGGGACACTGCCCACACCGTCACCGGTGTAAGGAAGAGACCCAGCAGATTACCCTGCCAGGCAGGGCGGCGCGCCAGCAAGCGGGCAAGAAACCAAGGCAACACCAGGAGTGCTAACGGCAGCACTAGGGATGTCAACAGTGTCATCACCAGAAAAGTGTCATCTGATATTTCAACAAATTCTACGTTGTTGAAGCTGACCTCGCCCCCCACGATTCGCAGCATCAGCGCCCACGCCAGATTGTGCAACACTGCTGCAGCACTTGCCCACACCAGGAAAGGGGCAGAACGTATCAACAGGAGGCAAAAACGCTCTTTACCGGGCACCACCAGCGGCACCCCAAATTTACGAAACCAGGCGTGAGCATCATTTACAGAAAAAGAGGGCATGCAATAAGTCTAGGGGCTATAGTGCCCCACCACTCAGGTCTTGCAGGCTTAGAGAGTAGCTAAGGTCCACGAAAGTGTATGAGCAGCACCCGGTTCTAGGTGGGTTAAATCGTTACCGGTCACAAAAGCGTTTGCGGGGGCACTCATGGGTTCTATGGCTACGCCCCGGCGGCTAAGCCCGTCGGTATACACCTGAACCCACTTCACCCCTTCTTCTAAAATCATCTGCACTCCGCCATTTACTCCGCGTAGAGTAATAACATCTCCTGTCAGCCGCCCAAACCCGTGGTCAAGGTCGATACCGTCTAAAGGACGTTCTGCAGTGAAATCTAGGGGACTTTCCACCACCGAATGTTCAGCAACAGGAATCATGCGACCATTTGTTTCCACATAGCTGGCAACAGGTAACCTAAGGTTCCACTCATCAACAGCACCCTCCTGATCCGGTGCCCCCTCTGCTACCAGGTAAGGGTGAAAGCCCGCAGCATAAGGTGCCACCCCCCTCCCTATATTTCGAGCTGTCAGTGAAACTTTCAAGCCAGAAGCAGTAAGGGTATAGACCAGACTCAAGTGCACAGCAAAAGGGTAGCCAGGCTGCGGGTTAAGCCGCAGGGAGCAGGTTAGCTGCTGCCCGCCATCCACCTTCTGTACCTGCCCCAGATTCCAGGGTAACCATGCAACCAAGCCATGGTTAGCGTTCCCCAGCTCTGGCTCCGTTAGAGGTAGTTGATGCTTTTCACCCTCCCAAAAGTATTCCCCACCAGCAATACGGTTAGGCCAGGGCGCTAAAACTGAGCCGCGATACCCCACCCGCAGCTCGCCTGCAGCAACCGGCAAAACAAGATGCTGACCACTCGGGGCAACCAGCTGGCTAAGGCTTGCCCCCACCTCAGAAATCACCGCCGTATAGCCACCACCGCGTAGGGTAACCAGACTGCCGTGCATAGAACTATAAGAAGTACTCACAAAGCTACCTTTCGTTAGGGTCTTCCCATATACCGTCCAGAGCGTGCACCCTCAGCGACTCAACGGCAATAGAACCAGATTCGCTACTCAACACCACACTGCGCTCCCCCTCAGCAGGAAAAGCTAGTGAGCTAAGTGATTCCAGCCCACCATTAACAAAAACCTCAACGGAACCACAGTCAACCAATACTCGCAAGCTCAGTCTCTCACCACCCGGGTAGGGTGCTGACCGATAACCGCGGTCACCATAACCGGCAAGTCTGCGGTCAATAAAAATACGCTGAGACTGGCCATCGTAGCCAACATAGACCTGACCCGTAGCGGTCTTCATGATGTCTAGCCCCATACGCTCAGAGCTACTGGAAGCTAGATTTACCTCTAGCTCAATTTCGCAACTATCGGCATTTTCTTGCACGACCAAACTCTCGTTAGCACCCACAGTAAAAGCCCCGAAATCACGGGTAGCACTTCGCAGCTGTACCAGTTCAGATACAGGGAAGTTGGTGAGCTTAAGGTCTTTTGTTAGTCGCAATTCTCTCGGCACGGTTAGCTGCCCGCTCCACCCGTCCCCCTCAACATGACTAGCAGTGGGAATACCAAAAGACCCCATCCACCCGAACATAGCGCGGCGCCCGTCCCCGGTAAGAAAGGTCTGCGGGGCATAGAAATTAGCACCCCAGTCAAGAGGGCGATACCCGCTTAACGGTTCAAAAACACTGCCGGGTTGCCAGGAACCCACTACATACCCGGCGTTATGGGTGTTGCGATTATTGTAGCCAGCAGGTGTGGGGCGTTCAGGGCAGAACATCAAAACCCAATACTCGCCCAGTTGAAACAGGTCGGGGCATTCAAGCATGAATACGTCATCACGGGGGTCTTCATAAATAACCCCTTCAAAGACCCACGAAAGCATATCCCGTGAAGAGTAGAGGTGTACCTGCCCCCGGCTCTCATCAGAAGTAGCACCTATAACCATGTAATGGGAACCCCGGTAACTAAAAACCTTAGGATCACGGAAGTTAGCAAGGTGTACCCCGTCGATCAGAACACCCTTTTTCTCAAAAACTACCCCGTCAGAGGAGGTCGCCAAACATTGCACCTGCACGTTCCCGTCGTCACGGTTAGCGGGGTTAAGCCAGCGGTTACCTGTGTAGTAGGCGTATAGCTCACCGTTTACTTCTACGGCAGAGCCAGAGTAGACCCCACCCGAATCAGCTTCGAGGCTGGGGGCTAGGGCAATTGGTTCACGTTTCCAGGTTACGAGGTTGGCAGATGAAACGTGCCCCCAGTGCATGGGCCCCCATACGCTAGAAAAAGGGTGGTGCTGAAAGTAGACCTGGTAACGCCCCTTAAAGAAGCTAAGCCCATTGGGGTCGTTAATCCAGCCTGCCGGTGCTGCAATATGAAAATTAGGGTACCAGCGATCAATACGGCTGGCACGCAAGGCTGTATTGGCGCTTTCGGCGGCGGCTAATTTTTCATGCACAGTAGGTTCTCTTTCCAGGTAGATAACTGCTGGTTAATAAGAAAAGGACGCTGCCTCGCACCCGTATGCCGGATAGTAGATAGCAGCGTCCTAACAAGGGCTTAGCGGCCCCAGGGAGTGTCTTCTTGAGCTGTCTGGATGCTCACTGACCCGCGAGCACGTTCAGGAATAACCGGCATAGCACCGGTCTTGGGGTCTGGTGAACCGTCCAGGTTAGCTCCGGTAGCAGCATCAAAGAAGTGTAGGCGACCTGATGGGGTAATCCTCAACTGGTCATACTGTTTGATCTCGCTGCGCCCACCCACGCGTATGATGACCTGAGCGGGGCGTTCATCACTGGTGGTCTTGAGTTTCACCTCTGATGAAAGACCAAGTGAAGCATAAACAAAAGCGTCCGCGCCCAGCTCTTCCACCAGGTCAACGTGCACGAGCAAACCTTCCCCTTCAGAGCTAACAGTTAGGTCTTCAGGGCGCACGCCCACACTGACAGTATCACCAGTCAGACGTGAGCGCTGAGCCTCCGTGAGGGGAATGATGGCAGAACCAAGATGAGCACCCGCCGCATCAACCTTGCAATGGAAGAGGTTCATAGAAGGTGAACCAATAAACCCTGCTACAAACTCGTTGGCGGGGTGGTCGTAGAGACGGGCGGGGGAATCTGCTTGTTGCAACACGCCGTCTTTAAGCACGGCAACCCGGTCGCCCATCGTCATTGCCTCAGTCTGGTCGTGGGTGACGTAAACGGTGGTAACACCCAGCTGACGGGTAAGTTCTGAAATCTGGGTGCGGGTCTGCACGCGCAGTTTGGCATCCAGATTTGAAAGTGGCTCGTCCATCAGGAAGGCGCGGGGCTCCCGCACAATGGCGCGCCCCATAGCAACGCGCTGACGCTGACCGCCTGAAAGAGCCTTAGGTTTACGATCTAGATACTGGGTGAGATCCAGTAGCTTGGCAGCTTCTTCAACACGCCGGTTAATTTTGTCCTTGGGGAACTTAGCGACCTTGAGGGAGAAGGCGATATTCTCACGCACGGTCATGTGGGGGTATAGTGCGTAGTTTTGGAAGACCATAGCGATATCGCGGTCTTTAGGGGCAATATGGGTAACGTCCTTACCACCGATGGTGATGGTGCCGTCGGTGACGTCCTCCAAACCAGCGATCATACGCAAGGTGGTGGACTTGCCACACCCTGAGGGGCCAACGAGCACCAAAAATTCGCCCTCTTTGATCTCAAGATTCAGGTTTGACGCTGAGGGGCGCTCTGCTCCGGGGTAGTGGCAGGTTACATTTTCAAGGGTGACGCCTGACATTGGGTGCGTCCTTTCTAAAAGCTAGGGGCTGAGACTAGTCAGCTGAGGTCTCAAAGAGTACGTTGATGGAGTCGTTGACCGAGGTGAGGGTAGAGGCAGGCTTGCCGTTGGCGTAGATGTCCTCAAAGGCGGGAGTGGTCAGGGCTGAGATATCTGCACCGTAGTCGGTAATCGGGAAGAAAACCACATCATTGCGGGTAACCGGGTCGCTGAAAGCTGTGGTGTCTAGCCCCATCTTGGCAAAGGATTCGGTAGCAATAGGCGTAGCGTCCTTGCGGGAGGGAAAGACCACACCCTGTTCACCAATAACGCTCTGACACTGGGTACTTGCCATAAAGGCTACCCATTGAGCGGAGCCTTCAGGGTCATCGGTGTTGACGTTGATGGAGTCAGCAAGACCGTTCATCATGGTCTTTGCCATACCGGTTTCGGTGTTTACTGGGAACCCCGCCAGGCCTACTTCGAACTCAGCTGCAGCATAGGTGGTGTTCATCCAAGAGCCATTAAAGGTAATTGCTGCTTTCTTGGAGGTCAGCTGCGGCGCTGCACCTTCAGACTGGGGGAAGACACCAAAGGCAGGCATGTAACCCTTTTCAACAAGACCAAAATACCAGTCCATGGTTTCTTGGAACTTCGGATCATCGAGGTTGTAATGGTCACCCCAAACCGGCTTGTTGGTAACCTCCCAGCCGGTAGCGGCAGCGAAACCAGACCACTGGCCCTGCCCAAAAGTGGAGCCACCGGATTCTGAAACACCTAAACCATAGACGGCAACCTTGGTCTTATCAAAGCCGGGTTCATCCCCTCGCACACCGTTCTCGTCAATGGTGAGGGGGGCGATAATTTTTTCGAAGGACCCGCCGTCCTTGGTGTTGAAATTCCAGTTCGCCAGGTCTTCAGGGGTGAACCCGGCGTCCTTAATCATGTCCTTATTGTAGAAGGCGGCAATAGAGTCCCAGTCCTTAGGCATACCGTAAAGGTTGCCATCTTCACCGGTCCAGATATCAGCAAGACCCTCCTGGAAGTCATCGGTATTCACAGCTGCTGTTGCTTCAAGCTGGTTGAGTGGCTTGATGACTTCTAGGTTCACAAACTGGGGGTATTTGGAGGCGTGGTTGGTAAAGACATCCGGCCCCTGGTCAGCGATGAAGCCGGCAGTGAGTTTCTGCCAGTAATCATCCCAACCATACTGGGTGATAACGACCTTCTTACCAGTCTGCTTTTCAAACATGTCGGCGCACTGCTGGTAGCCAGGGATCTGACCGGTATCCCACAGCCAGTAGTCAATAGCACCGGCTGTGGTGCCCTCACCATTGCCGGACGGCGCGCAGCCGCTAAGTGCCAACACAGCGGCTGCCGAGAGGGCGAGCGCTCCACGGAGTTTTGGGAATCGTTGAGAAGCCATTGTTCAATCCTTACTTGAGGCCGTTGAAGCCGATGGAGTTGACGATGCGCTTTGCGAATACTGCAAAGAGGATGATCATGGGTAGGGCTGCAACGAGGGTTGCTGCCATGAGACCTGCCCAGTCGGTACCAAGCTGCGGTGACTGGGCGCGGAATACGCCGAGTGCAACGGTGAGTACCCGGGAGTTATCGGTGTAGGAGACCATCAAAGGCCAGAAGTAGTCGTTCCAGGCAGCGATGTAGGTTAGGATGCCCAGCGTTGCCATGGGTGCCTGCGCCATGGGCAGAATGACCTTGAAGAAGATGCCGATGCGCGAGATTCCGTCGAGCAGGGCTGCTTCTTCAATTTCGCGCGGGATGTTCATGAAGAACTGGCGCAAGAAGAAGACTGCGAAGGGGGTCATGAACATGGTGGGTAGGGCGATACCAAAGATGGAGTCGATGAGCCCCAGCTGCTTGATGAGCACAAAGTTGGGTAGCAGGGTGAAGATTGAGGGTACCATCAACCCTGTGAGGAAGGCGGCGTAAACAAAATTGCTGCCGCGGAATTTTAGGCGGGCAAAGGCGTAGGCTGCCATGGCTGAGAAGAAGAGCTGGCCTGCAGTCACCAAAGTGGCGAGAAGGGTGGAGTTCAGGATGTAGCGCCAGAAGTTCATATCGGTAACGGCGCCACCTTCTGCGATGGCTTCTTCTGCGCTCTGCATACCGAAGACTCGCTCAAAACCGCCGGTTGAGAATTCCGGTGGTAGGGGGTTAGCGGGGTCTAGGTAGAGGGAGGCGTTGGTTGAAAGTGCGGTGCGCAGCATCCAGTAGAAGGGCAACAGGGTGACTAGCATGATGATGACCATGACGGTCCAGGCTAGGATTTTGCCCCAGGGGGATTTCTTGCGGAACTCAGGTTCGGGCGCTGTGGCAGACTCGGTCTGCGCGGGGGCGCGGTTTGCGGTTTGAGTGCTCATAGTCTTAGTCCAAATCTGTGTCGTTGGCGCGGGTGAGCTTGAACTGGATGATGGTAATGATGCCGAGGACGATGAGTAGCGCAACCGATAGGGCGGAGGCGTAACCGAATTGGAAGCGCCCAAAGGCAAGGTCATAGATGTACATCTGCAGTACGTTGGTGGCGTTTGCTGGGCCACCACCGGTGGTTACGGCTACGGTGTCGAAGACCTGGAAGGAGCCGATAATCGTCATAATCAGCACGAGTGCCAAAATGGGGCGTAGCAGGGGCATCGTGATAGAGAAGAAGATGCGGGTTTCGCTTGCACCGTCCAT
>JAUMUH010000127.1 GCA_030530765.1 Rothia sp. (in: high G+C Gram-positive bacteria)
AGCTTAGCAATCGGCAGGTAGGGTAGGCATAAAGCCGTTCAAAACAACAGGGAAAGGGCACAGATGGGCGGTATCGAATCATATGAGGCAGCGCGCGATCTGCTTGACCGGCAGCTTGCCACTGACTACTGCCTACCCGAGGGCGCAATCGGGTTGGCTCGGCAGTTTGGCTCTAACCTGTTGACCGCTGAGCGTCTGCCCCTAGAAAATATGCGCTCTGACCGCCGCCGTTACACCGACCACTGGGAGCTACGCCTCGCCCACTACAGTGGCATCACCCTGCTTTCTGCCCAGCATCCGCGGGTGCTGCAGGCTATTGAAGAGCAGCTTGCCGGGGACGCCGGTGCCTGGGTGGGGGATTACTCTAGGCTGCTGCGCGTCAATGA
This sequence comes from Rothia sp. (in: high G+C Gram-positive bacteria), assembly GCA_030530765.1. Lineage (GTDB taxonomy): Bacteria > Actinomycetota > Actinomycetes > Actinomycetales > Micrococcaceae > Rothia. The sequence goes on from JAUMUH010000127.1 coordinate 387, forward strand.
TTACCTGAGCCCATCAGCCATGCAGAACACTGGCACCGCTCTCTTTTTCACCCCCGGTAGGGATCTTTTTAGAAAAGACCGCCGGGCAGAACAGCAGGACGCCGCAGCGCAGCTCAGCCAGCAGGGCTTCAGCTTTCGTTGGCTTGAGCCTACCGAATGTGACGCCTACCGGGGGCATGAGTTCTTCACTAATGCTTTTGGCTTTAGCGCCCTGCGTCCTGACCTCTATGTTCTAGCCGCCTACTCTGACGGGCAGCCGGTGGCAGTAGCAGGTGCTTCTGCTGATTCTTTGCTTGCCAACCAAATTGGGGTTGATACCCTGCCTGACTACCGCAACCGGGGGCTTGCCAGCTACCTGGTACACGAGCTAGCGCTTAAAGTTCTAGAGCAGGGGCAGCTACCTTTTTACGGCACCTCACCCTCGCATGTTCTTTCGCAGAAGGTGGCAATCAAGGCGGGGCTTGAGCCTGCCTGGTGGGAGTTTGCTTCCACTAGCCTGCTTGATATTGACCTTGACCGCCCCGAACACAACCTGATTGAAGGGAACCTGCCCTCATGAGCCTGGTCATTCAAAACTTGAGGGCTGAGCACACCGGCATCATGGGTGAACTGATTGAGGACGCTATGGTGCAGCTGCGTGCCGTGGGCAGGGGTGAGCAGCCTTCTACGTTGAGGCTTTATCGCCCTGCCCCTACGGTTGCTTTTGGGCGGCGTGATGAGCTGAACCCGCACTTTGCTGATGCTGCGGCAGTCTGTAGGGCTCACGGTTTTGAGCCCCTGGTGCGCACGGTGGGCGGGCATGCGGCAGCTTATCACCGCGGTTGCCTGGTGGTTGATCATTTTCAGTATGCCCCTGATGCGGTCAGCGGCAACCACGAGCGCTACGGTGTTTTTGGGCAAATGTTTGCGGACACTCTTTCTTCCTTGGGCATCACAGCCGGGGTGGGGGAGTTGCCAGGGGAGTATTGCCCCGGTGAATATTCGGTCTGGGGGCAGCTGCCGGGCGGCCAGAAGGTCAAGATTATTGGCACTGCCCAGCGGGTTGTTGCCGGTGCCTGGTGGTTCAGCAGCGGCATTGTGGTGCAGGGTTCTGCTTCTCTGCGGGCTGTCACCACCGATGTTTACCGGGCACTGAGCCTGCCTCTTGACCCGGCAACCGTAGGGGCATTGGACGACATTGAACCCCTCATCACTCTCGATGATATTGAAGATGCTGTGATCGAAGCCTATGAAAGTGAGGGTTTCTAATGTGTGGCAGGTACGCCCTTGAACTGGCACTAGAGCACCCCCAATATCTCGCCGGGGTTGAACTTGGCGAACCGATAGCCAGCTACAATGTGGCACCCACCCACGCGGTGCCGATTCTGGTGGATAGACTCTTCCCTGCTGAGAGCTTGAACCCCGCTCATACTCACGATGGCGCTGGGCAGGACGCCGCGGCGTCCTTACCGGGGCAAGGCCAGTTTGTGCGGGAGCTACACAGCGCCCGCTGGGGCCTGCTGCCTTCTTGGGCTAAGGATCCGAGCTTTGCTTCGCGAGCCTTCAACGCCCGCAGTGAGACGATTTTTGAAAAGCCCACCTTCAGGGAGGCTGCGGTGGCAGGGCACTGCGCTATTCCGGTGAGTGGCTATTACGAGTGGAAAACCAAAACCACCGCTGCCGGTAAAACAGCTAAGACTCCCTATTTTGTCCACCAGGCTGACGGTAGGCCTATCTATCTGGTGGGGCTTTATGCCTGGTGGAAGATTCCGGCAGCGTACGCCGCCCCGGGTGCTGCTTTTGAGGGGCAAGAAGGGCAGTGGCTGCTGAGCTGTTCTATTGTCACCATGGACTCACCGGGTCATGGCGAGTTTGATACCGGCATTATGGCTGATCTGGGCGGCGAGCCGCCCTACGCCCACCCCATGGAAGAAGCGCTGGGGCAGCTGCACAACCGCCTACCCATTCCGCTGGAGGTCGCTGATGACACCCAGGTTTCAGAAGCAGATAGCCTCACCAACTGGCTACGTTCTGGCAGGGTTGTTGGTGCCCCAGCTCCCCAAGACCCGGCGCAGAAGGCACAGGTGCGGACGTCAGCTCAAGAGGCTCTGGAGCTGATCCGAAAGCAGGCTTTTGCCCAGACGCACGGCTGGGCTATGCACCCTGTATCTAAAGATGTAGGGCGCGTCTCTAACAACGCGCCCTACCTGATTGAACCTGTTGAAGACCTGCTCAGCGACCTTTCGAGGAGCT
>JAUMUH010000128.1 GCA_030530765.1 Rothia sp. (in: high G+C Gram-positive bacteria)
GTGAACCTGCCCCCGGGTCAGGGGGTGTTCTAACGTAACCTTCATTTTCCAGAATGTATTGGTGCCGCAGATAGCGTCCTGCCTCTTTGATGTTGAGATATGCGCCAGCTCACCGCCTTCAAGGAGGCTGAGCCATGCGGTCTCAGATTCAAAGCGAGGGAAGAATTCTGTTACCACATCAGCCTCTGCTCGAATCACTTCGGTGCTGATGAAGTGAGTGATATAGCCATACTCATCAATATAGGCCTCTAGAAAACTAGACATGATGGTGTAGTCGCTGGGGCTAGAAAGGTTCTTGTCATCAGCTTGGGCTATCTTAAGCGCCATCTGATGCTGTAATAAGGCACGTTGTAGTTCTTGTACCTCCTGGGGGGCGAACTCAAATGCTGTGATGAACATCTGAGCTGTGGAATCAGAAATAACATCGCCTGTGAGGGCTCTGCTGATGCGGTCCTTGATCGATGCGGGGCTAATCTCCTGATGGGTCTGATCCGATAGCTGTGAGGCTATGAAGCTAGCAACTGCCCGCTGATTCACCTCATTTCCGCGCCTGCGTTGGACGTGGCGCATCCACTTTTCCCGATAGTGCGGTTTGTGAAGCAGGGAAAGAAGAATGTGGTGAGCCAGACGCGGTTTAAGAATCTGCTCTAAGGTCATGTACCTGTTAGTTCCCTTCTCACTTGAGTTTTTGTACTTGAAGTTCATTTAGGAAACATTATAGGTTTTTATTTAGCCTAGTGAGTACAATTTTTGCCTCCAAAAGACAAAAATGACCACAGAAGAGCCGAGCCGCATCTAATCAGAAATCAGATAACTGAGAAGGAATGAAAAGTCCCAGGCAACCTCTTTCCAGGCGGTATAACGCCCAGAACCACCACCGTGCCCGCCGTCCATCTCAATTTTGAGCAGGGGGGTGGGTGTTGATTTGTCCACAGTTTCGCGTAGCTGTGCTACCCATTTAGCGGGCTCAACATAGAGCACACGTGTGTCGTTGAGGGAAGTAACGGCGGCTATCGCTGGGTAGACAACAGACCGGATGTTCTCATAAGGGGTGTATGACTTCATATAGTCATAGACCTGCTTATTGGTAATGGGATTGCCCCATTCCTCCCATTCCAGGGCTGAGAGCGGCAGATCCGGGTCAAGAATAGTGGTTAGGGCATCCACAAAAGGCACCTGAGCCACGCAAGCAAGGTACTTTTCCGGTGCCATGTTCAGCACAGCACCCATGAGCAGACCGCCTGCAGAGCCACCCATAATGCCGATACGCTTCTCATCCACCCATGCCTGGGAGGCAAGAAAATCGGTGACATCAACAAAGTCAGTGAAGGTGTTCTTCTTTGCCAGCTTCTTACCCTCGGTGTACCAGGAGCGCCCCATCTCGCCGCCACCACGGATATGGGCGATGACGAAAACAACCCCGCGATCAAGCACGCTGAGGCGGGCAGCTGAAAAGTAGGGGTCCATGGAGGCTTCATAGGAACCGTAACCGTATTGGACGACGGGGTTAGGTTGGGTCTTATCGAGGTCAGCCCGGTGCATAACGGACAGCGGAATCATTGCCCCGTCAGCAGCTGGTGCCCACATGCGGTAGGCGGTGTAAGCCGCCCGGTCATAGTTAGGTACCGGGGTTTCCCTGCGTAATACCAGCTCATCGGTATCAGGGAAATAGTCGTAGACACTGCTAGGAGTCAAAAATGACGTGTAGTTAAGGCGGATAACCGGGGACATAATGTTCATACCCGAACAGGTAGAGGTATACAGCTCCTCTGTGAAGCCACCCGGCTGGGCGAACTCAATACCCTGCGGGTGCGGGGCAGCTAACTGTGCAGCCAGGGCAGCCCGCGGGGCAACAAAAACCTTAACCGTGGTGTTCTCCCTCGCCATCACTGCCAGGTGATTGCGTGAGAAACTAATGCCCTCAACGCGCACATCTGCCCGATGGGGCATCAACGGCACCCAGCTTTGGCGTAGCTGCTCAAAGGGCACAGCCTTTTCGGGCAGGGGAGCCAACACAATTTCAGAGTTGGGGGCATCCAGGTTATGGGTCAGCACCAGGTAGCCCGCGCCGTCCACATCAATAATGTCGGCACTGTACTCAATGCGCTGCTCCCGGCTGATGATGAGGGTCGGCTCAACCTCGCCCAGCTCGTGAATGTTGATGACGCGCGCTTCAGAATACTCAGAGTTACCTGCGGTAATGACCACGTGGGTGCGGGAGGCGGACATCCCAGCCCCCAGCCACATACCCTGGTCAGCCTCAGTATAGAGCGCAAAATCCTCACTAGCAGGGCTGCCAATCTTATGGGCGCGAATCTCATAGGGACGCCAAGACTCATCAGCCACGGCATAAATCAGGTGGTTAGCGCCAGAGGCAAAGAAGGCACCGGCAAAAACGTCCTCAATCTTCTCATCCAGCATCTGGCCGGTTTCGAGGTTCTTAAAATACTGGGTGTAGCGTTCATCGCCGCTCTCATCAACACCAAAAGTCAGCAGACGACCATCGCGGGTGACCTGAAAAGACCCTAGGGAGAAGAAAGCAAGGTCGCGGGCAAACTCGTTGCAGTCCAACACCACCTCTTCACCGGGCAGAGCCTCACCGGGCACCACCTG
>JAUMUH010000020.1:0-10239 GCA_030530765.1 Rothia sp. (in: high G+C Gram-positive bacteria)
GGTGGTGCGAGGGTTGGTGTTTTTTGGGTTGGTGACCCCTTATGCATAATCCTCATGTGACAAGGAATTTTCAAGAGTGGCTCCACGAACAAAAGCATGAATTTATTGATGCAAGTGGCAATGCCTGGATGGCAGGGGAGGGGTGCACCATATGGGTCGAAGGCCGCAGATCCCATAAAGTACCCCAGGCAGATGAACCAAAACGTACCTCCCGGGCTTTTACTGCCACAGGGTTGCGGGTGGTATTTGTTCTGCTGGTTAGCCTTGAGCTTGTAGGCGCCCCGGTTCGTACAATTTCTGAAGCGGCAGGTGTATCTATCGGTGCAGTCTCAAATGTCCTCAAGGATTTAGACTAAAGAGTAACTAAAAATGATACTGAAACTTTATCGAGTTCCCAGGTGTAGCCCAGCTTCTTTAAATGACTGTCTAAGACTAGTGTGCCATACTTATTACATACGGTTCGAGAGTGCCCCTAAAGAGCTTTAGTGTGTATGGCTCTTAGGACAAGAAGACTCTTGTGTGTATGTGTGTGTAATGATGTAAGTCAGCCCCGCAAGCAAAGTTGCGGGGCTGACTTATTTTAAAAGCAGGGGACTACACTAAACCTATGACCCATCTTTCTACCCGCCCAGCCACCGTTAGGGACGTCCCCGCTATTCAAGCTCTGGTGCGCCCCCTAGCCCTTGAGGGTATTCTGCTCGATAAAGAAGCGGTTGCCTACTATGAAGCTATTCAAGAATTTCTGGTAGTAGAGGCAGACCATGGGGCGGGTAAAGAAATTATTGGTTGCGGTGCCCTGCACGTCATGTGGCAGAATATCGCCGAGATTAGGACGCTAGCGGCAGCACCCGATGCCCGCGGTCTGGGTGTGGGCTACAGCCTGGTCACTACCCTGCTTGAGCGGGCTCGTACACTGGGTGTTGATAGCGTTTTCTGCCTGACCTTTGAAGTGGATTTCTTTCTGCGCCAGGGATTTCGTGTGATGGAAAACCAGGAGCAGCTGAGCCCGCAGACCTATATGGAGCTTTTGCATTCGCGGGACGAGGGTGTGGCGGAATTTTTGGATTTAGCGCGGGTTAAGCCCAATACTCTGGGTAATACCCGTATGATTATTGATTTTTAGGGTCTTGAAGGGTGCGGTTGAGCTTGCTAATATCACAGTAAGTGACTTAAATAACACAAAGAGGTGGTAATGGCGCGCCAAGTCCTTCTAGATAAGAAACCCTACCGCCGTATGCGGCTAGCGATAGCGACCTGCCTGTTCGCGGTTCTCGCTTTTACCCTGCCCCTGTTTCTGCCCGCTCTTTTACATCATGGGAGCTCTTACGGGCTGGAACAGGAGGCTGGGGGAGATATGCAGATAGGTGCCTCCCCCTATGAGGAGTCGCAACAGCAAAGCTGTTGGCGGGCAACAACTCACACCACTGAAAATAATGTTTTTGGTGCCTCGGTGTTTACGGTGCGCTATGGATTTGACTGGTGCCGCAGTGGGCAGGGTGTAGAACTTAAATCTGTTAACTCCTGGGTGCAGCAGCGTATTCTGGGCAACTGGGAGCTGGGCGAGCTTTCCTGGTCTGAGATTAAGAACCAGAGCTCTACCCGGGGTGGCCAGACCCTTCACGTGACTCAGCAGATGTCTTATTCAACAGCTACGGCAAGCGGCAGTTCTTCCCGGTGTTTCATTGTAGATTTCACGGAAGAAGGTGAAGCGAAAGCGCAACGATGCTAACTAAAGACGATGTAAGAAGTAGAGAAACCAGCGCCAAAGAGCACCGAAGCGCAGTTGAGAATGCTTACCGGAGCCAGCCTCGTACCTTTGAGCACCTGTACCCGGGATTTTTCACAACCTCGGCATATGTGGTGCTGACGCTGCTGCTGCTTTTAGGGTTTTCACCCTTCCTGGGTTTTGTGTTGGCATTTCTTGGGGTGCTGCACAACGGTCTTCATTACCCTGCCCAGCATGGGGTTTACTACCCGCGCTATTTCTGGTTTTCGGTGATTGCTGCTTTTAGCCCGGTGCTCTACATACTGCTTGCTCTGCCGGTAACAAGCCACTAGGAATGTATAGTTGTGCGCCAGAACGTCGAAGGGAAATATAGGGGCAGGAAGAGGCCGGGCATTATCGCTTGGGTGACCATTGCCCTGAGCCTACTCGCCGCTGTGTTTACCTCCTTCTTTCTTGCCGGTACTTCAACCGTGAGCCGCCAAGGCGGCCAACAGATCGAGGGGCTGACCGTCAACAATGTTTCTTCACCGCCGGGCTTTGCTGATGCTGACTGCTGGCAGGTGGGTGCCACCGTCACTGAAACCAATTACCTGGGCACTGACCTTTTGCGTCATCGTTTTGCTGCTACCTGGTGCGCTCGGGGTGGTGGTGTTGTGTGCCGGGCAGATAATACCGAGGTTCAGTACGAGGCTAAGGGCATGAGATCGGTTGCACCTGCCGATTCTGACTACCGCAAGATTGCCGCTATCGGCTCGGCTGAAACCATCGACATTACGTTGGTGCGCGGGGTGCAGGGGAGCACCGGCTGGTCAAGCTACGGGTTTGAGCGCTGCGTGAAGTTCAGCGTGGATGCCCACGGCAAGGCGGAAGGAATGCTAACATGCAATCTCAGCTAAAGAATATTCCCGGTAGTTTTACCGCAGAGGGCGGTAGGCAACTTTTTCTGAGTGACCGCCCCGGTCTATGTGCCAGCGGGCTTTACCCGCTAGCTCTTCTGCTTCTTTTTGCGTTGGGGCAGCCTGTGGCGCTTTGGCTTCTGTCGGTGGCAGGTCTTCTGGAGCACGGCGTGCGTTACCCGCGCACTTTCGATGTTTTCTACCCCCTGCATTTCTATGGGTCAGCCGCCCTGGTTTTGCTTCTGCCCACGCTGAACCTTCTGCAGACTCTTTCTACCGGGGTGGCGGTCAGCCCGCCCTAGAGGCTCACCAAACCGTCCTTTTCTTGAGCCAGGCCGTCTGCTAAGAGACCGGTGTAGCAGCGCTCTAGCTGTTCCTTGGGCGAATTGAGGGCAGCTAGGGCAAGGACGGCGGGGCGCAGCTGGTCGGGGTAGGTGATGTCTGGTGCGCCGCCGGTGGTCAGCAGTGCGGGGTGTACGCCGTCGGTGCTTGCCCGCAGTACCGCCAGCATGGCACCGCGCAGTTGCCGGTCGGTGCCCGCCCACGCCTGGCCCTTGGGCTGGTAGTCTGCCTCTGGTTTGCCCGCTGCCACCCAGGCGCAGTAATCCAGTACCGGGCAGGTGGTGCAGCTGGGGGATTTTGCGGTGCAGGTGAGGGCGCCCAGTTCCATGACCGAGACGTTCCAGAGGTTTGATTCAGCTAAGTCAGCGGGCATCAGCTGCTCTGCTAGGCGGGTTTCAGTCGCTGTCAGGGCTTTTGCCGGTAGGGCTTTACCCGAGATGAGCCGGGCGTGAACCCGCCGAATATTGGTATCGATGACCGTGGCGCGCTGCCCAAAGGCAAAAACCGAAATAGCCGCGGCGGTGTAAGACCCGACCCCCGGTAGCGCCAGTAGCTCATCATAGGTGCTTGGGACGTGCCCAGAGTGCCGCTCAACAATGGCACGAGCCGCCGCGTGCAGCCGCTGAGCCCGGCGCGGGTAGCCCAACCTGCCCCAGGCACGCACCGCCTCACCGGGCTCTACCGCCGCCAAGTCGGCGGGGGTGGGCCAGCGCTCTAACCACTGCTGCCAGACCGGTAGCACCCGCTTAACCGGGGTTTGTTGCAGCATGAACTCACTGACCATCACTTCCCAGGGGGTATTGTGACCGGTGCGCCAAGGGAGGCTACGGGCATTCTCGAGGTACCAGGAGTTAATGCGGTAGTGCAGCAGGTCAAGATGCTGGGGGCTGATGGCGCCCCGAGCCTGTAGAGAAGACATTCCATTACTCTAAAACAGAGTGTCTCAAACCCGCCAATAGGAGCCTCAAAAGTTTTCTGCACGACCTGAAACCCGGTAGTCTATAGGTATGTCCGAAAACGTTGATTCACCCAACGGCGAGGTTCTTGCCCCCGAGGTCTACCGCCGCCGCCGCATTATTGCCCTGATCGTTCTTGTGCTCGTCCTTCTGCTGGGCATTGGCCTGGTCAGCTGGCTTACGGGCAGAGGGAACAGCTCTGAAGAAGCTGCTGCTACCGCCTCAACGTCAGCCAGCGTAGAAGCCTTTAGCGATTTTAGCCAGCGAGCTACCGAATCAGCGACCCCCAGCGAATCTGCCACTGACGGCGAAAGCGCCAGTGCAGATGCCAGCGAGAGCGCCAGCGCGGCGGCAGATGAGTCAGCCAGTGCTGAAGCAAGCCCCAGTGACCAGCAGAGCGAGAGCGCCGCACCGTCCGCTCCCGCTAGCGAAACCCCCAACGAAACTCCTAGCGCAGAACCAACCGAAGCCACCGCTGCCCTTGCCGCCTGCACCGCTAATGATTTGCAGGTTAACCTGAAAGCAGACCGTAACAGCTACGCAGCCGGCCAGAACCCCGCCCTAGCGGTTTCTTACACCAACACCTCGGCTAACCCCTGCCTCGTGACAGGTGGCACCGCTAACGTTGATATCAACATCACCTCCGGCCCCGCACAGGTCTACAACTACGCCCAGTGCCACGCCGCCCCCGCTGACGATGCAGAGGTCGCAGCCGGTGCAACCAACACCACCCCGCTGAGCTGGGACCGTTCACTGAACGCCCTGGGGTGTGAGAAGACCACCGCTGTTCAGCCCGGTTACTACTGGGCAACTGCCACCGTCAACGGTGTCAGCTCGCAGCCTGTCCGCATCATTATTACTGGCTAATCAACAGTTTTCACAGCGGGAATGCCCCCAGCTAAGGGGGCATTCCCGCTTTTTTGTACTGGGGTAAAAGAGCTACACCCACCTGGTAGGTGGGCTAAACTTGAACCCGTGCTAACGGTTTACAGTGAATCCCTTCTCAAGACAATCGCCCAAATCGCCCCCGGTACGGAGCTACGCGAGGGTCTAGAGCGCATCCTGCGCGGTCGTACAGGTGCGCTCATTGTGCTGGGTAGCGATAAGACCGTTGCTAGCATTTCATCGGGTGGTTTTGAGATTAACACTGAATTCTCTGCTACCCGCGTGCGCGAACTTGCCAAAATGGACGGGGCGATTGTTTGCGATAAGGATGCCGCTACCCTCCTTGCTGCCGGGGTGCAGCTTCTGCCTGACCCCACCATTGACACTAAAGAGTCTGGCACCCGCCACCGCACAGCAGAGCGCGTTGCTTTGCAGACGGGGTTCCCCGTCATTGCGGTGAGTGCCTCTATGTCCCTCATCTCGGTCTATATTGAGGGTATTCGTTACACGGTAGAAGACACCCAGGCGCTGATGAGCCGCGCCAATCAGGCGATTCGCACTCTAGATAGCTACACTGAGCGTCTTGCCCAGGTGCTACAGCACCTGTCCTCTCTTGAAATTGAAGCCAATGTGACCCTGCGCGATGTTGCCAGTACCCTGCAGCGCATGGAGATGGTGCGCCGTATTTCGGTAGAGGCGGGGTACTACGTGGTGGAGCTAGGCAAGGTCGGGCGCTTGATCGCCCTGCAGCTTGAGGAGCTCATGGCAAATGACCTGCCTGCCTCATCAGTGGTGTTGCGCGACTATTTGCCCGCCGACACTACCCGCGGTACCTTGCGCCGGGCCGTTGCGGCACTTGAATCCCTGGACGATAAAGACATCGTTGACCTCCACGCAATTGCCCGCACCGTGGGTTTGGGCGAGGACCTTGATGCTCCTTTGCACCCGCACGGGCACCGTCTATTAGCGGGTATTAAGTCCATGCCCGGTACCGTGGCAGACCGCCTTGTGGACCAGTTCGATGGTTTGCAGGCGCTGATGGCCGCCAGCCTGGATGATTTGCGGGCGGTGGACGGCATTGGCGGGCAGCGCGCCCGCGTCATCCGCGAGTCCCTCTCTCGTATGGCTGAAAGTTCCTTGCTCGAACGGTTTATGTAGACCTGCTTTCAGCTGAGTGCCCTTAAAATGTCAGCCTCAGCCCCTATGCTGGTTCTATGGCTACTCGTAAAACACCCCGCCCCCGCTCCACTAATGCCTTCCGTTGCATAGAATGTGGCTGGACGACCGCTAAATGGGTGGGTCGCTGCGGCGAATGTCAGCAGTGGGGCACCGTTGAAGAAGCAGGTGGGTCTGTTGCAACCAAAACTACGGTAGCTTCTAGCGTGCAGAACCCCGCCAAACCCATTGGTCAGGTAGATTCCACGGTGGCGCAGTACATGAGCACCTGCAACCCAGAATTTGACCGTGTGCTGGGTGGCGGGCTGGTGCCCGGTGCCGTTATTCTCATGGCGGGGGAGCCCGGCGTCGGCAAATCCACCCTGCTACTGGACGTTGCCGCCAGTTTCGCGCGCGGTCAGGGTGCCCAGGGGGCAAAAGCCCAAAGCCGCAACGTCCTCTATGTCACCGGCGAAGAGTCCGCCGCCCAGGTCAAACTGCGCGCTGACCGCATCGGGGCAGTAGCCGACACCCTCTATTTGACCAGCGAAACAGATTTGGGCACCGCCCTTGCCCATATTGAGCAGGTGAACCCGGCCCTGCTGGTTGTGGACTCTGTGCAAACCCTTGCCTCTAGCGAGGTAGAGGGCAGCGCCGGTGGTGTAACCCAGGTGAGGGAGGTTGCCGCCTCTATCATTGCCGCTGCCAAGAGCCGCAATATGTGCACCCTGCTGGTAGGGCACGTGACCAAAGAAGGCACCATTGCCGGGCCCCGCCTGCTAGAGCACCTGGTTGATGTGGTCTGCCAGTTTGAGGGCGATAAGCACTCCCAGATTCGTATGCTACGCGCTATCAAGAACCGTTTTGGCCCCACCGACGAGGTGGGCTGCTTTGATATGCACGAGGACGGCATCGCCCCCGTTACCGACCCTTCTGGGCTTTTTGTTTCCCGCACCCCGCACCCGGTTGCTGGTACCTGCGTCACCGTCACCATGGAGGGCCGCCGGCCCCTGCTGGCAGAGGTGCAGGCGTTGCTTGACCAGAGTGCTACCCCGCAGCCGCGCCGCGCCACCAGCGGGCTGGATAGCGCCCGTATCTCCATGCTGTTAGCCGTGTTGCAGAAAAGGGCTGGATTTAACGTGGGCAAGCTGGACTGCTACATCTCAACGGTGGGTGGCGCTAAGATTTCTGAGCCCTCAGCTGACCTTGCCTGCGTCATCGCCCTTGCATCGGCTGCCCAAGATAAGCCGTTACCGCGCAAGCTGGCGGTCTTTGGTGAAGTGGGGCTAGCGGGGGAGGTGCGGGCGGTGCCCGGCATCCGCCAGCGCATTGCCGAGGTAGGCAGGCTGGGATTCACTCACGTCATTGTGCCAGCCTCCCCGGCAGGGGTGGGGGAGGTGCCCACCGGGGTCTCGGTGCGCGAGGTAGCTTCCCTGGCAGAGGCACTAGCCCTGCTCTTCCCCGGGGCTGCAGCCTAGAGAGCTACTTCTGCTGGGTGCTAATCTTCTCTTCGATAATGGTCAGCTGGGTGGTGTTGAGCAGCCTCTGCTTCTCAACCTTCTCAGCGTAGGCGGCAGTACTTGACGCAGCAGGCATGCCGAGCGGGTCTGCAAGGGGCTGCTGACCTGTCTTAGGCGCACGGTCCTTAGCCCGCAACACCGTGGTCAGCTGCTGGGTATCAGCCTGCTGCTTACCGGCGTCCTGAGCTTTTTGCACGGGGATGGCGGCAGTCGCCGGGGCATGCTCCGTCATGGAATCACCCAGCGGCACCAACATAGCAGCAGCCTCATCGTGAGTCAGCCCCGATGCCTCAAGCAGGTCAACCACCAGCGGGCGCAACATCAGCACCAGAGCCTCAGCCTCCATGGTGCGAACCCCCATCATGTGCGGCTCCAAACTATCTGCCAGAAGCGACAGATCCCGACGCGCCTTGACCCGGCTCTCCCGGCGCACCTGCGCATCGGGTTTAGACATACCATCACCCAAGGTTGCGACCGCCTGGCCAAGAGCGCGCAGAGCATCGGCAATAGACTGGGTAGCCTCAGCAGAGATATGCACATTATTGATAGTGGACGCCATGCGGCGGTTCAACACCCGGGTATTTCGGATCGCGTAATCAATCTTATTCAAGGTCTGCTGGTAGCGGTCTAACTCCTCCATGTGGGAGCGGCCCGTCCAGGCTAGCTTAGCCATGCCCTTAGAGGTAATGATGTCGCGTTCGCAGCTGTTATAGAGCGGCTGTAGGCGGCGGGCGCTAGAGAGGGTATGCCATGCTTCTTTGCCGTCATAGTGCTCCATGGCAAGAGCGGCATCATCAAAGACCTTAGCGAAAGAGCTCATTAGCGTACTAGCGTTCTCACGCGGTGTACGGCGGGGGTCCTTGGGGAAAAGGAACATGAGCAGAAAAGCAAAAATACCACCGATGATACCGTCGATACTGCGAGCAAAGACCCCGTCTGAGGTGGGCGGCATCAACACCACCAGCGCCGATTGCAGACCCATCTGAATGGTAAAGATAATGCCGTTATCTAAGAAACGCGCCAGCATGATAGACAGGAACATGACCAGCCCCGCCTGCCAGATGCCGCGCCCCAGAGCCAGCATCATCACATCCCCCATAAGAATACCCAGGGTCACTCCCAGCGAGACTTCAAGGATACGGCGGGCATGGGTAGCACCGGTGATATAGCCTAATGAGACGATAGCGGCAGTTGCTGCAAAGATAGGTGCGTGGTGCCCTAAGACTTTCTCAGCAAAGAGATAAGCACCAATACCTGAAACCACAATCTGTAAGGACTGAAAGAAACCGTCCTTCATGCGGGTAAGACCCTCATGCACCCGCTGCTGCGCGGCACCTTTTACGCTTTTTACGTGCTTCCCAAAACCCATACCCACCAGTTTACCGGTGAACTTTTTAAGTGGTTTACTGTTCACCGCTCGTTCACTTCTTTTCAGCTCTCACGATACCTAGCGCCCATAGAGTCATATGCGTTAGACCGTGGTTTCCCTTCTGTGCCGCCCACTTTATAGAACCTGGGGCAGGCATACGGGACCTAAGAAAAAGGACACATACGTGAAGGCTAAGTCACTCACCCGCTGGGGCTCACTAGCATTTGTTGGCGCTCTCGCCCTGACCGCTTGCGGTTCAGATAACGCAACCGGTACCGCAGGCTCCGGCTCAAAGGCAAACGATTCATCCTTGCCTTCAACCCCGCTGACCGGTGTGGGTGCCTCCTCCCAGCAGGCAGCTATCACCGCCTGGGAGCAGGGCTTCTCTGAGCTTGGCGGTTCTGTGCAGTACTCACCGGACGGCTCCGGTGCCGGCCGTGAGGCCCTGCTGGCCGGCGGCGCAAAGTTCGCTGGTTCTGACCGTGCCCTCAAGGCTGAAGAGTGGGAGAAGTCCAAGCAGGTGTGTGGCGAAGGTGGTGCTATCAACATCCCCGTTTACATCTCACCGGTCGCTATCGCCTTCAACCTGCCCGGCATTTCGTCCCTGAACCTGGACGGTGAAACCATTGCCAAGATCTTCAAGGGCGAGATTACTAAGTGGAACGATGAGGCTATCGCCTCCCAGAACCCCGATGCTTCTTTGCCCGACACCAAAATTACCGTGGTGCACCGCTCCGATGACTCCGGCACTACCGAGAACTTCACCGAATACCTTGCCGCCGCATCTAACGGTGCTTGGGGTGCTGAGGCAGATGGCAACTGGCCCGCCCAGTACGCCGGTGAATCTAACAAGGGCACCAGCGGCGTAGTCTCTACCACCTCATCAACCGAGGGGGCTATCACCTACGCAGACGCATCATCCATTGGCAGCCTGGGCAAGGTCAAGGTAAAGGTGGGCGATCAGTACGTTGAACTGTCAGCAGATTCAGCCGCTAAGACCGTAGAGCTGTCAAAGCGCCACGGCGGCATGAACGAGCACGACATGGCAATTGACGTCAACCGTACCCCCGATGACCCCAGCGCCTACCCCGTTGTGCTGGTTTCCTACCACATCGTGTGCTCGGGCTACTCCTCTGAGGACGATGTCACCCTGGTCAAGGCATACGAAAGCTACGTAGCCGGTGAAGAGGGGCAGAAAGCAGCGGCGGACGCCGCCGGTTCAGCCCCCCTGACTGAGCCTCTGCGCGCTGACGCTAAGACCGCGATTGACTCAATCTCGGTTACCAAGTAGCCCATAACCTGCGGCGATGGTGCGGCCGGGGCCCATGACCGGTTGCACCTCTTCACACCCTACCCAAAGGTTTACCAAACACATGTCTATCTCAGCAGA
>JAUMUH010000020.1:10249-18214 GCA_030530765.1 Rothia sp. (in: high G+C Gram-positive bacteria)
CTCTCTTAGCCCCTCACCGGGCAGCAAACGCCCCCCGCAAAAAGACCTGCCGGAGGTCGGCAACCCGGCAGCCGATAAAATCTTTTCCGGTATCTCACTGGGCGCTGGTCTTATCATCCTGGTCGTTCTTGCCGCGGTTGCCATCTTCTTGGTGGCACAGGCAATGCCCGTTTTCACTGCAGACTCAGCAGACCTCACCCAGGGCAGCTTTCTCACATACATTCTGCCGCTGACCATCGGCACCCTTATCGCATCAGCCATTGCGCTTCTACTTGCCACCCCTATCGGCATCGGCGTGGCACTCTTCATCTCCCACTACGCCCCCCGCAAACTGGCTAAGGGCATCGGCTACGTAATCGACCTGCTAGCAGCCATCCCCTCCGTCATCTTTGGTGCCTGGGGCGCATCCGTCCTTGCCCCTACCGTTGTCCCCTTCTACGACTGGCTGGCAACCTACCTGGGGTTTCTGCCCATCTTTGCGGGGCCTGCCTCCCAAACCGGTAAAACCATACTGACCGCCGGCATCGTACTGGGCATCATGATTCTGCCCATCATCACCTCCATGTGCCGTGAAATCTTCATTCAAACCCCCGTGTTGCAAGAAGAAGCAGCCCTGGGGCTGGGCGCAACCCGCTGGGAAATGATTAGGATGACCGTGCTCCCCTTTGCCCGCGGCGGCATCATCTCATCGGTCATGCTGGCACTCGGGCGTGCCCTGGGCGAGACCATGGCAGTGACCCTGGTGCTGGCATCCGGGCCTCTGACTGCCTCACTGATTCAGTCCGGTAACCAGACCTTCGCATCAGAAATCGCCCTTAACTTCCCTGAAGCATACGGTTTGCGCATGAGCGAACTGATTGCCGCCGGTTTGGTGCTCTTTGTCATCACCCTGATCGTCAACATCATTGCCCGCATGATTGTTGCCCGCTACAAAGATTTCTCGGGAGCTAACTCATGACCGTCACCTCAACCGCAACGTCCCGCCTCACCAGAGGCCAGGCACCCACGTGGCTGCCTCTGGCACTCCTTGCCGGTGCGCTCATACTCGGGGCGGCGGCATCCTCCCTGATCGGTTTCTCAATCGCTACCTTCGCCCTGTTTTCCGGGCTAATTTTCATCGTTGCAGCCCCGCTGACCATCGGCTCCATTGAAGGGCGGCGTAAGGGCTCGGACGCCTTTGCCCGCTACCTGGTCTACGGCACCTTTCTTATTGCCCTCATTCCGCTCATCTCGGTGCTCTTCACCGTGCTGACCCGCGGCGTCCCCGGGCTATCGGGCGACTTCCTGCTCACCTCCATGAAGGGTGTGACCGGTGTGCACGATAACGCAGCGGCAGACGGTAGCGCCCCCGTGCTGGGCGGTATCTACCACGCCATCATCGGCACCCTAGAAATCACCCTGCTGGCAACCCTGATTTCGGTGCCCATCGGCCTACTCACCGCCATCTACCTGGTGGAATACGGCCAAGGTAAGGCGCTGTCAAAGGCAATCACCTTCTTCGTGGACGTCATGACCGGCATCCCCTCCATCGTTGCAGGCCTCTTCGCAGCCTCCTTTTTCGCCCTGGTCACCGGCAACCCCATGACCCGCATGGGTCTGGTCGCCGCCGTAGCCCTGTCGGTGCTCATGATTCCCACCGTGGTACGCAACGCCGAAGAAATGCTGCGCATCGTCCCCAATGAACTGCGTGAAGCCTCCTACGCACTGGGCGTACGCAAATGGCGCACCATTATGAAGGTCGTCATCCCCACCGCCATCTCAGGCATCGCCTCCGGCGTGACCCTGGCAATTGCCCGCGTTATCGGTGAAACCGCACCCATCCTGGTCACCGCAGGCTTCGTCACCTCCATCAACTTCAACGCCTTCACCGGCTGGATGGCAACCCTACCCACCTACATCTACTACCAGATCATGACCCCCACCAGCCCCACCGCAGCGTCCGTCTCAGAAACCCGCGCCTGGGCAGCAGCACTCATCCTGATTCTCATCGTCATGCTGCTCAACCTCATTGCCCGCGCCATCGCCAAGGTATTCGCCCCCAAGACCGGCCGCTAGGGTCATATCAGCTAGTCACACAGAATTTTTTAGACAAGGAAAGACATGTCAAAACGCATTGATGTTGAAGACCTCAACGTATACTACGGTGACTTCCTCGCGGTAGAGGGCGTCACCATGGCCATCGAACCCCGCAGCGTCACCGCCTTCATCGGCCCCTCAGGCTGCGGTAAATCCACCTTCTTGCGCACCCTCAACCGCATGCACGAGGTCATCCCCGGTGCCCGCGTCGAAGGCAAAGTGCTGCTGGACGGTGATGACCTCTACGGCAGGGGCGTTGACCCGGTAGTGGTGCGCTCGCAAATCGGTATGGTTTTTCAGCGCCCCAACCCCTTCCCCACCATGTCCATCCGTGAAAACGTACTGGCGGGTGTGAAGCTCAACAACCGCAAGATCTCTAAGACCGACGCGGACGAGCTGGTTGAAAGCTCCCTGCGCGGCGCTAACCTCTGGAATGAGGTCAAAGACCGCCTGGACAAGCCCGGCTCCGGTCTTTCTGGCGGCCAGCAGCAGCGCCTCTGCATTGCCCGCTCCATTGCGGTCAAGCCCGACGTCATTCTGATGGATGAGCCCTGCTCAGCCCTTGACCCCATCTCAACTCTGGCAGTTGAAGACCTCATCAACGAACTCAAAGAGAACTTCACCGTGGTCATCGTAACCCACAACATGCAGCAGGCAGCCCGCGTCTCAGACAAGACCGCCTTCTTCAACATTGCTGGCACCGGCAAGCCCGGCAAACTCATTGAGTACGCCCCCACCCAGGAAATCTTCAACAACCCCAGCCAGCAGGCAACAGAAGACTACGTTTCAGGCCGCTTCGGATAAAAACCAGCCGCCCGAAACCACACAGACTTCCCTGCCTACTCAACAACTGCAGGTAGGGAATACATGGGAATAAAGTAGCCCGCCCTGACCTCTTTCACGCTGAGATGAAAGGGGTAAGGGCGGGCATTTTCTACCCCACCCGGTGTGGGCGAGGCAGAGCGGGGCAGCGTCTAGCCGAGCATCCGCTGCCACCAGCTGCGCAAAGAAGTGTCTTGCTGGGGCTTAGATAGGGGGTTGTTTAGCTCTGCCTTCTCACGCTCAAGTTCAGCAACACGGGCCTGCGCCTGGTCGCGCTGCACCGTGTGCTGGTAGTCCCAGGAACGCGACCGGTTGCTCTCTGCTGCCCCCTGGGCAGCAGCCAGTGAAAGCTCTGCAATATCGTCCCGAACCAGGAGGTTAGTAACGTTCCAGTCGCCGGTGAAACTGGTGGGGGTATCGGTGAGCGTAGCGAGGCTGGGGGCGCTGTCCAAGGTGCCACGGGTGAGCAGGTGCGTTGCAACATCCCACCAGTTCGCTGAGAAAGCACGTAACTCTTCAGCGCGGCGCAGCAGAGTCTCTGATAGCTCGTTCCGCAGACGAATCACCTCATGCAGGGCTCCAGCTGGTGCCTCAGTATTCAACAGAACCAAAGGGATCGCATAGTTCTCAGCACCGTAGTGAGACATCATGCCGCGCACCCGCATATCGGTGAAAGCATTGGGCAGTAAAGCTACAAAGGGCACGCCTGCTGAGAGTGAGAAAACGCCGGGGTGGTAGCGGCTAGAAAGGTTGATGAAGGCGCCCCGGTGTACCTGAACGGCATCATCAGCGTGCACGATGGGTAGCAGAATGGGCGAAGAGAACATGTGTTCTGCAATTTGGGCGTGAAGGGCGGCGTCCCCATCAGCTTCATCAGGGTTACCCATGTGGGGCAGAAAGACGGTCTGCAAACCGTAGTCCCGGTGCATATCGTCCAGGAGCTGACCAACCATACGCGCCTGATGCGGGATCAGGTCAGTGAAAGTGGCACATATATAGTTTTCGGGTAATTGTAGGGTTGGACGCCCGGGCAGGCTGCGTTTGAGGGGCTGGTAGAAGGTGGCATCATCAACGATGTGGTGGGCTGAGAAGCCGTTTTCTAGAACCCAGTTGTATGACTGCGGCTCACGCATACCTATCAACTGGGCAGAGCCCAAGAGCTCCTCTAAAGTTTTTGCATCTGTGTGCGTGAGCACCGGGCCCAGCGATTGCCCCGACACAAGAAGAGGGATACGGCGGCTTCTTGCTACGAGCGCATAGGCAGCCCGCTCGTACAGGAGCCAACCGTAGGTGGAGTTCATGTTGCCGCCACCGGCTATGACGATACCGTCCATCACCGATACTTCTGCGACGAAACGGGTGATTTCTGGGTCGGCAGGTACACCTGCGAGGTGAGCTCGCACCTGTTCGAGGTAGAGCTCCCGTTCTGCGGGGGACCAGGGGAAGCTGAGGGTTCTAATGTATCCGGCTGCCCCGCCGATGTATCGCTCGGAGTGACTGGTATCTCTGGTGGCAATAAAAACCTCAAAGCCGCGACGGGTTAGCTCAGCGGCAGTGGCGATGCCCATAGCTTCATCACCGACATGGTAGTTGTGCTGACCCAGGTCAGCGAGCACAAGGATACGGGGCATTATGAACGGGTTCCCTTCAAAAAGCGCTGAAGACGCACCTTGAGTGAGAGCGCCTTTTCAACGCGGTCAAGGCGCTCTGAGGTGAGGCGGGTAGTGTTTTCTAGTTGGTCAAGTTTTACCTTGATAGCGTTGAGCTCTTCAAGCACGCGGTGGGTGAGGTCAATATTGTGCCCCACACTGCCGTCTACCTGGTTGGCCAGGTGAGCACCAAACAGGTAAGCTCCCAGGTTCTCGTTGCGGGCAAGGTCGTCACGGATTGCCTGGGCACGGACCCGCCCGTCATACATCTCATGTAGCACTTTGCCTGCGTGCACGCTGTTAGCGGCGCTGCCGTGTGCGTCGGGGCGCTGTGACCAGTGCGCCAGTAGGCGGTTGATAAAAACAATGCGGTACCGGGATGCAACACGCAGGTTGAACTCCCAGTCACCCACCACGGGCAGGTTGGGGTCATAGAGGCCCAGCTCGTCATGAAGGGAACGGCGGTAGAGCAGTGAAATAGGGACGGCGCGGTTAATACGGGTGAGGTCTTGTACCGTAATGTCGTTGAGGTTAGCCCAGAAGGGGCGGGAGCTAATGAACTCAAAGGTGCCCTGGTCAGTCACCTTCTCAAAGTATTCATCGGTGCGTACAGCCACCATCTGCTCGCCGGTACTTTCTAATTCGGCAACGGTTGCTGCTAAGAATTCTGGTTCCCACAGGTCATCGTCATCATGAATTGCGATGTAGGTTGATTCTGTGGCTCTAATAGCTGCGTTAGATGCGGCCTCCATGCCCTGTGGCTGATTGTGGTGAATGGTCTTTACCGGGTTAATGCCCTGTGCCGCTGCGATAATTTCTTCTACCTGTGCCCGGTCCCCGCCGTCATTGACCACTACCACGCTGTAGTCGCTAAAGGTTTGTTCTGCAATATTTTTGAGGGCGCGCCGCAGAAAGAGGGGGCGGTCTTTGGTGCGAATGATGATTGCAACAGAGGGCATACCTCACCTTTCAGAGCGTAAGGGCAGAGGGCGTTTCTTTCAATATATCTAACCTCTGTAGCGTCACAGACTCAGAGCCAGCATTTTCCGCTATTTAAGCTGTAGCCAGTAGTGGTGACAAGGCTAATAAAAGTATTGCTGACAAGCAGAAACTTGCTGGGATTGTGATGATCCAGGTGAGGATGATGCGCAGCACAATCTTGTGCCTCACCGCTGCAAAACGCTGGTTCATGCCAGCCCCCAGGGTGGCTGAGGCGGTGAGGTGGGACGAGGAAACCGGGGTGTTAAGTAAAAACTGTAAGAGTACGAGACCGAGGGCGGCAGACCCCTGGGCAACCGCACCCCTGAACGGGTCTATGCGAACCATTTGATGCGCAAAGGTGTAGCCGATGCGGGAGCTGCCCCGCGCCGTCCCCAAAGCAAGAATTAAGGCAAAGAAGATAGTGGCAATGACGTAGGTTGATGTTTGCATGGTGAACCCTGCGCTCAGCAAGACTACGGTAAAGATGACAACGGTACGCTGCCCTGTCTGGATACCGTGAATGAGGGAGATAAGGGAATTTGAAAGAGAGATAATGTTGCGAGACGCCTGGTTAACTGCCGCTGGGTAGACTCGTTGCAGAAGACCGTAAAAGGGGAACACCGCAAGCCAGGAAAGGGCAAACAGCAGTAGCGGGGCAAGGAAGAGGGGGATGAGCGCAAAGAGGACTAGCGGCTCAGAGAAGGGGTTGTGGCTCCCCAACCCAACAATCTTTGCCGCCCAGGCAGCACCCGCTAAACCGCCAAGGAGGGCATGGGTTGAGGAAGATGGCATTCGGAACCACCAGGTAATCAGCCCCCAGGCACAGACCGTGATGAGCGCGGTCAATGCCATACTAAGCCCAATATTGTTATGGGGAACAGTCAACCAGCGGGTTGTCACTGATGCTAGTACTGTGCCAGCTATAAGAAAACCTAAAAAGTTAAAGAGGGCACTGGTGCGCAGGGCAATTTTTGAGGTCAGGGCGCGGGTTTTAACGGGGATGGCGGTGCCGTTTGGCGCGTCGTGGAAGCCTGTGATGAACACAAAGCCCAGCAGGGCAAAACAGCACAGGGTAAAAAGTAGCGCGGTCATGTCTATGATTCCTGCACAACAATACGCCCAATTTCGGTGGCAACCGTGCGCATTGCCTCGGATGCTTCAGTGAGTTTTTTGATGAACTGGGTGGTTTGTAGGTAGCGGTTTTGCTTGTAGCGGCTCAGTGCATCGGCGTCATATTCTTCTGCGATACGTACAGCCTGTTTGGTGATGCGGAGCATGTCAATCCAGTAATCGTCGAGGCTGCGCAGTTCGCTGAGGTGGGGGATGACGGCGCTGGTGAGCACGGCCTGACGCTGAATTAGATCGAGCAGGGTGGCAGCTCGCGGTGAGAAGCGCACGATGGTGTAGAGGTGCATGATGTTGGCGGCAGAGGCGAGCTTTTCAACGGCGGTATTGAGTGCTACCGCCAGGGTGTAGACATCTTCACGCGGGATTGGTGTCGAGAAGGAGCTGCGCACCGCGGTCATGGTGGTGAGCAGGGTGTCAACCGTCATTGACTCGTGGGCGAGCATGCGTTCGAGCAGCTCGGGGTAGCGTTCTTCTGGGGAGCCAACCATCTCAGAGAGAATCGCCGCAGATTCTGCCACGTGTTCTGAGAGCCCCGCTAGGGCTTTGAGAGAGCTATTTTCTTGGGGAAATATACGCTGGAGCACGACGCTGCTCTCCTGTGAGTAGTGGTGTGTGGCTATTTCTCTAACATGGTACAGCCCAAAGGTTAACTGGCTGGGTTGTTGGGTTGCGGGTGCGCGAAAGCCGGGCTCGTTACCTGGCTAGATAGCTGGCGCGAACCCGGCTTTCGGGAAAAGTAAGCGATGTCAGGCTGGGAGCGCCTCTCGGCGACAGGCCGCTCGAAGCGGCTAAATATTTGGAGCCCGGGGCTACCTATTAACAGCCTGACATCTATTAACCATCTTTCTCCTCTGCCGGTTTTTTGTCAACCAAAACTTTCCTCTTCCCGTAGAAGTTTTTTTGGGTGCTAAGAGGCGTCACAGAAGGACTGTAAAGAAATGTTTCTGTAATTTTGCTGTGGAGTTGACGGAACCCAGCTACATAAGGGGTTGTTATAAGTATCACATTTTCGCGTGGTTTGGCACACATATCACTTGAGTGAGGATTCTCCCCATGGATATAGCATTGTCCCCCAAGCGGCTGGCAAAAAGTGCTGCCGCCTCCCTGCTAGGCCTAGGGCTCGCCTTACCCCTGGGCCTGCCTGCAGCCAACTCGCTAACTGCTGTTGAAAACCACAAGGCTTTCCAGCAGGCGGCAGCTTCTGCCAGCCAAGAGGTGCTGACAGAAGCTATGAAAGAGGCTGAGGGTGAAATCAGCGTTTTTGTTCAGTTCCGAGGCGCCGGTGCCTATGAGAGCACCCAGCCCGCCG
>JAUMUH010000021.1:0-8457 GCA_030530765.1 Rothia sp. (in: high G+C Gram-positive bacteria)
GTCTTTACCTTAGGCAGGTCTATGGTAAAAAATTTTCTTGTACCAGGGAAGCTGCTCATAACGACGGTACTCTTCAAGGCGCTCTGTAAGCCGCGCAGCAGTTCGCTCTGCTCGCTTTTGCACTTCCAAGGATTCAGCTTCGATCTGTTCGACATGCCGACGAGAATCTTCTACCATCTCGGTGAAATTCACCTTATAAAGTTTCTCAGTCATCGCCTCGCACCTCGCTTTCTCGGTCATCTTCTAGGTAAGGCTCTACAATCTCCAAAATCTCTTGAAGCTTCTCAGCCATTAACATGTACTGTATACGTTCATTATAGGTTCCGAGGCTAAGATACAACATGCGGTATTCTTGCTGCAGTTCACGCACTTTTTTCTGGAGCTCCGGCTCAGGTAAAGCTAAATCCTTGAAAGATACCCTATTTAGCCGTTCTTCCCAGATTTTCCTATACGCCTCGATATGAATACGGTCTCGTGCCCGATGTTTCTCTCGATGCTCCGCTAATTTCTGCGCTATCTCAAGGTCAGAGGACGATAAGCTCTCATCGCTGGTCATCGCTTCGATGAGCTAATAAACCTTCTGACTCATTATCAGTAAAAACATGCTGCACAGCCCACTGCATACGGTCTTTAAAGTTAGACCGGTTTGCCTCTACCGCCCTAGTTCGGTTGGTGCGGTAAGCAATAAAAGCAGCGATTGAAGCAGCCAATACAGCTAACAGTCCACTGGTATTCCTTACTGTATCTCCAAGAACAGACCAGGCATGGCCTGCGTCAAGCCCAAAAAGATAGAAAAGACGCCCCAGCAAAAAACCAAAAATTATCAGTACAATGCTTAGCACTAACACCAGCACAAAACCTGCACCTGAAAATTTATTAGTTTTCTTCACCAGAGCATCCTTTCTAGAGATAACCGCCTAGCGGTTAGGCTTCTCTCCCCTGCCGCCCAGGCGCATAGCAGGGGCTCCGGTATCATTCTTCAGGGCAGCCCGCAGCTCCTTGGGCAGGGAGAAGAGAATATCTTCCTTAGCGGTCTCAAACTTCTCAACGTCCTCATAGCCATAGTCAGCTAACAGGCGCAGCACGTCCTGCACCAGAACCTCAGGAACAGAAGCACCAGAAGTCAGCCCCACGGTGGTGACGCCCTCAAACCAGGCCTCATCCACCTCGCTAGCGTAATCCACCAGGTAAGCCTGCTTTGCCCCGTATTCTAGGGCGACTTCCTTAAGGCGCACCGAGTTCGATGAGTTAGTAGAACCCACCACAATCACCAGGTCAGCCTGCGGTGCAATTTCCTTGATAGCGCCCTGACGGTTAGAAGTTGCGTAGCAAATATCGTCGCTGGGCGGGTCTTGCAGGGTGGGGAAGCGCTCACGCAGGCGGGCAACGGTTTCTAGGGTTTCGTCCACTGACAGGGTGGTCTGAGAAATCCAAACTACCTTTTCAGGGTCGCGCACGGTGACCTTATCGACCTCATCGGGCGAGTTCACAATCTGAATGTGCTCAGGGGCCTCACCAGCAGTTCCCTCAACCTCTTCGTGGCCATCGTGACCAATCAGAAGGATGTCGTAGTCCTGCTTGGCAAAGCGCACTGCCTCACGGTGCACCTTGGACACCAGCGGGCACGTTGCATCGATAGTGTTGAGCTGGCGTTCCTCAGCAGCATTGACGACGGCGGGTGACACACCGTGAGCAGAAAAGACAGTCACCGCACCTGCGGGTACCTCTTCTACCTCATCAACAAAGATAGCGCCCTGGGCTTCCAGGGTCTCAACCACATGGCGGTTGTGCACAATCTGCTTGCGCACGTACACCGGTGCCCCGTAGTGTTCCAGCGCCTTTTCAACGGCAATCACAGCACGGTCAACACCTGCACAGTAGCCGCGGGGGGCAGCCAGCAGCACTTTTTTTGCTCCGGTGGGGGCGGCGTCCTCAATTTCTTGTCGGGTTTTGCGCACACGCGGCACGGTGGGCAAACCCAGTTCAATGGTCTTCTCTGCGCTTGACATGCTCTCTATCCTACGCGGTTCTAGCGGGTGTGTGCAGTGGTGGCTCTCGCAGTTAGCCCCAGTACCGCAGAGAGAACAGCTAGCAGGGTCAGCACCACTGCGGCTATCAGTGCGTAAAAGGCCAGGCGGTAGTGGAAGTCTGCGTAAGAGTCGGTCATAATCTCAGCAACATTTTGTAAGAAGAGGACGGCGGTAGCGCTGCTAGGGAGGCTAATACCGGATGTCAGGGACAAGCCACCGCCAATCAGGCCAACGAGCCACAGTGCAGCTGCTGCAATGAAGGCTGCAACGGCCAGGAAGGCAAATCGGTTGCGGGGCCAGAGGAGGAATACCAGCAGGGTCAGGCCAGCGCTTACACCTGTCCATATCGCCCAAGAATGTGCAAACCCCATCAGGGCATTGATGGCGCTATTGATAGGGTAGGTTCCGTTTGCTGAGTCAAGGGCAACGGTGCGCCCGGGCAGGCTACCGGCATCTAAGCTGAAGCCAATGCTGTTGTTCACGGCTTGGCCGGCTTCGTCGTAGACAGCCGAAAGGTCAAGCACAGCGGGCCGGGTTTCGCCTGAAAAGTTGTAAGCGTGCGTGTCGCTCACCACCTGCTGCCAGAGTGCCGGGAAGTTCTCACTGGTTACGGCGCTGCTGGTTGCGCTGTTCACGATGCTCTCTGTCTGGTCATACAGCCAGTTCTGCACTCCCCCGTACCAGGCGGTGCTCTCGCCGTTTCCCAGGTAGCTTGTCACGGTTTCTGAAGCCATAACGTCCTCGGTGACCGAGCTGCTCAGTGCTTGCTGAAACTCGGTATCTGTGGCGAGCGGGGCGGTGAGTTCGGTGAACTTTTCAGTATTGATCAACGTGGTTTCTGCCCAGTAGGCGGTGGCACCGGCAAGCCCCGTCAGCACGATGACCGGCAGTAGCAGAATACACATAAGTCTGCGGGTTACCCCCAGCACGGGCTTGCGAGGGCGCTGTGGGGCATAGGTAGCCTCAGCTGGTAGGACGGCGGGGGTAGGCTGATGGTGCTCTTGGCTCGCTAGCGGTGGGTAGATTGCAGGAGGGGGTGAGGGGGCAGCGGTGCCTGCCCTGGCGCTGTGGTAACCTACCTGCGCTGCTTCTTGCTGCACCAAGTACTGTTTATTTTCAGCGGCAATCTGTGGGTTCACCCAGTTACCATCACCATAATCGGGGAGTTTCTGTGTGGGGTCGTTACCCCGATTTTCTTTACCCATGGTGAGCATAATAGCCTCTGGAGCTGGTATTTTGCTAGGGACGACTAGTTTTCATTATTTTTGCTGTGGTCACCTGCCAGCGCCTTAAAATGTCAGTCACCGATGCTACAAATAGAGGTATGAAAGAAAACGCAGAACCAACACTGGCTCAGCTTCAAGCTTTACAAGAGCAGCAAGATCAGCAGCCGCGGCAGTTAGCAGAGCGTGCCGGGCAGACCAACGCTGAGAACCCCTGGCCTCTGCATCTGCTCTCCAACAAATTGCATGACTACATAGCCAGGTGTGTGCCCACCTGGGTTGAAGGTCAAGTTATTGAGCTGAATAACCGCGGGCGAGTCTCGTATGTGACCCTGCGAGATCTTGAGCAAGAAGTCTCTGTATCGGTGACGGTTTGGGGCTCAGAGCTAGCTAAGGTGCAGGGGCAGCTTGAGCGTGGTTCCCGTATAGTTCTACAGCTGAAACCAGATTTTTGGGTCAAAACCGGGCGGCTTTCTATGCAGGGCTCGCATATCAAGCCGGTGGGTGTTGGGTCTATGCTAGAGCGCATTGAGCAGCTGCGCTCAAAGCTTCAGGGTGAGGGTCTTTTTAACCCCGCACGTAAAAAGCCCCTCCCCCTATTACCGGGGCGGATTGGGCTGATTACCGGGCGTGATTCTGATGCCATGAAAGACGTCATTCGTAATGCCACCCTGCGCTGGCCAGCAGCCCAGTTTGAGGTGCGGCAGGTCGCGGTGCAGGGAGTCCATGCCCTTGCCCAAGTTACCGCCGCCCTTGCCGAACTTGATGCGCAACCAAGCGTTGATGTTATTGTGATTGCCCGCGGCGGTGGTTCTTTCGAAGACCTACTGCCGTTCTCAGAAGAGGCAATGGTGCGCGCTGTGTCAGCTGCACAAACCCCGGTGGTCTCTGCTATTGGCCATGAGGCTGACTGCCCCCTCATAGACCACGTTGCCGATCTGCGAGCGTCCACCCCTACCGATGCAGGTAAACGCATCGTGCCAGATGTTGCGGAAGAGAAACTCATGATGCAGCAGATAAGTGCCCAGCTAGAGCGGTCACTTGCCCAGTATCTTGAGCGCGAGCGCTTTGGCCTCGCCCAACTCAGAAGCCGCCCAGCTTTAGCCAACCCCGCTTCTGCCCTTCTAGCTCGGGCTGAAGATCTTGAGCGTTTACGCACGCGGGCGCACAGCGCTGCACGGCACCGGGTTGCACGTTCTCACGACGAAATCACTCAGCTCGCCGCCCGCGTCACTGCTTTATCGCCCCAGCAGACCTTAGAACGTGGTTATGCCCTGATGCAGACCTCAACCGGGCAGCTGGTGCGGGACGCAACCGTCTTGGCCGTAGGTAATACCGTCACTGTTCGAGCTGCTACCGGTGCGGTTGATGCCGCTGTTACCGCTGTGCACAGTAAGAATCACTAAATACTTCTATTGACAGAAAAGAGAAAAAGAATGAGTACTCCCGAATTTACCGCTGACCTTAAGGCTGTTCCCGTTGACCAGCTGACCTATGAGCAGGCTCGTGAGGAGCTGCTACAGGTCGTTTCTCGCATGGAGTCAGGTGCTTCTACCCTTGAAGAAACCCTTGCCCTGTGGGAGCGCGGCGAGGCCTTAGCGCAGCGCTGTGAACAGTGGCTCGATGGGGCTCAGGCAAAACTAGAGGCGGCGCGAAGCGAACAGCCTTAGAGAAACCCTCACCTTACCTTTGCTTGTAGTCACTGAGGAAGTTGCCCAGGCGTTCTAGGGCATCGTGCAGGGTTCGGGTATCGGGTAAGAAGACCAAACGGAAATGGTCAGGTGCCCCCCAGTTGAAAGCTGAGCCGTGGCTGAGCAGAATTTTCTGCTCTTTCAGCAGGTCTAGCATGAACTGCTCGTCACTGGTGATGTTAAATTTATCAACGTCAATCTTGGGGAAGAGGTAGAGGGCACCGTCTGCCTGGTTGACGGTGATACCGTCCATTGCGTTAAGCATCGTATATGACAGGTCGCGCTGCTCTTTGAGACGCCCACCTGGCAAGATGAGGTCGTTAATGGACTGGTAGCCACCCAGCGCTGTTTGAATAGCGTGCTGGGCGGGCACATTGGAGCAGAGCCGCATGTTAGCCAGCAGATTGATACCTTCGATGAAGGGGGCTGCTGCAATTTTAGGGCCTGAGATAGCAACCCAGCCTGCCCTGTAGCCGCAGACCCGGTATGCCTTGGATAGACCCGAGAAGGTAAGGCATAGAACGTCATCACCCGTCAGAGATGATACGTGAATCATTTCTGCACCGTCATAGGTGATTTTTTCGTAGATTTCATCGGCAAAGATAACGAGTTCGTGTTCGCGGGCAAGGTCTACAATCTGCTGCAGAATCTCCCGGGAGTAGACGGCACCGGTGGGGTTATTGGGGTTGATAACCACAATGCCGCGCGTATTTTCAGTAATCTTTGACGTGATGTCTTCGATGTCGGGGTACCAGCTGTTCTCTTCGTCGCAGTGGTAGTGGACGGGGGTACCGCTAGCAAGCTGGGTGGACGCGGTCCAGAGCGGGTAATCCGGGCTGGGCACTAGAATTTCATCCCCGCGGTCAAGCATTGCCTGTAGGGTCATAGGGATTAGCTCTGAGACGCCGTTACCCAGGTAGACATCGTCGGTGGTGATATTCATGATGCCTTCGTTCTGGTAGTACTGAACGATGGCAGTACGGGCAGAGTAAAGCCCGCGGGAGTCCGAGTAGCCCTGGGTTTCTGGCAGGTGCTCGATGATATCCATCATGATGGTTTCAGGCGCTTCAAAGCCGAAGGGCGCGGGGTTACCAATGTTGAGTTTAAGAATGCGGTGACCGCGTGCTTCCATCCGCTGTGCCTCTTCTAAGATGGGGCCGCGGATGTCGTAAAGAACGTTTGCCAGCTTTTTTGATTGCTTGAATACCATGAGACTTAGATTACCCTTTCTTTGTCTTAAGCCAGAAATTTGCGGCATCTTTTTCAGAGATAGGGTTTTCCCCCTGCGTCAGCGCTTCGAGGCTTTTGAGGGTATCTGCATCGAGTTGGGCAGATACCCCATTGATAATATCTTGAGCTTCATCGGGGATTTCGCCGGTTCGGGTTAGGGGCACGATGTTCTGTGCCAGCTGGGTGCCCTGCGGGTCATCAAGAAAGATTAGGTTGTTTCGGTCAACATCGGTACTGGTGCTGTAAAGATAGGCGATATCAGCTTGGGCTGTAATAAGCTGCCAGGCTCGGTTCCCCCGGTCATTATTGTCTAGTATTTTGCCCGGGGTGCAACTGTAGTGTTGGGCAAGGGAGTCTACGCCGGCGGGGTTATCTGCAAAGTCCGCCGGTGCGGTAAAGGTCAGGTGCTTACACTGTTCGCCGAGGTCATCCATGGTTTTGATACCGTACTTCTGGGCTGTTGCCGTGGTGATGGCGTAGCCGTAACGAGTGGTTGCAGCAGAAGGGTTCAAGGTGGTGATGGTATCGGGTAGGGAACGGTCCATGTACGAAACAATATCGTTAGAGCTAAGCCCCCGGACGTTAAGGGCTGCCCCCGTGGGGGTTGGGCTTAGGCTGGGGGTAGGCATAGCGGCAGCGGTTGTTTCTTGTGGGTCAGGGGTAGGGTCTTCTGCCCCGGCAGAAGCCTTGGCTGTATCCTGTGCCGAGGCTCGTTCCTCTTCGATAGTGGTCGGGCTGGTCTCCCCGTTGTCTGTGAGATAGAGCAGCAGGTCACCCGAAAGGTCCGGTACGATATGCACGTACCGGTCAGCGGGTGAGGTGGCAGTTGGGTCAGCTGTGGCAAAAGAGGTGCTTTCCACACCCATCGACTCAAAGAGCTCATCCCTGCTCCCTGCTGTGTCAACGATGTCTACGCTGTACCCGCCCTGCTCTAGGGCAGCTGCGTAAAGGTAGGCTGCGTGTTTGGTTTCTGGGGTAACCCCGGTGCCGATGCGTATAGTCTTAGCGGTTTGGGGGGTGGGGGTAGCGTTGCCACCCTCTGGCTGGTTTTGCCCGCAGCCAGCTACAGCAAGGCTGATTGCTAGAAGACCAAGCAGGCTGTTACGCTGCGCTGACGATAAAAAGCGGTGAGACACCAAGTGCTAGCTCTCTTTCTTTTCGGTGTCGGTACCAAGACTACGGTAGTGCTCAGCTAAGGCTACTGCATGAGGGTACCCCAGCAAACGGGCTGCCTCATCGACACTGGGGTAATAGAAATGCTGGTCGAGTTCTGACAGAGGAATCCATGCTGCCCTATCGGTGGAGCCGCCAATTTCATGGGTCAGCTCACCTCCTACGGTGCGGGCACGAAAGATAATGCGAAGGGCACAAAAAGGTAGCTCGGAGCCTTCGGCAGGCGGGTAGTAGGCGGTATTTACCCCCAGTAGCTCATCGAGCTCAACCGTGTAGCCGGTTTCTTCAAAGACTTCGCGTACAGCGCTCTCCCCTGGTTGCTCCCCCGGTTCCATTCCCCCACCGGGGAGCGTCCAACCCGGTTGCATACCGGGAATATGCGGCACCCAGCGTGAGAGCAAAATATGCTCGTTGTCAATGATGACCGCATAGGCGGCTGGCCGGGTATCCATTACTAGGGGCACGGGTACTTTTCCTCTCGTCTTGCACCAGTCTAGCGCCCCTCTTACCGGGATTTTACGTTTATCCTCAGCTCAAACCGCTAAGCTCGTACCATGAGTTCTTTCGCAACGGCAACGCATCTGGCAGACAGCGCTGAAAACGCAGGTAACCTTCTAACACGTTTGACCAGCCTCGACTTTTGGTTAGGTGCTCCCCTGCGTATCCTCGCCATTGTGGTCATCGGCCTGATTTTTCACACCGTGGTGCACCTGGTGATTCGTAAAGTAACTGCTTCTATCGCCAGAGGAACAAAGTCCAGAGTCGTTGACGTTTCATCGCAGAAGGGGGCTCAGCGGTGGAAGACCGATACGGCGTTATCAAGCGCCCGGCAGTCACAGCGTGCCCAAACCGTTGGATCTGTTTTGCGCTCTGTGGCATCTATTGTTATTTGGACGGTCATGATTGTCATGATCATTGCAGAGCTAGGGTTCAATATTGCACCGGTTATTGCCTCAGCCGGTGTGGTCGGTGTTGCCCTTTCGTTCGGGGCCCAATCCCTGGTCAAAGATTTTCTTTCTGGTATCTTCATCGTTGCTGAAGACCAGCTAGGCATTGGGGACTGGGTAGATCTGGGCGAGGCAGCCGGTGAGGTTGAGGCGGTTGGTTTAC
>JAUMUH010000021.1:8467-18008 GCA_030530765.1 Rothia sp. (in: high G+C Gram-positive bacteria)
CCCAGGTGCGTGACCTTGAGGGCACACTCTGGCATGTGCGCAACGGTGAAATTCTGCGTGTCGGCAACTCCTCCCAGGGCTGGGCACGCACCGTTATTGACCTCCCTATCCCCTATGACGCCGACATCGACGACATGGCAGACTTCTTGGTCAAGGCCACCAAGAAGGCACTGAACAAACCCGGCATTAAAGGCAATGTTGCAGGTCAGCCTGAATACCTGGGCGTTCAGAGCATTACCGGTGAATCAGTAACGTTAAGGTTGCTGGTCAAAACCGCACCTGCTGCTCAGTTCTCGGTAGGCCGTAAGCTACGCGAAGAACTCAAGAAAGCTATGGACGCCCACGGCGTGCGCATCCCCCACACCAACCAATCGGTAGTGCTCTCTGCGGAACCAGCCGTCCTACCCAAAAAAGTAGCCGGCGCAGACGAACACCACAAGAGCTAAGCTTTTCTAGTTGTCTTACCTGCTCCCTTAGCTGTTTTCTTTTGCCCTTGGCGCTGGCGCAAGTTACCGTTTTTTCTAGCGTTACGTTTCTTGCGGTCTTCTTGTTCGCGGCGCCTATTGCTTGCCTGACGCTGGCGCTTAGCTTTTTCTTTTTCGCGGCGCTGTTTTTCTAACGCCACTTCTTTGCTGTCGCTGCCACGGTTAGAAGTAGCAGTACGGCCGCGTGTGATGCCGATAAAGTCCTGGAAAACAGTTTCGCGTTCGCTCTCTCTGGTCTCACGCTTCCAACAGAGCAAGACGGGGCGCTCGCCCAGCCCGATAACGGGTCGATGCGTGAGGTCTTTACGGTGGTAAAAACGGGCAACAGAAAGCGGGGCAACCAGCAGGCCAACGCCTGCGGCAACCAGCTCAACGGCATCCTTACGGTGTTGCATCTCAGGTAAATGGCGCGGGTTCACAGCACGGAAAGCTGCTGATGCTGCCTCCCACTCTGGCACCTCAGCAGGGTTTTGTAGCAGGAACTCTTCAGCTAAATCTTCTACCGGCACCTCATCAAGAACCGTCAGCAGATGATCTTGAGGCATAATCACTACCAGCTGTTCACGGTAGAGCTCAATAGCATGGTATTTTTGCCGATCACCTGCCGCTGGTTCATCATCAGCTCGAACAATGACCATATCTGCAAAGGCATCAAGGGCAGCTAGCCCTTTCGCCTCGTCCAGCGCGACCTCGGTCAGTGGAGCCAGGGCACCGTACCGTTCTTTCCAACGGTTAAACCACTTATCGGGCATAACGCCCGGCACAAACCCAATGCACAGACCTGGCACCTGCCCCACGTGCGCAAAGTGGCTCGCATCTTCAGCTGCCAGAAGGTCGGTACGTGCGAGTATAGCTTCACTGAGATTCATACGCTTCTTTACTTTCTGTGGGTGAGGGGTTTTGCCCTCTGGGAAAGGCGGCGCAGGACGATAGCGGCAACCCCCAGCACAAGCAAGGCAAGAGTAACAATTGGGTTCTCAAGCCATGCCCATACAACTGCCATGCCTACCGTTCCGTAGATTACTCCCCAGATAAAGGTACCAAGGAGCATAGCAGGCACCCAGCGAGGCAGGGGCATCTGGGTGAAACCGGTCGTAAGAATCACGGCAGTTTGAAAGCCCACGGTAAGAAAACAGGCAGGTACTGCAAACACTCCCCAACGGTTGATGAAGTGCCTGGCTCTGACGTAGGCGGGGTGGGTCATGAGGCTGGCAATTGGGCTAAACCGATTGCCCCCTGTCGCTGCCAGACGCCCGAGTGAAAAGACAATGGAGGTGCGGAGAATACCCACTACCCAGAAGAATCCGATAGCGGCGCTCCAATGCAGGGTATCGAGCCATTCTCTCATTCGTATCAGTTTACCGGCAGACCCTACTACCGCCTAAGGTAGCCGCAACTTCTTGAGGGTCTTAGCAACCTTTGGCAGCTGCGCAAAAACTTCACCCCTCAGATAGGCAGTACAGGTAGCGCTTTCCCCCAGAAGGTAACCCACCCCCAGAGCGTCCGGGGCAGGCTGAACAGTACCCAGCCATTGGCCGAAGGTGAGCTGATCGGTAAACTCCCCCAGGCTGCGTTGAAGCTCCTGAGCTATCCTCATGAGTTCACGCTGTTCTGAGGTCAGCGGCACCCCAGCGTCCTTCCCTGCGGTGAGCACATAGCGCACTACCTTGGCCATCTTGCGAACATCATGCAGGTTCTCATCGTAGTCATCGCCCTCAACAAACCGCTGCCCATCATGCTGCGCAACGGGGGTCGTTAGGGCTTTCAAGAGCCCCTTACGCAAGCGCTTAGCAACCTTATTCATGTAATTTTCACTGTTCAGCGGCAAGTCCGCCACCATCGTCACATCATCAAGCAGCTGCATCAAAGCCTCTTGCACAGCGAGGCGCCGCCGCGAGAACACATAGCTCACCGCAGCCTGGTCACCTGCACTCTGGTACTCAACCGCCAGGCCGCTAAGGGTGCCCAAAAGAGCAGAATTTACCACTGCCCCCGGCACCTTAGCCCCTAGACGTTCTTGCAGAAGCTCACCGTTGCGGCCCTGCTCCATCTGCCCAGCATAAAAACGTAGCTCCCTGCCAAGCTCTGCTACCGCCTTTTCAACCTCTGCATTTTTCGCATAGGGCCGCACCATATACCTGAGAGTACCGCGCAACTGGCGCGCTGCAATACGCCCCAGATGGGTAGCGTCGGCAACACCAGCTTTTACCAACAAATCTGCCTCTACCAGCGCCTGCACCTGAGTTTCCAGAACCTTGGTCAGCAACTGCGCTGAGTCGGGTATACCTTCAGCAGGCTTCCGCTTCTTCTTACGGGAGCCCTGTGCGGATTTCTTGGGAGATTTTTTACTCCCGGTGGCAAGCCTACTTTGCTCAAAGGCGGCGTCCTTGCCCAGAGCACGCGCAATCTTTGCCGGGGACTGGGAGGGAACAGCCCCGGGGCTCAGCAGTTTTTTCTCTACCGCCGCAAACACTTGAGCAGCTAGCTTCTTATCAGTCTCTGCAGGGGGCAGGAGTTCGACCTCCCACTCACACCACCGGCGTTCAATCCCTGTAGTGTAATCGGTAGAACGCACAGAATCTTCACACACCTCTGCGACTGCCCCTACTTCAGGCAAAGAAAGAACCGTGCGTACACGGTCGGTCACTAAAGCAACGCGAGGGCTCAGCTCAGCACCGAGGGTAGCAACCTGCACAAAATCTAAAACCCTGGCAGGCACCTCACTACCGTTTTTACCCACATCAAACCTGACTTCATGGCGACCGCCGGCAGCATCAAATTTAATGTGCCAGCCCTCGTCATAGCCACCGGTACGCCGCCGCACAGCAATACGATGCTTACTTAAGGCGCTCTGGGCAGTGTCGTAATAAGTAGCATCAAGGTGTTCAGCAAGAGGCTCAGCAGCTACAAAATCTTTGAAAGACCATTCAAGAGCAGGTGGCTCTGCATGCACGTCCGCCATCTCATACTTACGCTCAATTTCAAGGTGGTGTGAAACCATTGTGGCAAACCTCAGAAGGAGTAGATGATGCTATAAAGAGTGACCCTAGAAAGGAACCTATTTTAAAGAGTACTCAGCGCCCCCTCGCTCTTCAAAGAAAGGGGGCGCTGAAATTTTATTGTTCTAGGCTCTGCGGCGGCGGAGCACCTCATCAAGGTCTAAGAAAGCAGCCTGCGCCAGCGTGTCTGTGGTACTGCGAGCATCGGTATCTCGCTCAATAGCCTCAGGTAGCTCTGTGTGAGCAGCTGGCATCTCAAGATAGGTTGGCAGGGGCACCTCTACAGGAGCCCAGCTTTGGTCAGGTAATTTAGTTTCCATACGCGCACGGGGCTCAGCAGTATCACCATCTAGAGGCTGAGGGACCAATGCTTCACGCTGCGGCTGATGGTGGGTTTTTGCCATACGCAATGACCTAACCGCATGGTTCACCGGCAACTGAGAGCGGGTGCGGGCAGGTGTCAGACCTATCTGCTTTAGCTCTATTTCTGTAGCCACTTCAGTATTTTCTCTGAGCGGCTGCGCACTAACCCTATTCTTTTGCTCCTCAGCCTGGGCAACCGAGCCGGAACGGCGCTTATGACAATCACGAATAGCAAGCAACCTCAAAGTAGCCAAAGCACTTATCGATAGCGCAAAGAGTGCGGGCGGCACCACCCAGCTCAGCGAGGTAAAAAGAGCAATAGGAAGGGTTATTAGAGCAGCTAGAAAGGCGCAACAGGCTACCGCGAAGATGGCTATACGACCACGTTTTAGGCGGTATGCCCCGGTGAAGCTAGCGGCCGCTTCTGTTGCAGCCTGATGAGTGAGAGGGTAGCCAGAATGCCCCTGTACAGCGGTGTCATCTGCCTCGTGTTCAAGCACGTCTTCTGCATACACCTCAGCACCAATATGAGTAGCAGAGACCGACGCTGAACGGCGGTTCATCACTATGTACAGGCTAAAAAGAATACAAAGAATGACAATGACGCCGGAGGTACTCAGCAATGACATCGTAGAATTTCCTTTATATTCACATAAGCTTTACGTTTCTGCCTCATTCTACCTCACATATGCCTCTCCCGCCCCTTACATTTGAGGTGTATTTATAAGGGATTATCAATGCAAGTATTTACGGTCAACACAGGTTACCCCGCCAGGTTCATTTATCGCTTTATGAATAAAAATCTCTACAGTTGATAATGAAACGGTGTGGAAGCAAGGCT
This sequence comes from Rothia sp. (in: high G+C Gram-positive bacteria), assembly GCA_030530765.1. Taxonomy (GTDB): domain Bacteria; phylum Actinomycetota; class Actinomycetes; order Actinomycetales; family Micrococcaceae; genus Rothia. The sequence goes on from JAUMUH010000021.1 coordinate 13,156, forward strand.
TACTTAAGCATTCCTTCCACACCGCAGAAAATATTAAAGTTTTCAGGTTACAGCTCTGCTGCAATTTCCTTAATCCAGGAGCGCAGATCCTCACCCAGCTCAGCGTTTTCAGATGCCAAAATGACATTTGCTTTCAGGTAAGAGAGCTTATCACCGGTATCAAAACGGCGACCCTTGAAGACCACGCCGTAAACGCCTTCGCCCTCGCCGTTACCCTGAGCCAGGGTTTGCAGAGCATCGGTCAGCTGAATCTCACCACCACGACCGGGGGCAGTGTTCTCAAGAACCTCAAAAACCTTGGGTGAGAGCACATAGCGACCGATAATTGCCAGGTTAGAGGGTGCCTCCTCACGGGCAGGCTTCTCGACCAAACCGGTAACCTTTACAAAGCTATCTTCCCCTTCAACAGCTTCAATAGCTGCACACCCGTAAGCAGAAATCTGTTCTTCGGGTACCTCCATCAGGGCAATGACGGAGCCACCGGTCTTCTGCTGCACCTCTACCATCTGAGCCAGCAGATCTTCCTTCTCATCAATCAGGTCATCACCCAGCAACACAGCAAAAGGCTCATTACCAACGTGAACCTTGCCGCGCAATACAGCGTGCCCCAAGCCCTTGGGGTCGCCCTGACGCACATAGTGAATTTCACCCAGGTCATTAGAATCTTCAACGCTCTTTAGCAGGGCATCCTTACCCTGGTCGGCCAGCTGCTGTTCAAGACCGGGTACGCGGTCAAAGTGGTCTTCAAGGGCGCGCTTGTTGCGGCCGGTAATCATCAGGACATCATTAAGACCTGCACGTACAGCTTCTTCAACGACATACTGGATAGCAGGGCGATCAACAACAGGCAGCATCTCTTTAGGAGTAGCCTTGGTTGCGGGCAGAAAGCGAGTGCCAAGACCGGCAGCAGGGATAACGGCCTTGGTCACGGTGAGTGATTTTTGTTCAGTCATAAGCTAAGAATACCGAAAAATAGGCAAAAACCTACGACCAGAGGGGCTAAGATTCCCGGGTTTCACTAGAAGTGTTGCCTAATCCACACCAGAAAAGGTTCCTATGCACCCCAGCACTGCACACCCCACAGCGCCCCAAAACACCATAGCCCAAAAAGTTGCGGCAGATAAGAGCAAGCTCCGCTTCTACCTGCGCCGCCAAAGAAACCGCCTCGCCCCCACACAGAATGCGGCACAAGGCTTCGCCACCTGGATTGGCCAAGAAGTTGAGAACCGCGGTCACCGACTCACCGTAGCCGCCTTCCTGCCCCTCAAAAGCGAACCCCCAATTACTGATGCCCTCACCCAGCTCGTCAGTCAGGGGCACCGGGTGCTGGTACCGGTCGTCCTGCCGCAGCGGCAACTGGGCTGGGTTCAATGGAACCCAAATACCCCCTGTGAGCTCAATGTTCTGGGTATCAGCGAACCGGTAGGTGAGCGCTTGGGCAGTGCTGCTTTTTGTGAAGCTGACCTACGGCTAGTACCAGCCCTTGCCCTTTCCTCTCGTGGCAGACGGCTGGGTCAAGGGGGTGGCTATTATGACCGTCTTTTTGAGCTCTTGGGTGATAGGGCAAACCAGCGTTCCACCCTGGGGGTTGTGTTTGACCGTGAAATTCTAGATGACCTGCCCGCTCATGATTGGGACGCTGTGCTGGGCTACGCACTAACAGAATCAGGCGTAAAAGAGCTGGGCACATGCGCCAGCAACAAGACGGTAGAATAGCTGTTTGTTTCACACAGAGATTTTCTAAGGAGTACCCGTGCCCGTTTATGTTTACCAGTGCAAAAACTGCGACCACATTTTTGAACAGCACCAATCATTTAGTGAGGACACCCTGAAAACCTGCCCCCAGTGCGGCGAAGAGACCCTGCGCAAGAAGTTCGGTCAGGTCGGCGTAGTTTTCAAAGGCTCAGGCTTTTATGCCAACGATAAGGGCAAGTAACCTCGCCAGCACATAAGAAAAGATAAAGGGTGAAGCGACTATTTTTATCATCGCTTCACCCTATTTTTTACCCTTAGAAACACCCCTGGTAGTGCGGTGGGCGCTGTTCTTTGAGCCAGGCGGCCCGGGCGTCCTCCTCTTCAGGGGCAGACGGGGCACTAGTAGCCCTATCGGTAAGACCGGCGAGCTTGGGTTCAGCACCGCTAAAGGCCGAGCCACCACTTGCCCGGCGATTGCCCCGCCGTTGACGCGGTTGGGGTGAGTAAGAAGAGCCTTGAGGTGTTTCAGTCATCAGGAATTGCTTTCTTGGGCAAGCCCCACGTACTGGTTAATGCGTTGCACCGTAGCAGCAGGATCAGAGAAGACCTCAATAGTCCAGCAGGTCATGTGGTTCCAGCCGGTGCGTTCTAGTAGCTCAGGGAGCAGGCGGCTGCGCTCACGCACGCTCATTGTTGCGTAGGCATCTGATCCATCTGAGATAACGGCTACCGGTACACGCCGCGGGCTGGTTTGTTCCTCATCACTGAGGAGCTTGCGAGCGCGGGGGCTTGGCATAGCACCGGCAATCAGGGAGTCCTCTTGGCTGGTAACCATCAAAGAGATCACCCCTTGGCTAGATTCGTGCAGTTCAAGGGGGTGCCGATTCAAGCGTCGCACCAGGTCATTGAGCAACCAGTCCCCCATATCGATTGCCTCAATATGGTCGTTCTGTAAGAACTCGTTGACCGGTAACTTATCAGTGATGGGTTTAGTCAGCTCACGCGCTGTTGTTGCTTCTTGTTCCTTGCGGTAGGCGATGAGCAGGCGGTACACATCAAAAGCTCCATGCTCCAAACGTTGCGGATCGAGGTCCTCTGGAGTAACGCAGGTAATCAGGCGGGTTAGGTGGCGGGCACGGGTCATGGCAAGAACGAAGCTCTGCCGCCCCCCTCTCTCTGACAGCGTGCCAAAATGGTGGGACGCCCCCTGAGCCGTCTTGCCTGCACCTAAGGCAAAGATGATAACGTCCCTCTCAATATCCGCTGCGCGGCTGACATCCGCTACGCGGAAGGGCTCATCACCAGCGGCGAAGAAGGGGGCGAATTGGGGGTAGCGGGTGAGCATATCTCGAACCGCCGCTGCGATACGTTGGGCGTGGCGGGCCGTGGCGGTAACCACAGCTAGGCTCTGTTTGGGGGTGCGGTAGGCGTGCTCAATAACGAGCTCAGCCACACGTTGTACCTCTACACTGGGGGAATCAAGGTTAGCGTTATCAGAAATTTTTCCGGCGACATCTACCTGTTCTACGCTCAAAGATTGTGTGGCGTCGGTAATTTCTTCCCCCCAGGGGTAGCTCAGGAGCTGGTGCTGATAGAAGTGTTCGTTGAGATAGCTCAAGAGCGCAGGGTCAATTGCACGGTTAAGAAGGCTCAAGGAGCGTTGCGGCAGTAGCTGCGACAGCGCCTCAAAGGTGCTCACGATCTTCTGTTTCCGAGGTGCCGGTACATTACCAGTAACAGCAGAAACCATAAAGGGAGCAGGGTAGCCGCTATTGGGGTCCCCCAGGACGATGACCTGTTCGGCACGGGTCAGTGCAGGGAGGTTAGCTGCCAGGGGGGTTGACTCGGCATCTAGCAGTATCACAGCGTCAAACCGCTGGGTCACCGGCAAGCTACGGGAGAGAGCAAAGGGGCTGGCAATCCACAGGGGTAGCAAGGTTGTAGCAAGGTGAGAAGCGTGCTTGAGTATCTGAGACAGGTTAAACTCGTGCCCCCGTAACTGGCTTTTCAGATAGGCAGACCCGTGCGTATCAGTTTCAATGCGTTGCTTCCACAGGTCAGCTACCCGAGCGTGCAGGCGGGCACTACCAGATGCCACATAGGAGTAGTCAGCCCGGCGAAACCTGGTTTCAAGCTCACGTAGGCTAGCGCCGTCCAGAATCTCAATTTCATGCGATTCCACCATCATCTCAAGGGCAGTTTGCCACCAGGCAAGTTCTAGCTCGGCTGCAACAGCGCCCTTTTCAAGCTGACGCTCACACAAATCTGCCAAGAGCTCTTGTAAACCGGCCTCGCTGAGTTCAGCGGTCAGCGCGACCCGTTCGGGGAGGGTGTGCAACAGGAGCTCATCATCAATGAGGGCGGTAAGCCGCTCCCCCAAAGCAGTAAGAGTGCTCTGACTAAATTCTGTGCCTGCCGGGGAATCCTCAAGGACAATCGCTAGACCGGTAAATTCTTCAGTGAGACGGTCTAAAGCGGCTCGTAGCTGAGCTAAATTCTGGGGAACCACCGGCACCCTGTGGTCAGTAGACCAGGATATCCATTCTTCGCGCTGCCCCTGTACTGTAAAGAGCTGTTCGTGAAGGTCGCCGATGCTTACACCGGGGCGTATATACTCTTTTGCAGCCTTACGCAGGCGCGACCGTTGCATACTAGACATCTCGATCCCATGATCCCGCCTCCAAGCACTGCTGGCGGTAGCAGCTATGAGGTCAGTGACGGGGCGGTCAAAAATATCTGAGCTAAACCGGGTGAGAGTGCCCTGAATACGCTCTAGCAGATCCAGCTGTTCCCCCCACTGCTGCATACTCACAGCTTCTTTCATGCCGCTTTCATCAGCCATGATGCGCATCTGCGCTTGCAACTCGTTAAGAGAGGAACGCAAACTCTTGACCAATTCATGAGCCGCCGCGGTTTCGTCAGTATTCAGTAACTTAGCGCGGTGCCAGGCAGAGGCCCGGGCAGAGGGGCGGAAGCCATCTAGCTCTGCCAGGCGCTGTAGCTTCTGGGCGGTTGTGGTGCGGTTGACCAATGAATCCATGGTAGAACGGTCAAACCGCACGCGGGTTGAAGGGGCAGGACGCTGCTCGGTCAGCGCCGCTAAGGTCTGCAGAGCTTCGTAGACAGAACAACCCCAGCGAGATTCTGTGAAGCGTAAT
>JAUMUH010000022.1 GCA_030530765.1 Rothia sp. (in: high G+C Gram-positive bacteria)
GGGCTACTAGATCGCGCTATGTGCGGGGTTTCCTTCGTGATGGGGTTCTTTCTACCGCATCTCGAAGGAAACCCCGCATTTTCTTTTAGTAACTGGTGCCCTGCTGGCGGGCTTCTTCGTCCAGGCGGTCTTCAAATGCCTGGTTTTCTTCTTCAATTCTGCTTTTGGCGGGGCGGCGCTTGAACCAGCCGTTGAAGTCGGCGGCAGCTGCTAGGTGTAGCTTGGGGAAGGCAAGGTAGCTAATCGCAAAACCAATGAGGGCACCGCAGATAATAGAGATCATCAGACCGGCACCAAAGTAGTAGGCGGCGTAGAAAGCAATAACAGCAATAGCCAGGCGTAGCAGGGAGTACTTGAGAAAATTCACCCCTCCATTCTAGCGGACGCCCCGCTGCAGATTTCTGCTGGCGTGCTGGCTTTACCCCGGCGTCCTTATCGCTTCTTGGTAGGAAAGGCACGCTCTGAGCGCACAGGCTGTTGTTCGCCTGCGCTCTCGTGCCACAATGGGGTGTATGGGTAGAGCTATCTTGATTATTGGTGGCGGCGCTTTGTTGCTCGCCGTGTGGATTTATGCTGTTCTGGACGCCGCGCAGGCTGATAGTAACCGAGTACGCACCCTACCTAAGGGCTTGTGGATTCTTATTACCCTGCTCTTTCCGCTTCTTGGTTCGGTGCTGTGGTTCTGGCTGGGTAGACCTAATAAGAGTTCCTATGGGTCTTTTGGCCCTCCCATGGCGCGTCCTGAGCGGGCGCCGGACGATGACCCAGAGTTCCTACGTTTTCTTGAGGCCCGCGCTAAGCGTGCCCAGCAGGATCAGCAGCGTGCAGAGGGTAAAACCCCCGAACAGGGTAAGGACGCCGCGCCCCGCGACGATGAGCAGGACGGAGGCACCTCCTAAAAGAGGGCTCGCCAAGCTGCACGAACACACCAGCTACGCTATCGCTTCGCTGATTCCGCATGGTTTTTCTTTCCTCGGAAACTCGGAAAACCATGCTCCATCGGAGCCAGCGGGCGGGCTGTGTGGTTCGTTTCACCAGGCACATATATCTTTCGCAGGTGAAACACTCAGGCTGAGTGGTAGTCCTGGCGTTTACGTTTGATGTCTCTGATGCCCAAGACAATGAGAAACGCGCCCAGGGGCAGCGCCCACCAGTAGGTAGCTAGGTTACCTGAGGTCAGAATGATGTAGGCGTAGAGCAGAACTCCTGCCAGTGAAAGAATAGCCTTCTGGTAGGCGCGCAGAGGCTTGACCTTACGTTGCCCTGCCAGGGAGTGAGCGTAGGCTACCGGGTGCCCAAATTCGTAGTCGTAGCTCTGCCCGCTGGCAGCACAGTGTTCTTTGACGCGCGCAATTTCTTCTCTAATGCGGGCTTCACTCATATCGGGGCGCAAGCGCAGCTGGCGGGCAAATAGCTCTAGCCAAGCGTCCTGGTCTGCCGAGTTATAGGTATCAGCTTTCTCTTCTTTTTCTACCTGCCGCATCAGCCGCCAGCCAAAGAAACTACCAAGCCCCAGGGCTAGCAGTAGTTCGGCTGCCATCCACCAGCTTGAGTAGCGCCAAGTGCTGTGTTCAGCCAGCAAATAAAGCCCACCTGCTGTGAGGGAAGCTGAAGCGATGGCATAGACCGCAACACACCCGATGGCAGCACCGAAGCCCCAACGTAGCTGCGAGCGCTGGTAAACGTAGATAGTTCCGGTGCCCAGAATCCCTAGCACTAGAGGTAGCAGAAAGGCTCCTAGCCCCTTGCTCTGCCCCAGTTCACCGTTGAGCAGAAAGACCAGCAGAAAGAGCAGACAGATTTTTGCGGTAACGAGCGGGGCGATAACCCAGGCTGATCGAGCCGACACCGGTTTTTCTTCGTCAAAGGCATTGCTGCCTTTTTCTTTCCAGCCGGCGATGGTCTGGTGAGCAAATTCTTCTGCGCCGCCGTGAAAGTCTTCTAGGCTCTGACCAGCTTCAGCCGCCTGCCTTATTGCCTTACGCAGCACGCTTTCTGTGCGGGAGTCCCGCACCTGGTTTTGGATGAGGGTGCCCACAGCTAGCAGGATCCAGTCTTTGTTAGCTTCGGTGTCTAGCTCGTTTTCTTCCAGGTGAAAGGTGAGGTTTTCAAAGAGGTTGCTGCTCATCTGCTGCTCCTTTCGGCGGCGGCGCTGCTGCCTAAGAGGTGGGTTAGCTGGGCAAGTTGTAGTCTTTCGGTTGCTAGGCGTTCTCTGCCTTGGCTGGTGAGGGTGTAGAGTCTGCGCGCCGGGCCGCTGGCGCCTTGTGTCCAGGCGGTGGTGACGGCGCCGGCGTCCTCTAGTTTTGACAGTGCCGGGTAGAGGGAGCCACCTTTGAGCCTTCCGAAGCCTAGCTCTTCTAGTTTCTCTGCTAGCCCGTAGCCGTGCAGGTCTTGGCTTTCTAGACATGCCAGGACGGCGGTGGGCAGCAGCGCTCGCATCAGGGCTGGAGGGTAGGGTCTTGCGTCCATGCTCTCTCCTTTCTCTATCTAAGTACAACATGTACCTAGATAGGCAGTCAAGAGCTTTTGCCACTAAAAAGTCCCGTTATCTTTCAAAACACCGTACTAGTACGGTGTTTTGAAAGATAACGGGACTTTTACAGTTGCCAGATTTACAGCCCTGAGTAGGAGTGCAGACCTGAGAAGAAGATGTTGACCACGGTGAAGTTGAAGATAACGCAGGCGTAACCCACAATGGACAGCCAGGCTGAGGCTGGGCCTGACCAGCCGCGGGTGGCGCGGGCGTGCAGGTAGGCGGCGTAGACCACCCAGATGATGAAGGTCCACACTTCTTTGGTGTCCCAGCCCCAGTAGCGGCCCCATGCCTTCTCAGCCCAGATAGCGCCAGCTGCCAGAGTGAAGGTCCACATGACGAAGCCAACGGCATTGAGGCGGAAGGCAAAATTCTCTAGAGCGGTGGATGAGGGCACCAGGCGCATAAAGCCCAGGTTGACCAGCTTGCCCGAACCACCAGCAAGAATCTGACGCTCGCGAGAGGTCTGCAGCAGCTGCAAAATAGCCATGGCAAAGGTGATGGTGAAAATAGCGGATGCCAGCACCGCAATAGAAACGTGAATGACCAGCCAGTAGCTCTGCAGGGCGGGCTTGAGCTGCCCTACGGGGGTGGGGAAGCCCATGGTTGCGGCGGTCATCATGGTCAGCGCCAGCCCAGACACCAGGGTGCCCACAAAACGCAGGTCCTTCCAGATCAGTGCACCGAGGTAGACGGCAACCACCAGGAAGGCACCGGTGGTGCAGAACTCGTACATGTTGCCCCAGGGCACCCGGTTGGCTGCAAGGGCGCGGGTGAGCACGCCGCCGAAGTGGATGGCAGCGCCCAGGGCAAGGACGACCACAGCTGCACGGGCTGCGGGGCGGCGTTCGCCGGTGTAGCGCATATCGGCACCTGCAACGTGTGCTTCAATTTTTTTGGCGGCTGAGCGGCGGTAGCTCATGCCGCGCTGGCCGGTGCCCTGCTCGGTGCCACTGATTTTGGCGCCCTTGATACTGGTGGCACCTGCACCAACGAGTTCACGTTCTTGCTCTGCCGGTGCGGCTTCTTCAAGGCGGCGGGTGGTGCGGGAGTTAGCAGCAACGTCCCAAGCAAAAGCGACAAATGCCACCATGTAGCTGATGGCTGCGAGGTACATGAGCAGTTCGCTCCATCTGGCGAGTGTTTGGCTGATTTCTGGCATGGTTTCTCGTTTCGGGTTTAGAGGGGGCGCATGAGCCGGGCGGAACGGAGTACGCAGCCCGCCCACTGGCTTCGGGGCTGGCGTGAATCGCCTTGCGATGGAGCGCCGCGGGTGCGAGTTCGCGAGCACTCAAGAGCAAGCGGAATCAGCTGAGCGTTAGCGAAGCTGTGCGAGCCAGGCGAGAGGGTCTTGCGGGCGGGTGCGTGTCCGTGCAGCTCGGCAATCATCTTAGGAATTTGTTTCAAAACCTACCGTTCTTATGCTTCATCAAATTCTAGCCCCCAGGCATCGGCAAAGAGGTCAGTGAGTTTGTCGGCTTCATCGGCGAGGCGAGGGTCTTCGCCGCGGGCTAGCAGGCCGTATTCAACGGTGAGCACTCGGTCTGCTCCGTTGCCGCTTTCTGTGGCGCGCACCCAGACGCGGCGGCGTGCCACAAAGAGGGAGATGATCAGACCGGCAAAAAGCACAATGAAGGAGGCAAAGGCAATAGGGCGGCCGGGGTCAGAGCGGATTTCTAGACCCACATACCGTTTGACCCCGAGCAGTTCGATGGTGCCGTGACCGTCAGGTAGGGTCTGGGTGGGGTTGGCGGCGTCCAGCACAATACCGTTGCCCTGCGCCATGGTGTTCATGGGGGTTAGGCTTTCAACGTCCAGTACGTAGACGTTTTGCGGCACACCCTTATCCAGCCCCAGGTCGCCAGTGTAGGACTGGAGCACCAGCATGGGGTTGATGAGGTCAGAGTCAATGGAGGTAGGGGCTCCGTAACCTTTTTCACCGGTGGGCAGGAACATGCCCACAAAACCTATCTGGTCGGGGTGGGCATCGGGCACCTTGAGCACGATGGACGAGAGGTAGCTGGCACCCGAGGCAAGACCCACTACCGGGCCCTCGTAGGCAACGGAACCGTCAGTGTTGGTTACCCGCACGATGGGGGCATAGCCGTTACCCAGCAGGTAGATGCTGGTGCCTTCAACGTAGATAGGGTCATTAACCTTGAGGGTTTCGCTGTGGCTCTGCCCGTCTGCGCCGGTGAGGGTCATTTGAGCGGTGTAGTCGATGTCATCACCGTAGGTGGGTGAGCCCTTCTGCCGGTCGTAGACTACATTAAAGGAGTCCAGGGTAGCGGAGTAGGGGGTCAGCCAGTCGGCGTTGTAGTTGGTGCCGGGGTTGAATGAGTCGTAGCTAATGAGAGAGTTCACAAAGGTTTCGCCCTCAACCACAACCTTCTGCCCGCTGTAGCCAAAAAGGGAGCCAGCGCCGAAAGCGATAAGCACCCCAATCATTGCTACGTGGAAGAGAATGTTGCCCAACTCCCGCAGGTAGCCGCGCTCTGCCCCCACGCTGATGCTACCGCCGCCGTCCTGCCGAACCTCTACCCGGTAGCGGCGCTTTTTAAGCACCGCCGCGGCGCTCTCAATCGCCTGCTCGGCAGTCAACTGGGCGGTACCGGCAGGGATGGTGAGGGTGCGGTGCTGCGGTAAGCGGCTAAAGTTCTTAGGGGTGCGCGCAGGAGGGGTTTTCATTGCCCGGTAGTGCTTAGCAGCTCGCGGTAGCACACAGCCAATCAAAGAGATAAAGAGCAGAATGTAAATCGCTGCGAACCAGACCGAAGCGAAAACGTCAAAGAGTTGTAGCTTATCGGCAATGGGGCCCCAGGTGGGGTGAGCTTCAATGTAATCGTTGACCTTGGCAGGGTTTTGAATACGCTGGGGGAAGATGGAACCGGGCACCGCTGCGATGGCGAGCATGAGTAGCAAGAAGAGCGCGGTGTTCATCTTGGTCAGCTGAGTCCATGCCCAGCGCAGCATTTCTAACGGCCCCAGTGCGGCAGCGTCTTTAGTTTCAGCCATGGTTTCCTTGAAACGTATGTGGTGGTAGGGGTTAGATAGGCAGTTCGTAGACCGGCATGTTGGCCTGGAACCAGGACATCAGCACCGACCATACACCTGTGGCAATCAGCAAACCAATCAGAATCAGCATACCGCCGCCTGCCCTTTGTAATAGGAGCCTATGCCGCTTAGCCCAGCCCAGGGCGTTCACTCCCCTATTCACCGCCAGGGCAACCAATAGGAAGGGGACGCCCAGCCCTAGACAATAGGCAAGGGTTAAAGCGATAGCTTTGGAGTTATCAGCACCGCCGGTATAGACCAGGGTTTGTACTGCCGCGAAGGTGGGGCCGATACAGGGCGCCCAGCCCAGCCCAAAGGTGACACCTAGAATCGGTGCGCCCCACAGCCCTGCCGGGGGCTTTTTCTCAATCTTGCGGTCGCGCTGAAAAAAGCTGAATCTACCCATAAAGACCAGGCCCATCAGCATCACCAGCAAACCCAGCAGCAGGTTGATCCAGCCTTGCCCGCGCAGCCAAGGAGCGGCACCCAGCTGGGCAAGCACTACCGACATCAGCACGAAAATCAGGGAGAATCCCAGAACAAATAGGCTAATGCCGGTCACGGTACGCACGGTGCGCTGCCGCGGGCTCATCTCAGCACCCGATAGCCCTGTCACATACCCAAGATACCCCGGTACTAACGGCAGCACACAGGGTGAGGCGAAAGAAACTAGCCCCGCCAGTGCCGCCAGCGGCAAGGCCAGCCAGAGCGAGCCGTCCAGAACAACCTCACCGGCGCTAGGCACTGGCTTGCTCTTCAAGAATGGTGCGCACGATGGAGGCATCAATCTGCCCCAGGATACGGGCAGCTACCCGCCCCTTCTTATCAAGGACGACGGTGGTCGGCACTGCCTGGGCAGGCACGTACTTGCTCAGCCCCAGTAGCACCTTACCGTTGATGTCCCGGTAGGAGGGGTACTCAACCCCAAAGTTCTTCTCAAAAGCCTCTGCGGTGCCCTTTTCATCGCGCACGTTAGCTCCCAAGAAGGTGACCTTCTCTCCAAAAGTCTTATACAGCTCATTGAGGTGGGGTGCCTCGGCCCGGCAGGGGGCACACCCTGCGTACCAGAAGTTCAGCAGAACCGGCTTGCCGCGCAGGCTCTCAGCGCTGATGGTAGTGCCGTCAAAGAGTTCGTTCTCAAACTCTACCGGCTCACCTCGCTCAGCCTCCGCATACTCAGTGACACTGCCGTCCCCTGCGATATAGCCTTTAGAGTCACCGGCATCAGCCTGAGCTGCCAGAGAATCATCGTTAGAAGAACAAGCAGATAGCAGGGAGGCTGCTCCCAGTAGACCTAAGCTCAGGGCCTGTTTGCGGCTAAAAGACAGGTGCATGGGTGAAGGCATGTGCGGCGTGTTCTCTCTAGAGGTCTATACATAAACAGAGTTCTATTATGAACCGGGTAACTGAATAACACCTGAGTACAGTTCAGCGGCAGGCTCCTGGTAGCTGATGCGGGGTTTACCTGGGCTGAAGATATCGTCAAAGTACAGTGAGGTAATAGAGGCTAGGTTGGTCTGGCGCTTACGCGGGTCATGCGGCAAGAAGCCGCCTTCTACCGAGGTGCGAGCCAGCCAAATCGGTAACTGGTGGGACACTATAATCGCCTCAGCCCCCGCCCCGCCCTTCTCGTAGGCGGTGCGGGCAGCGTCCTTAATGGCAGCTGCCATGCGGGTGACTTGTTCCCGGTAGGGCTCACCCCATGAAGGACGCAGGGGGTTCAGCAGGTGCGGCCAGTGCCGGGGGTTCTTGAGTAGCTCGTCCTTGGTCACGTGTAGACCCTCAAAGTAGTTAGCTGCCTCGATGACGCGCTCATCGTGCTGGGCGGTCAAACCTAGTAGCTCTTCAATGGGGGCAGCGGACTCCCGAGTGCGAGTCAAAGGCGAGCAGACCAGGTGCACGATATTGGCACCTGCATCAGCACGGCGTTTAAACTCCTCAGCAGATAAGCGCACCATTGTCTGCCCCGCCTCAGATAAGTGATAACCGGGCAAACGACCATAGACAATACGGTGAGGGTTATGCACCTCACCGTGGCGCATCAGGTGAACAGTAACGGGGGCTTTTGCTGGGCTAGTCATCTACCCAGTCTCTCAAAGATAGGGCGCAGGTTCTACTTCAGCGCACCAAAAGGCGGGGGCAAACACAAGCGGCGCAGAGCCTTCCGGCTACCTACTCCTGCCCTGCCAGTTTCTTCTCTAAAATCTTGGCAAGGCGCTTGGCGTTAACCTGCCAAAAATCTTTGACCTCACCGTCAACCAGCAGCACCGGGATCTCATTTTTATGGCGCTCAAAAAGCTGCGTATCATCTTCAATGTTCACCTCGGTAAAGGTCAGCCCAAAACGGGCAGTGACCTCCCCTGTGGTGGCTCGGGCAGCCTCACACAGGTGGCAGCCAGGCTTCGTCAGAAGTTCAATCTTTGGTGTGCTCATACCTACCACTCTAGCCTGCGCACCGGCCCGTGCCCCGCCGTCCTACCCATGAAACAGCGCAAGCCCCGCACACACGGTGCAGGGCCTGCGGTGAAGAATTTACTTCTTGTTGCGGCGCTGGTGGCGAGTCTTACGCAGAAGCTTGCGGTGCTTCTTCTTAGACATACGCTTGCGGCGCTTCTTGATAACTGAACCCACTGGATTCACCTCACTTATTAAATAGTGGTCGATACCCGGCCGAACTTCACCCGCCAAACAGGTGCTTCCGGTAGCTATCCGGGCGTTATACCGGTATAAACGCTCCATTACACGCTATTTTGGGCACAGAAGACCCTAGCGCATGAAAAAACGCTCTATCAGTCAAGAGTACAGGCAAACCTTTTATTTCGCGCAGTGTTCACGCAGAATGAGAGCATTTTCTCGTTTTCCCGCGCTAGCCCTTCTTTCGCTTTCCTTTTTTCTTCTTACTCAGGGCTCGAGGGGCAGGACTGCGCAAGGAACTCTCAAGCGGCTCTCTTGGCGTAATTTCGTCAATGTACTCCACCTTTACCTCGGGCTTGTTATCAGCTGCCTCATACCCTTCAGGTACCAGCAGTTCAGAGCCCTCGTCTTCAAAGCTATCCATCTCTTGGGTAGTGAAGCTCTGTTGTGTTTGCTGGCGGAAACCAAAGTACCCCATCACATCAAAACGTTTTTTGAGGCTACCGGCTACTGTGGACGCCGGGGGTTCAGGCGCATCCGAGGGAGTCGCTTCTGCGGCGTGTTGGCGTGCTCGCTCTGCAAGGCGTACTTCTTCTGCACGGAACTTCTCTTCAAGCGTTAGTGCAGCAGCCTCATCTTGTTCAGAGCTAAGAGGTTCTGGCTCTTCTTGTGGCGCCTTGCTTGTCTCTGTTTCAATGTGCTGACCCGGCGTTCCACCCCGCCGCTTTTCGGCGAGGGCTACCAGCCGGCTTTTTACCGCTGTCTGGGTGCGCTCAAGAAGCCCCTGACCGGGCTGCTGCTCAACGTTTGATTCTGCCAGGTCACCGGTCTCGGGCAGCCCACCAGTTTCAATCTGCTGGCCCTCGCCAACTTTTCGGTGGGGTTCCTCAGCCTGTTCAGCTGAAGGCACCAGGGTAGGTGAGCCAATGATGAGCGCGTGAACTGCTGGGCTAACCGTGCCCCGCCGCTTTCGAGCACCACCAGCTCGCAGGATCGTTGGTTCCTTCTGCTCATCAAGGGGGCGCGCAGACTCATTGGTGATCTCAGCAGATGTAGAAATGGGTTGAATATTTTGCAGGGCATCAACGAGATCGGGGGTTACAGAGCCACCCCACTCACCCGGTACCAGCTCACGCTCTTCAAGGTCAACCGATGTTAGGCTCATGCTCCTTTGCGCGCTCTGGCTACCTGCTGCATCAATGTGCAGGGGCACCTCGGCTTCAGCAAACCGCTCGGTCAGGTTAGAAACGAGCAGGGCACGAGCCAGGGCAGGGTCTTGCGAGCGCACAGCATCGAGAATAGCGCGGTACTCCGCCCGCAGGCGGGCAGCTGTGCTGCTCCACAGGGGCACCTGGGAAACCAAGCTAAACCTGGCATCTATCATTGCAGAGCGCATGGTTGCCAGCAAAGCAGAAATGAGGGGGTTGCCAGAAAGTTGCCCCAGTTGGACGTGGTAATCGGCCTCAGCGTCATGAAAGTCGCTCAGTGATATCTGTGGGTCGCTCATGCGCTCGAGTAGACGTTCTAGCTCTGGGTAGGCTGCTTCAGCGGCGGGGACGGTTGATACTGCGTAGCTCTCAAGCATTAAGCAGGTCTGTAGAAGGTCCTTGCGGGGGGAGGTAGAGCTTGCCAGCGATAGACCGATTGCGGAGCCCGCAGATACCGCAGGCTCACGCAGCAGTTGCCCCAGAATACTCTTACGCTTGCCCTCAAAAAGATGCAGAAGACCAATTGCTTCGCAGTATTTGAGGCTCTCGCGCACGTGGTTCTGGCTCATTCCGGTAAGGCGGGCAAGACGCCTGTCATCAGGGAGCTGGTCGCCCAGGTGCAGACGCTGGGCGCTCAGCTCGCTCTCGATCCAGTCGAGTAACTTCTGATGTTTAGACATAAAGGTGCGTTCTTCTCGGGGGATGTAGGGTCAAGAAATGGTTATTATTTAGAGCTACGCCGGCCCCAGCGGGTGAGCTTCGCCAAAATACCGCGGTCTTCTGCTCTGCTGTCGTCCATGTTGACCAGGGGGTCAAGGGGCTCGTAGCTAGGTTTTGTATTCGCCTGCTTTTTACCCTCTGCGGCACTGTTTTCGTTGCCGCCTGCCCCTGGGGTAGATTCTGGCTCAGGCGTCAGGTCTGTTTCTTGCGCAGGTGAGGCAGCGTCAGTCTTGGGGGTAACGGTGAGCTCCGGTCTTACTTGCTCTGCCCCGTCCTTAGCGGGTACCTCGCTCGCCTCAGGTGCAGGCGATTCCCCCGCTACGTCCTCCCCCGTAGCCTCGGCAGGCGCCTCGGTTTCTACCCTTGCCTGTGAAACAACCGGGGCAGGTACTTCTGCCGCAGGAGCGCACACACTATCGACCCAGTCTGTCACCTGTTGCAGGGGATGTGGAGTAATCGAATAAAAACGTTTTTGCCCTACTGCCTCAGTCTCTACCAGACCGGCGTTGCGCAATACCTTGAGGTGTTTAGAGACGGTTGGCTGGCTAACGCCTAGCTCCTCAACCAGCTCTCCTACCGCTAGCCGCTCAACAGCTAGTGATTGTAAAATGTGTCGCCGGGTAGGGTCTGCGATAACAGCAAAAACATCGTCTTTCATACCCACATCATATACACACATATAGCTACATTTGCATGTTCCACCGGTCCTGCCCCTTCATTCCCACCAAACATCAAGGTTGCACCGGTTAGTTGCCCTGGGCAACGCACCTCTAGCAACAGGTTTTCTAGTGGGAGCTACACAGTGGTCACGCACAGAGCCACCATAACGCACTAGCTATATACAGCAGTGGTTAGTCATACCAGGGGTCCAACCCCCACAGGGGGAACACCTCTTTTCGAGTTGCCATAATGGTACGGTCGGTATCTTCTGCCGGGTCAAACCCAATCTCCCAGGAGCGCCACCATAAATCAACGGGGTCCCCCATCATCTGTGGAACCTGGCTACCATACGTTTCGAGCATGTACTTCTGCCAGGACGCTGGGGTCGGCTCATACACGTCAATCGGCTGCCCCGCTGCAACAGCTAAGAGGTGGGTCCACGAGCGGGGAACAGCGTCATAGACAGAATAGCCTCCCCCGCCGGTGGCGATCCAACGCCCCTCGCACAGCTCCTCCGCCAGCAATGAAATTTGAGCGGCAATCTCACGGTGTGCGTTAATGCTGATGCTCATATGCGACATCTCATCGTGCATATGGGTATCACAACCGTGCTGGCTAAGAATCACCTCAGGTTGAAATTCTCGCAGCAGGCTTGGCACCACGGCATTGAAGGCACGCAACCAGCCAGAGTCTGTGGTGGTAGCGGGCATAGCAATATTGACCGCCGTCCCTGCAGCTTCACCATCGGGCCCAACTTCATTAGCAAAACCTGTGCCGGGGAAAAGTGACATGCCACTCTCATGAACCGATATGGTCATAACGCGCGGGTCATCCCAAAAGATGCTTTGCGTGCCGTCCCCGTGGTGGGCGTCCACATCAATGTAGGCGACCCGTGAGACCCCCTGCTCTAGCAGGTGCCCAATGCCCACCGCGCAGTCATTGTAAATGCAGAAACCACTGGCGTGATCGCGGGAGGCATGGTGCATCCCTCCCCCAAAGTTCACCGCGTGCTTTACCTTGCCGTCCAAAATTGCCTGTGCGGCTTGAAAGGTTCCACCGGCAAGCCGGGCGCTCGCCTCATGCACCCCCAGGTACCCGGGTGTGTCATCGGTTCCTAAACCGCAGCTAGCAATCACGATTGATGGGTCAGCACTAATTTTCCGCACCGCATCAATGTACGGGTAATCGTGGGCGAGCATCAGCTGCTGCACGGTTGCAACTTCTGGTTCAACCAGATGCACCTGGGGTAGGTCAAACACACCCATGGCGCGCGCTAAAGTAGCTGTAGCATCGAGCCTGCTAGGGTGCATGGGGTGGTAATCACCAAAAAAGTAGTTCGCCATGGCAGGGCTCCAGAGCACCTGCACATCAGCCGGTTTTAGCTGCTCAACTGCCGCCAATAACACCACCCTCTTAGGTAAGTTGAATCACAATTACCATTAAATACATAAAAACCTGCAATCGGCTACGCCTTACTAGCACGACACGCAGACTACGCTTAGAAAGATTGGTGTTAGAAAGGAGGTGCACTTGGGCACGTCACATCAAGTGGAACATGAGCACAAACAGCAGCGCAATACCCGTGAACGCGGTGCTCTAGCACGCCAGAAACCGAACAGCGCAGCATCATTAACAGCGGTTTTCCAGGCTCGGTTTGGGCAGCTACGCGATCGCATAGACCGGCTTGTGGGCGGTTCTTCCTCCCGCATTGCAATTGCCGCCTTTGTGCTGGTCATTATGTTCTTCTCCCTCATGCTCTCCCTACCCATTGCTTCGCAAGATGGTCAGAGGGTTGAGCTTCAGCACGCCATTTTTACCGCTACAAGCGCGGTGACGGTTACAGGGCTAACCACGGTATCAACAGCTGAACAGTGGACCTTCTTTGGGCAGCTCATGATCCTGCTTGGCTCCCAAATCGGCGGTCTTGGCACCCTCACTCTAACCTCCATCTTGGCGCTGGCCGTGGGGCGCAAGCTGGGGCTACGCTCTAGAATCATTGCCCAGGAGTCCTTGAACATTGGACGCCTGGGTGAGGTGGGCTCAGTCTTGCGTACCGTAGCGTTCACCTCCATCACCATCGAGGCTATTATCGCCCTGGTGCTCATCCCCCGTTTCTTATTCCTAGGGGAACCCCTCGTCCTTGCTGTTTGGCACGGTATTTTTTATGCCGTCTCATCCTTTAACAACGCCGGGTTTACCCCCCATTCAGACGGCATTGTGCCCTACGGGCATGACTTTTGGATTCTTGTTCCCATTGCCCTTGGCGTTATCGTTGGCTCAGTGGGTTTTCCCGTTATTCTCGTACTTCAGCAAAACTTTTTGCGGTTTAGACGCTGGAACCTCAATGCAAAACTCACCGTCATTGGCACCCTGGTGCTTTTTGTGGTGGGGAGTTTAGCCTGGGTAGCTCTTGAGTGGAACAACGACCGAACCATCGGAAACCTGAGCGTTGCCGATAAGCTGCTCAATGCCAGTTTTGCCTCGGTCATGACCCGCTCAGGGGGCTTCAATCTGGTAGACATGAACGATTTGAACCCCGTTACCCTTCTGCTGACCAATCTGCTCATGTTTATTGGCGGTGGCTCAGCGTCAACCGCAGGCGGTATCAAAATCACCACCATCACCGTGGTCTTTTTAGCGATACTCGCCGAGGCGCGTGGCGATCAGTTTGTGGTTGCTTTCGGCAGGACGATCCCCGATGCGGTGCTCCGTATCGCCATTTCGGTCATTATGATGAGCTCAACCTTTGTTGTGGTAGGCACCGCTGCCATTATGCTCATCAGCGGGGCACCTTTTGAACGGGCGCTCTTTGAGGTTATCTCTGCCTATGCCACCTGCGGGCTCTCTAACGGGCTAGCCGCTGAGCTGCCCAACAGCGGCATCTACCTCCTATCGGTGCTCATGCTCGTTGGGCGAGTAGGTACCATCACCGTTGCCACCGGTCTTGCCATGCGTTCGCGCCGTAGACTGTATAAGTTCCCAGAAGAGAGGCCCATCATTGGCTAAAAAAGAGTTTTCCCATGCCCATAACGCCCCCGTTTTGGTGATTGGGCTAGGACGGTTTGGGGCAGCCACCGCCGCCCAGCTGGTTCGCCAAAACAAAGAGGTACTGGCTGTTGAAAAAGACCCTGCCCTCGTGCAGAAATGGTCAGGCGAACTCACCCACATCGTTGAGGCAGATGCGACAGACATGAATGCCTTGCGCCAGCTAGGTGCCCATGAGTTCACCTCAGCTGTGGTGGGGGTGGGTACCTCTGTAGAAGCCTCAGTATTGATTACCGCTAACCTGGTGGATCTAGGGATTGAACGCATCTGGGCTAAGGCAATTACCCCGTCACACGGCAAAATCCTGTCGCGTATCGGCGCGCATCAGGTGGTCTACCCCGAGTCTGATGCTGGAGTGCGCGCCGCCCACCTGGTCTCTGGCAGGCTGCTAGATTTCATTGAATTTGATGACGACTTCGCCATCGTCAAAATGTACCCGCCCAAAGAAACCCACGGTTTCACTCTGGAAGAATCAGATGTTCGCTCAAAATATGGCGTCACCATTGTGGGGGTAAAATCGCCGGGTGAAGAGATTACCTACGCGACTGCACAGACCCGGGTTTCATCCAGAGATTTGCTTATTGTATCTGGTCAAGTAGACCTTATTGAAAGGTTTGCCGCACGACCTTGACGGCGCCGAGTCACCACAGTTTGCCTAGCAGAAAGTTTCACTAGAAAACAAATTTGTGACACGTGCTGTCTAACACATTAAGTATTTTCACCCTTGAGGTGCGCTTTATAGCTATTTAGCATATAGTTGTAACTACCTCTAAAGGTGCGAGTGATTACTGAACGGCCCGCGAACCCGTTCAAGTAGCTCTGATGCCTGAGCTTGCAACGGTTCCCCCTAATCCCGTTCCCTCAGGCAGCGAGCGGTTCTGTATTTGGTTTCCCCTACCGAGTACAGAAAACTAAGGGCCAAGCCGATTCCCTACGGCTTGGCCCTTAGCGTACCCCAGCTGCTGATGAGCTCTCAAGAAGGGCATTGCCCTACCGGTTTTTACCGGCTAAATTCTTCAGTCATCTCGGCGTTTCGCTGCTGGCAGGCACGCATAGCTTTCTCTGTCAGGTCAAAGAACCCACCCTCAATATAGGTGGTAATAGCCCGGTCAGTTGTTCCCTTGGGGCTGGTCACCGCCTTGCGCAATTCCTCAGGGTGCGGGTCTGCCTCAAGAAGGTAGCCAGCACCTGCTACCGTAGCTGCCGCAAGCTCTGTAGCGGTCTTTTGGTCAAGCCCCAGCTTGGTACCGGCAGCTGCCATAGTTTCAGCCAGCAAGAAGGCATAGGCTGGCCCAGAGCCAGATACGGCGGTTACAGCGCCCATCTGCTCTTCTTCAACCTCTATAACCCTACCTGCGGCTGCTAGAACCTGGCAGGCGGCACTCTTACCTGCCTCGCTTACACTTTGACCCACTGAAATGGCCAGGACGCCGCGCCCCACCTGTGCGGGAGTATTGGGCATACAGCGAATGGCAGGCTGGCCCTTGGGCAGTGCCCTCTGCAAGGCCTCAAGGGTTATGCCTGCGGCAACAGAGATAACAACTGCGGTAGGGGAAAGCACCGGGGCGATTTCACGAGCACGCTCAAGAATATCGTAGGGTTTGACCCCCAAGAGAATAATATCTGCCCCCTCGGCAGCTTTGAGATTAGCCTGGGGGTCATCTTCACCGGCGATAATGGTGACGATCTCTGCCCCCTGCCCTAGCCTCTCACGCAGTTTTTTAATGCTGGCATGAGAACCTACGGTGGCACGTATATCAGCAGGGTTAAAACCAGATGCTAGCAGCCCCGAGGCAATCGCGCCGTTCATGGAGCCTGTGCCGATAAAAGCTACGGTAGTCATATAACCTCTTCTGTTGATCGAGCAAGGTGCTTGCGGGCAAAGGCAAGGGTTTCAGCCAGCATCTCATCGCGAGCGCTTGCCCCCTTTGCTTTGCGGGTAGAAATCTCAGCACAGACCACCCCAGCAAAATCGCTGGCTGCAATATACTGCAGAGTCTCAGCAACAGGCTGGGTACCGTGACCCGGCACCAGGTGTTCGTCCATGACCTTATCCCCAGAACCGTCCGTAAGGTGTACATGCCCTAGCCGTGAACCAATCCGCTTAACCGCCTCTAAAGAGTCATCGTTGGCAGCAGCTGCGTGGGAGAAGTCCCAGGTCATCCAGTCGTAGTCGAACTTGGAGGGGTCCCAGTGGGGCGCGTACATCTCTACCGCCTTGCCTTTAAC
Source organism: Rothia sp. (in: high G+C Gram-positive bacteria) (assembly GCA_030530765.1). Taxonomy (GTDB): domain Bacteria; phylum Actinomycetota; class Actinomycetes; order Actinomycetales; family Micrococcaceae; genus Rothia. The sequence continues at coordinate 16,084 of JAUMUH010000022.1, forward strand.
AGACCAGGGGTACATATTTTCTACCGCAATTTTGATGCCCTCAAGCTGAGAAATTTCACGTACCCCCGCCACAAAGTTTTTGGCATATGTCTTCTGCCAGCGAAAGGGCGGGTGAGCGACCACCACATCAGCACCTACCGCTTTGGTCATTTTTGCTGCCATCTGCATCTTGTTCCAGGCTCTTCCCCACACCTGCTGAGTCAGCAGGAGGGTGGGGGCGTGAATAGCAGAAATTGGTAGCTGATACTTCTGAATAAGTTGCAGAAGATCGTGGGGTTCCTGGCTAACCGGGGTGTGGGTGATCATCACTTCTACGCTGTCGTAGCCTAGCTCTTGGGCGGCAGCAAAGGTCTCTTCAACCCCCAGGGGGAAGAGACATGAGGTAGAGAGGGCTACGGGAATCTGCGGACGGGGCGGGGAAGGCAGGTGAGTCATGGCTACTCCTTAACGGCGGGCACCTTCAGCAATGGCTTTGGGGCTCACCATATTAGCGGTACCTTGAAGGGCAAAATGGTTAAGACGGCGCAGAATGAGCCCCTCGCGTAATGCCCAGGGGCTAACCCGCATCACGTTGATGCCAAAAACTTCCATGGCGGCTTCAGCTGCGATAGCACCGGCAAGAATCTGGCGGGAGCGCATCTCAGAGACACCGGGTAGTTCCGCCCGGTCTTCTGGTGTCATTGCCTCCATACGGCGGGCCCACAGGCGCACATCTTCTAGGCGCATTTCACGCTTCACATGCGGCCCCGCTGAGTAAGGCGCAGCCCCGCAAATACGCGCTAGGGAACGAAAGGTCTTGGAGGTACCCACCACCATGTGCGGCTGACCGTAAGCAAGTAACTCTTCAGCTACAGGTGTGAGAGTTTCACGCACATGCTTGCGCAGCTTCTTAATTTCCTTAGGCGTGGGGGCATCAGCTGATGCGAACCAGTCGCCGGTCAGGCGAGTGGCACCCAGGGGCACAGAAATAGCGTCGTCAGGGAAGGCGTCCACCCCGGTAGAGAACTCAAAGGAACCACCACCAATATCAAAGTTCAAGATGCGCCCGGCACCCCAGCCCTGCCAGTGGCGCACAGCGTGATAGGTAATAGCAGCTTCTTGGTCCCCAGAAATCTCGGTCAACGTCACCCCGGTAGTGTTCTGCACATGCTGCAAAACCTCAGCGCCGTTAGGGGCTTCACGAATAGCGCTGGTAGCAAAGGCGAGCAGGTCTTCAGCTTCATGCTCAATCGCAAAATCGAGCGCCTTACCCACAAAGTCGGTGAGTTTGTCCCTACCCTCATTGCTGATGTTACCGGCTTCATCCAGGTAGCGCACCAGCTGCAAGCCTACTTTGAAGGAGTCGTAGGGTTCTGGGCGGGAGCCTGCCTCCCCGTCCAGCAGTAGCAGGTGCACGGTGTTTGATCCAACGTCAAGAACGCCCAGGCGCATGGTTTCCCCTAGAGATTGGTGAGAAGTTTAACCGCTCTCTAGTCTACTTGTTTCAGCTGTGGCTCTAGTTCCCCTGGCGGTCAAAAAATCTTCTCCGCGGTAAGGTGGGCGGTGCCTAGGGTCTTCGCGACTCGCGAGTTATAAATAAGAAGGACGCTTGCCCCTGCCCGCCCGAAAACTAGCCAGTTCTCGAAAAACTAGGGTAAGCGTCCTTCTTATTTATTGTTTGAGCTGGAGCGAAGTGCGCTAGGTGCTGCCCTTACCAGCTCAACCACAGCTACTTCTTAGCCGCCGTTTTCTTAGCGGTTGCTTTCTTAGCAGTGGTCTTTTTCGCAGTGGTCTTCTTAGCTGCAGGTTTCTTGGCAGCAGTCTTGCGCTTAACCGGGCCCTTAGCTCGCTTTTCAGCCAACAGCTCCACTGCACGGGTGTGGGTCAGGGACTCAATGGTTTCG
>JAUMUH010000129.1 GCA_030530765.1 Rothia sp. (in: high G+C Gram-positive bacteria)
CCCCGGCGTCCTCATAAGAAATAAATGCCCTACTTCTTGAGGGGGTTAGCGCTCTTAGCGGCAACCTTAGCGCGGGACTTCTTGAAGGTAACTTCAAGCCCCTCAAGGGCGCGCAGGCGCTTACGCATGACCTTAATAGCCTCAGGGTTCTGATCAATCAACAAAAACTTACGGCCCAACTGCGCCGCAGCATGGCCTGTGGTGCCAGAACCACCAAAGAAGTCCAGCACCCAGTCGCCCTCAGCACTCGATGCCTGCACAATACGGCGCAAAATACCTAGCGGCTTCTGCGTAGCATACCCGGTCTTCTCTTTACCAGAAGGTGAAACGATAGTGTGCCACCAGACGTCCGTGGGCAGCTTACCCGCCTGCGCCTTCTCTTCAGTCACCAAACCCGGCGCCATGTAAGGCTCACGGTCAACCGACTCAGAATTAAAGTAGTAGCTGGCAGGGTCTTTAACGTAGACCAGAATGTTATCGTGCTTAGCCGGCCACTTCTTCTTAGACTTAGCGCCGTAATCATAAGCCCAAATAATCTCGTTCAAGAAGCACTCACGGCCAAAAAGGGCATCGAGCACCACCTTGGCGTAGTGAACCTCGCGGTAATCAAGGTGCAAATAGAGAGTGCCGCTGGGCTTGAGCAGCCGCCACGCCTGAATGAGGCGCGGCTCAAGAAACTCCCAGTAGTCCTCAAAGGAATCGTTATAGCCGTAAACATCGCCCTTAATGGTCTGGTAGGTCTGCCCCTTATAACCCACGCGGGTGCCACCCTCAGCGCGCACCGTCTTGACCGACTGGCGCTTCTGCACCTTACCCGTATTAAAGGGCGGGTCAATATAAATCAGCTGAAACGACTCAGCGGGCAGGTTTTTGAGTACAGCAAGGTTATCCCCGTGGACCACCATGCTGGTGCCACTCTCAGACCAAATAGAACGTTTCTGCACCCCTAAAGGATACCGTACCCACCCCTGTCACACTGACCTAAGCAGGTGAGGGTTAAGCCACTAGGCTGGCTCAGCACAGACATTGGTCAAGCTACCAATGCCCTCAATTTCGGTGACCACGGCCTGCCCGGCAGCCAGCCACTGGCGCGGACGCAGGGACAAACCCACCCCTGCCGGTGTGCCCAAGGCAATCAGATCACCCGGTTGCAGGGTCATAAAAGTAGAAATATAAGAGACAACCTCAGCCGGGCTAAAAATCAGGTTAGCTGTGCTGCCCTGCTGCCGAACCGCGCCGTCCACGCTGCACCTCATGGCGAGCCCGGCTGCTATATCAAGCTCATCGGGGCTCACAATCACAGGGCCAAAAGGTGTGGTGCAATCCCAGTTCTTACCCTGGAACCACTCGCTGGTGCGCCCCTGCCAATCACGCACCGACACATCATTCAAGACCGTATATCCCAGAATGTGCTCTTCAGCTTCTTCAACCCGGACGCGGCGCCCCGGCTTGCCGATGACCGCGCAGAGCTCCACCTCCCAGTCGATTTTGCTGCTTTCCAGCGGTAGCTGAATAGGGTCACCGGGGCCAATCAGAGCATTACCAAACTTGGTGAAAATAGTGGGGTGGGTGGGCAGTTCAGCGCCAACCTCAGCGGCGTGGTCAGTAAAATTTAACCCCACACACAGCACCCGCTGCACATTGCTCATAGGGCGGCAGAAGCTAGTCTCAGTTGGCGCCTCAATAGGTATAGCCTCCTCCAGGGGAAAATTACCTGCCTGTAGCAGCTCATCCAGGGTCTGCTCAAACTGTAGCCACTGCCCCTTGTTGTGCACAATAGCCCGTGCCACGCCATCCTGCACTATTTGACCGTATTTCATAAGCCCAACCTCTCACACAATAAGCTGAAAAACAGCGAAGCCTCAGGTCACTCAGTGCTTAAAACGTCTAAAACACCAAAATCTTGTAAATAATGAGTGAACTACCAGGCTAATCATCAGCGAACAGAGTATTCTATACATCACAGTGTAATTGAAGTTCTGCACAAGGAGGCTCACCATGAGCGGTCTCATCACCCTCATTTCACAAACAACTAGGGCGACCAAACCGATTACCGTCACCACCCGCCCAGCCCGTGTGGATGACGCTGAGGCTCTTGCCCGCCTCTACTTTGCCTCCTATGAGGACGACCGCTTTTCATCCCAGGCAGAGGCTGCCGAAGAAATGGGACGGATCTTACGCGGTGAGCACGGCGAGTTTTATACAGATGCCTCCCCCGTGGTCGTTGATGAACACGGCCGCGTTGTTGCCGCTTCTCTCTGCCTCAAACACCGAGTGGTCACCGACCCCAAGAATATCCCCACTATCTACGAACTCTTTACAGCGGCCTCCCGCCGCCGTGAGGGTTTAGCGGAGCAACTCATCCGCTTGAGCATAAACCAGATGTTTGAAGACGGATACCAGAAAGTATCTGTGCGTATCAGTGAGAATAACGCCGCCGCACTGGCACTCTACCTCACCCTTGACTTCAACCGCTGGTTCCCCGAAGAGG
>JAUMUH010000023.1 GCA_030530765.1 Rothia sp. (in: high G+C Gram-positive bacteria)
TCTACACCGTTGAAAAACTAGCCCAGTTCAACCGCGAGCGCGTGCCTGAACGCGTTGTTCACGCTAAAGGCACCGGTGCCTTTGGTGTTTTTGAAACCACCGAGGATGTTTCACAGTACACCCGCGCCGCTCTCTTTCAGCCCGGTGTTTCCACCGATCTGCTCATCCGTTTTTCCACTGTTGCCGGTGAGCAGGGGTCACCCGATACCTGGCGTGACCCCCGCGGCTTTGCGGTGAAGTTCTACACTACTGAAGGTAACTATGACCTGGTCGGTAATAACACCCCCATCTTCTTCATCCGTGATGCTATTAAGTTCCCCGACTTCATCCACTCGCAGAAGCGCCTGCCCGGCAACGGTCTGCGCAATAACGATATGCAGTGGGATTTCTGGTCTCTGCGCACCGAGTCAGCCCACCAGGTGACCTGGCTGATGGGTGACCGCGGCATCCCCGCCACCTTGCGCCATATGGACGGCTTTGGCTCCCACACCTACCAGTGGATTAACGCTGCCGGTGAGCGTTTCTGGGTTAAGTACCACTTCAAGACTGACCAGGGCAATGACTTCTTGACCCAGGCTGAGGCTGACCGCCTTGCCGGTGAGAATGCCGACTTCCACCGCCAGGATCTCTATGAGGCAATTGAGCGTGGCGACTTCCCCACCTGGACCCTCTACGTTCAGGTGATGCCTTACGAGGACGCCAAGACCTACCGTTTCAACCCCTTCGATCTGACCAAGGTTTGGCCTCACGCTGACTACCCGCTCATCAAGGTGGGTAAGATGACCCTCAATAAGAACCCCGAGAACTTCTTTGCTCAGGTTGAGCAGGCTGCTTTCTCGCCGTCCAACTTTGTTCCCGGTATTGCAGCTTCACCCGATAAGATGCTGCTGGGCCGTATCTTCTCTTACCCCGACGCGCACCGCTACCGCATCGGTACCAACTTCACCGACCTACCGGTTAACTACGCCAAGAACGCCGAGGTCAATAACTACAGCCAGGACGGCGCAATGCGCTACACCTTCAAGACAGCTGACACCCCGGTGTATGCGCCCAACAGCTTGGGCGGTCCCCATGCCGATGCCGCCCGTGCAGGTGAAGGTTCTTGGGAGGCAGACGGCTCGCTGGTTCGTGCAGCCGCTTCACTGCATTCTGAGGACGATGACTTCGGTCAGGCACGGGCCCTCTACGCCGATGTTATGGATGATGCTGAGAAGCAGCGTCTGGTTTCTAACATTGCCGGTCACGTTGGTGCGGTTGTCTCTGATGAAATCCGTGAGCGTGCCTTCAAGTACTGGGATTCTGTGCATGAAGAGCTTGGCGCCCGCGTGCGTGCTGCTGTTGGCAAGTAGCCCTTAGCGGTTCGCCCCGTTCACTGAAGCCGCCCTCCCCTCTCAGCTAGAGGGGAGGGCGGCTTCTATTTGGTTAGTTTATTGTTTGGCGGGCTTATTTACTGGGCTATATGGCGGCCGTGCTCTTCTTGCTCCTGCCTTCTCTTACCAAAGGGCCACCACCAGGCGGCTTCACCAAGGAGGTACATGCTAGCTGGGATGAAGGTGGTTCGGATGAGGAAGGCGTCCATTGCCACGCCCAGGGCAAGCGCGAAACCAATGGGGCGCACCACCGTGAGGTGGGAGAAGATAAAGCCGGCAAAGACAGCGACCATGATGATGCCGCAGGCGGTGACGACCACCCCGCCTTGCCTGTAACCCAACAGTACTGCGTCACGAGCCGGGTGACCGGCACGGTGGGCGTCCCTCATACCCGAGACAATAAAAATCTGGTAATCCACAGATAGGCCAAAGAGAATACCGATGAGCAAGATGGGTAAGAAGGCGAGGATTGGCCCGGGCTGGGTCACGCCAAGAAGATCGCCCAGCCACCCCCACTGGTAGACAGCGACAACGGCCCCAAAGGAGGCAAGGGTTGAGAGTAAGAAACCGACCGTTGCCATAACGGGTACCAGAATTGACCGGAAAACAAATGCCATGAGTATCAGGCACAGGGAGATAACTACCCCGAGATAGAGGGGAACGAAGCCTGCAATACGCTCAGAGATTTCTATGTTGGCAACTGTTTGCCCGGTTAAGCCGATGCGGGTTGCCGTAGCTTTTTGGACGGCATCCATCTTTTGCTGCATGGACTTGACCGTATTGAGGGTGCTTTCTGCTGATGGGCCTTCTGACGGGAAGAAAGCAAGCACAGCTGTTGAGTTATCGGCGCTGGTTGAAAGAATCGTTATGCGTTCAACATGATTGGTCTTGAGGCGGTCTGCAACATCAAGGGTGACATCCCGAAGCCGGCTTTGGTCACCGGGTACCGCCAGGGTGACACTAGCGATAATGGGGCCGTTGGTGCCCTCACCGAATTCATCACTGATGGTCTGGTAAGAGGCATAGGCGGTGGAGTCTGCGCTTTGATAAGAGCCATCTGGTAGCCCCAGACGCAGGGAGCTGGTAGGGACGATTGAGATGGCAAGAAGCACCAGTGACAGTACGATCATGGTTCCGGGGTAGCGGGTGACGAAACTCCCCCACCCACCACGGGCTACTTCTCGCTGCGCCAGTGCTTCTTTGCGGTTTCGCGGCCGTTTTTCTTCTTTTTTGACCTTGCTTTGTTGCTGCCCTTCACGCTGTTTTTTGGTGAGGACATTTGACCCCAGCAGGGTCAGTGCGGCAGGGACCAAGGTCAGGGAAGAAACAGTTACAAGTGCCACAGCAAAGGCAGCGGCTAAGCCCATAACCGTAAGGAAGGGAAGCCCCGTCAGGCTCAGCGCCGCCAAGGCAATGATATTGGTTGCACCGGCGAAAAAGACGGAGTGCCCGGCAGTTGAATTTGCCTCTGCAACTGACTCTGCCACGGTCTTACCGGCAGCATGTTCTTTACGAAAACGGTGCACGATCAGCAGAGCATAATCTATGCCCACACCCAAACCGAGCATCAGCGCCAGCACCGGGTCAGTGGCGGTCATGCCGATAAAGGCGGTGCTGGTATACACCAGGGCAACGCCGACAGCTGCCCCTATGACGGCAAGAAGTAGCGGTAGCCCGGCAGCAACCACGGTGCCTAAAGCAACCAGCAAAACAAGGAAGGCAACGGTGAGACCGATAATCTCCGAAGCCCCAACTACCCCTGAAACATCCTGGGCAAGCTCGTAACTATAGTTGACCTCTATACCCTTGCTTTTTAGCTCATCAAAAACCGCGAAGATTTCTTGGCGCTCTGCCGGGGTCAGAGAATTAGTGTCTTTGGTGAAGGACGGAACGACTAAGGCGGTGGTTTCATCTGCACTCACAAGGTGCATGTCGCCCGCTGCCTTAAATTCACGTTCACCGGCTGAGAGCTGGCTTTCCTTCTGTTTGAGGGTGTTCTGCGCCTCAGCTAGTTGGGTCTCCTGGGCAATAAGATCTGGGGCAAGCTGGGCAACCTGCTCTTCACTCAGCCCGGCGGGCAGGGCAGCCCGGGCGGCGTCCGCAGCAGCTTTACCTTCTTCAATACGGCTCCGGGAGCTTTCGAGCTCTGCCCGTGCAGTGTCCAAGTCAGCCCGTGTAGCAGCTATCTGATCCGCCACCACAAAAGGGTCAAGAACACCTGCTACCCCCTGAATCTCACCAGTACGCTGTACAGCAGCGGCAACGGCTTCTTTCTGCTGATCAGAAAACCCTGTCTCAGATTCTAAGACCACATAACCGCTGGATACCCCGTTTTCAGGGATCTTCTCTTGCAGCTGCTGACGCACATTTTCAAAGGAGGCACCTGGAACCGTATAGCTAGCGGTAAACCCCCGAGACAGGGTCAAAGCCCCCACACCGGCAAGCACCAACAGTACTAGCCACACCGCAACTACTGCGCGAGCGTGTCTAGCTACAAAAAAACCGAGAGTGCGCAAAGCACCGGTCATAAAGAACTCCTGCCGATGGGTAATGAGCTATTGCGATTCTACTATTGAAATCAGTTCCCGCACCTGTTCCATCGGCAAGGTAGCATAAGGGCTCAAGGCGTTAATGCGCACAGTTTCTGCTTCGCTGGCTGCTAACAGCTTCAAAACCTCAACGGCAGAAGCCGTGCGAACTTCTAGATTCGGGTCAAGAGCAGCTACCTCGGTCGCTGAGGTAAAGACCAAAGCGGTTCTGCTTTCCTGGCCGGATTCTTCACGCACGAAAACCGGTCGGCCAGCGCTGTCCCCACGGCGAACCCCCAGTAACAGTACAGCGGCAGGTGCGGTCAAAGCCGCCAGCAAGTCGTGCATATTCCCATCGACCAGGGCACGTTTAGCGGGCTCATTATGCGGCGTGCCAATAGCCCACTGCACCTGAGGTTTCTCAATAAAACATTCGCGGGGCGAGCCCGGGTCAAACACCAAAACATCGATGCTCTCATCGTTTGCAACCTGCAAAAAGACTTTCATGGCAGGCTCAACCCGCAGCTGAGGCTCCGGGTGCCCGCCCCGCTGAGCAAAAAGCTGTGCGGCTTCTTCTGAGGAGTAAGCAGTCAGTGCCCGCATACCGTTAGCCAGACGCAAGACCTGATAGCGCATTTGGGTTTCCCCCGTCTCAGACCTAACGCTGGGGGAAACGTCCATCACCAGGTTTCCGCCCTGCGCCGAGCGCACAACATTTGCCAGTGCCATCTCGCTACGATCTTGAACAAACCGATCAAGCGCCTTATCCAAGTAGGGGTTAGCGCCCTGCTGACCGGCAGCACCGCTACCATCAGCTGTGCCTTTACCCCGCCGCCCCGCTAAACGAGCCTGAGCCCACTGGGGGATGTGTTCTGCAGAGCGGGGGAAGATCTCGAAGTGAGCACGGATATCGCGGCCGCTCAGGCTCCCCTCACCGCTCCAGTTCTGAGGCTCATTCGACCAGTCATAAGAAGCTCCCGTCTGGTAGGTGGGGTTGGGCCAACCGGTTGCAGTCACCACAACCGAAGCGGTGAACCAGCTCCCCTCCCCCTCGCGAAAAGCGGCATGCTGTAGCTTCTCAATATCAGCAAGAACCGGGCTATCTGCTTGCACAGGCTCAGCTGACCCCACAGCGTCGCCTTCATCACGCGATTCCGTAATGCGAACAAAAACGGTGTCAGATAAGGGCTTAATATCAAGAACCAGCTTGTTCCAGCCGTCCTCAACTTTTACCACCTCCAGCATCCAGCTACCAATATTATTCAGCGCTTCCTGCAAGATCTCAGGGCGTTGCGCGGCATCATAACGGGCCATAGCTTCACTCATCTTCACACCGGTTCTTAGCTCATACCGCCATCTAGCTGACGGTTCTTATGTATCCTGCACACCATTAAATCAAGAAAAGCTAAGAGCACCACCTATTCTCTCCCCAGAGCACAATTTTTACAGCAAGACCTGTCACGGTGTGAAATATAAGAATTCTTACAGCAAAAATGTGCACCGCCCGGCAACAGTTGCTAGCCTTAAAGCTATGACTAAAACACTGCAGGATCTGATTGACGACTCAATCTTTATCTCCACCGAGTATCAGGCCCGTCTTGCTGAAATTTCAGGCGGCGCAGAATGGGCGGTGGACTTCTCTGCACCGTCATTCACCCTCCAGTCTGATACCCCCGTAACCCTCACCCCCTACCTTCTAGGCACCGAGTCTGAAAACCGCGGCTCCTGGATTTGGTCTTGGCAAGAGCTAGGCCACTTCCCTGACCGCGTGGTAGCAGCAGCGGTACAGACTCGCCGTGGCGGTGCACAACACAGCATTGATCAGCTCACCACTGATGAGCTGCCCCTGGACGACGGGCTAGCACGCAAGCTGACCCTGGCGGCTAAGACCCTTACCGGTGCCTACGCCCACTACCCCGTCGCCGCCGGTGCAGGTGTACGTGCCTGGATTCTGCTAGAGGGCCCCGAGCTGGAGCTTGAAGCGCCCACCGTTAACCGTATGGGGCAGGTCATGGCTCAAGCTCTGCAAACCGGCACCGCTGTTGACCATCTGCGTGCCGTTGATTCCTACGCCAAACTGCGCGGTGCCCACATCGCCTGGGATACCGAGGCAACCGCCGTTATTACCGCAACAGACGGTGCGTTACGCCTCTGGTTTGACGACGGCAAGATTTCAGGTATCGAGGCAGCAGAACCCACCGTTGGCGCTGAAGAACTCAGCCGCCTGGCAGCAGCTGCCACTGCCCACCGCGAGCAACTACTGGCTGAACGCAGTGAAGTTGAGCGTATCGCAGCTGAAGAAGCAAATGCCCAACGTGCTGCCCGAGATGAGGCTGCACGCGCTACTGCTGAAGAAGCCGCTCAAATGAGCGAGAACCGCCCCGAAGCAGAGCAGACTGCCGCTGCTGAGTCAGCAGCTCAAGACGCCCGCCAGCAGGCCATTGTTGAGCCAGAAGTACGCGCCGCTGAAGAAGCAGAAGCTGAAGAAGTTGAAGGCACCGTTTCAACCGACCGGGTCTACCCCAATGTTGAGACTCCCTTTGACCAGGAGCCCGCAGATAATGCCCGACCCGGCCGTGTTTCAACCAGCGCTATCGCTCAAGAAAACATCGTATCTGAGCAGCCTCTGCAGGCAGCTGAGCCTGAGGCACCCGCGCAGACCGAGGCTGTAGAAGATACTCACCCGGCAGATATCCGCCATGCTGGCCAGGCACCGGACCTTGAGGCTGAACGCGAAGAAGCAGCCACCACACCCAAGGAAGGGAAGAAGGGCTTTTTCAGCCGCTTCTTTGGTCTCTAAAGACCTCCTGCTCTGCTAGGTTATCTAGGGCGGTAGCACCACCAGCGGTGTTACCGCCCTAGCTATCTTCTACCGCCTCCTACCCAGAAAAGACCCCGATGATGCCCAGCCCTACCGGCGAACCGGAACCTAACACCGGCGTCCTTGCCGCCTTTGTCTGCTATGTTTGCTGGGGCTTTTTCCCCCTCTATTTTCTGCTCACCGCTCCGGCCACCCCTTTTGAGGTAGTTGCCGAGCGCGTTATCTTCACCCTAATTTTTTGTGCGGCCCTGGTGCCCCTGACCCGGCAGACCAAGCCGCTGCTGGTGGCTCTCAACAATAAGCGGGTGATGCTTCAACTGGCCTTAGCGGGTGCGCTGGTTTTTGCTAACTGGCTGATTTTTATTATTGCTTCGACCACCGGGCATGTGCTGGAGTCTTCACTGGGCTACTATATTAACCCCATTATTTCTGTTGCCCTGGGTCTGGTGTTCTTGGGTGAGCGGCTGCGCCCCTTACAGTGGGCGGGCATTGCGGTGGCAGCGGTGTCCGTTCTGGTCATGTGCATTTTTTACGGCTCTGTGCCCTGGCTGGGGCTAGGCCTTGCCCTGACCTTTGGGTTTTATGGGCTGATGAAGAAGCGGGTGGGGGTGCTTCCTGCGGTAGTGTCGCTAACCCTTGAGACCCTGCTGGTTCTACCTCTTGCCCTGCTCATTTTGGGGCTAGGCGCCGGGCAAAACACACTCTTTACCGAGGGAGCGGCACATTTTTGGGTGATTGCCGGAACGGGCCTGATTACAGCGGTGCCGCTGCTGCTTTTTGCAACAGCGGCTTCGTCTGTGCCTCTATCGGTGATTGGGATGATTCAGTACGTTGGCCCTACCCTGCAGTTTTTGGTGGCGGTCTTTATTCTGCACGAGGCGATGCCGCTAGCTCGCTGGGTAGGTTTCGGGCTGATTTGGGTTGCAGCTGCCTTCTTTATTGCTGATTCTTTGGTGAATCTGCGGTTGCAGAGGCGGCTGCTGTGCGCTAGTGCAAAGAGCTAAGTAGCGCTCTTTGTTTATTACTGCGCGGTGGGGTTGAGCACGCGGGAGAGGAAGAGCTGGGTGCGCTGGTGCTGGGGGTTTCCGATGACCTCGTCCGCGGGGCCTTCTTCTACCACTACGCCGCCGTCCATGAAGACCACGCGGTCTGCTACGTCGCGGGCAAATGCCATTTCGTGGGTTACCACGATCATGGTCATACCTTCAGCTGCAAGCTGGCGCATGATGCCTAGGACGTCGCCCACGGTTTCGGGGTCAAGGGCGCTGGTGGGCTCGTCAAAAAGCATGAGCTGGGGGTTCATAGAGAGGGCGCGGGCAATAGCTACGCGCTGCTGCTGGCTGCCGGAGAGCTGGTCGGGGTGGCGCTGGGTCTTATCTGCTAGACCTACTTTTTCTAGGTTTGCCAGGGCAATTTTCTTGGCTTCTGCCTTAGAGCGCTTGAGCACCTTGACCTGGGCTACGGTACAGTTTTCAAGCACGGTGAGGTGGGAGAAGAGGTTGAACTGCTGAAAGACCATGCCCACAGTAGTGCGCAGGGTGTTGATATCTAGATTAGGGTCGGTGACCGTATGACCGGCTACCTCTATAGCCCCGGAGTTGGGTTCTTCTAGCAGGTTGACGCAGCGCAGCAAGGTTGATTTGCCGGAGCCTGAGGGGCCAATCAAGCAAACGACCTCGCCGGGGTGCACCTGCATATTAATGCCTTTGAGCACCTCAACATCACCGTAGGATTTGTGCAGGTCTTTGATGCTCACCGATGCGGGAGCGGTCTGTTCAGTCATGAGAATCCTTAGATAGGCTGGTGGGCCGGTTTTACTTGCTAGAGCGGGCAGCTGTGCGCTTTTCAAAATAGCGAGCAAGCAGACCAAGAGGGACGGTAATAATCAGGTAGCAGGCACCGGCAACCACCAGCGGGGTCAGGCCTGCGCCAGAGGCTGAGATGCCTTCACGACCGAACTTGGTGAGCTCGTACTGTGCTACAGACATGCCCAGCAGGTAGACCAGGGAAGAGTCCTTAGTGAGCAGTATGATTTCGTTGGTCATGGGAGGCAGAACAATACGAAATGCTTGGGGAATGATGACGGTGACCATGGCGCGGGTGTGGCTCATGCCCAAAGAGCGAGCCGCCTCATATTGACCCTTAGGTACAGCCTGCAGACCGGCACGTAGTACTTCACCGATGTAGGCAGCTGAGACCATGCCCAGTGCCAGCATAACGGTGACGTAGTTGTTCAGGCGCAGACCGAAGGCCAGCGGGATGCCGTAGCCGAAGGCGATAAAGACCAGCAGGGCGGGTAGGCCGCGGAAAAGCTCGATGTAGAGCGTTGCCAGCCACCGGTAGGGGGCGATAGATGAAATTTTCATCAGCGCCAGCAGCATACCACCGGCTAGACCCACCACAAAGCCCAGGGCGGTGTAGGTGAGGGTGTTCTTCAGTGCCACGGTCATGACGCCGGGGAACTGGTTAGCGATGATGTCAGGGTTGAATGCCTTATCGCGCAAGGTGCCCCAGTCTGCCACCAGCACCAGGACCAGTGCGAGGGCGGCTAGTAAAGCATATTGGGAGTAGCGCCAATAGTTCTGTTTCTGTCTGGGTGACAGTGCCATGTTCTTAGTTTTTCCGTTCGGTGGCAGGTCAGATGAAAAGGGGCAGGACGCCGGCAGATGGGGGCTTTTTACCTACCCCACACAGCGGCGTCCTGGTGAAGTGTGCTTGAGCTACTTGGAGATACCCAGGTACTTCTCGCGCAGGCTATCTAGGCTACCGTCCTCTTCCATCTTTTTAAGGGTTGCGTTGGCTGAATCCAGCAGGGCAGTATTATTGCTGGCTACGGCACCTGCAATTTTTTCGCCGGTTTCGATTTCTTCAACGACCTTGAGACTTTCGTCGCTGGTCAGCATTTCTGAGAGCACGGTGATGTTACCAACAACCGCATCGACCTGACCGGTCTGCAGGGCTTGTAATAGTAGGCCGTTGTCTTCATACTGTACGGTGTCGGCGCCGGCATCCTTGGCGTATTTTTCGCCGGAGGTTGCCTGCTGAACACCGACCTTAACACCAGAAAGATCTGAGGCACCGCTAATCTTTGAGTCCTTGGGTACGAGTACAGCAAGGTTGTCATCAACGTAGGAATCGGTGAAGGTCATGACGCTCTTGCGTTCATCGGTGATGGTGATACCCGAAAGGGCGATGTCGCATTGGCCTGAGGAGAGCGCTACACCGGACTGGATGCCCTCAAAAGCGGTGGTATACATTTCTGCTTCTACCCCCAGGTCTTTGGCGATAGCTGCGGCAAGGTCGGCATCAAGGCCAACGATTTTGCCATCCTCTTCATATTCAAAGGGAGCATAGGGAGGGTTGGTGCAGACGGTGAGCTTGCCCTCAGAGATGAGCGAGACACCGGATTCAGTGGTGGTTCCGCCGGAGCCGCAAGCGGTGAGCATCAGTGCTGTAGCTGCTAGTGCAAAAGGTGCTTTTTTCATGGGTTCTTGCCTTTTCAATGGTGCGAGAGATCTTGTGTCTTGGTGTTTATTCTGCCCCCAAATGAGTAAAATTGCAAAACACTGCATGAATATGCACATTACTGCCCCCAACATCCCGCTATGACCTTTGAGGTAAACATGACAGAATAGCAGGGTGAACCGAGCAGATCTTGACAAAAAGACCACCGACATATCATCAATGTTTGACCAGGTAGCTGAACGCTATGACCTGATGAACGGCATTATGTCTATGGGCCAGCACCTCTACTGGCGCAAACAGACTGTTGCCGCCGTGGACGCCCGCCCCGGTCAGAAGGTGCTGGACGTAGCAGCTGGCACCGGCACCTCATCCGAGCCCTTCGCAGACGCAGGGGTGAAGGTAATTGCCGCCGACCTTTCAGAGGGCATGCTGACAGTGGGTCGCCGCCGCCGTCCTGACATTGAATTCGTACAGGCAGATGTCACCAACCTGCCCTTTGCCGACGAAGAGTTTGACGCAGTCACCATGTCCTACGGTTTACGCAACGTTGCCGACTACCCCAAGGCACTGCGCGAACTCTACCGCGTCACCAAGCCCGGCGGGCGCATCGTCATCAACGAGTTCTCTACCCCCACCTTTGCCCCCTTCCGCGCCGTTTACCGAAACTACATCATGAATCTCATCCCCCCGGTGGCGCGCACCGTATCGTCTAACCCCGAAAGCTACGAATACCTGGCAGAATCAATTCTTGCCTGGCCCAACCAAGACGAGCTTGCCCAGCACTTCCGTCAAGCAGGCTGGGAAGGTGTACAGTACCGCAACCTCACCGGCGGCATCGTCGCCCTGCACCGAGGCTTCAAACCGGAAAACTAAACGGCAAGTTGCCGGTAGACTAGAGACCTACCCAAATCTTCACGCGCCACCAGCGCACACCGAGAAGAGTGAAAGACATCGTGACTGACTCCCCCAGCTCATCTGTGACGGCATCCGCCCTCATGCCCGAAGCTGATTTCAACCTGCCCAAGGGGTTTGAACTCATTGCGCAGGATGCCGAGCTTGGGCCCAAGATCCTTGAAGCGCTCACCGAGATTGAGCTGCGCCTAGAACGCGCCGTAGCGCAAACCAACCACCTGGCAGACGTTGCCTCCCGGCACCTACTGGCAGCCGGGGGCAAGCGGGTGCGCCCTCTGCTGACCCTGCTGGCGGCTGAAGCCGGTGGTGGCATTAACGACCGGGTTATTGATGCTGCTGTGGTGGTTGAACTAACCCACTTGGCAACCCTCTACCACGATGATGTCATGGACGATGCCCCCAAGCGCCGCGGGGTTGACACCGCCCAGACTATTTGGGGTAATTCTGTGGCCATTCTGACCGGCGACCTCATCTTCTCGCGCGCTTCTTTGATCGTTTCTGAGCTGGGCGGGCGGGCATTAGCTGTTCAAGCTCAGACCTTTGAGCGTCTGGTGCTGGGGCAGCTCTTTGAAACTACCGGGCCCGATACCAACGAAGATTTACTGGCACACTACATCAAGGTCATTGAAGGTAAGACCGGCTCTCTCATTGCAGCTGCTGGTTCCTACGGCACCATCCTCTCAGAAGCGCCCGAAGCCACGGTGCAAATGCTCTCACGCTACGGCGAACTTGTTGGTGTAGCTTTCCAGCTGGCAGATGATGTCATCGACGTGACGAGCTCTGGCGCTACTTCTGGTAAGACCCCCGGCACCGACCTGCGCGAAGGTGTGCCCACCCTGCCCACCATTCTGCTGGACAGGGCAGCGGACAACGGGGATCTAGAAGCCCAGCGTATTAGGCAGATGATTCGCGGCGACCTCACCGGTGATGAGGCACTGGCAGAAGCTGTAGCAGCCCTTTCTGCCCACCCGGTCACCCAGGAAGCCTGGCAGGTTGCCTACCGTTGGGCAGACGATGCTATCGCAGCCATTGAACCACTACCCGACTCGGTCATCAAAGAGGCGCTGCAGTCCTTTGCCCATGCAGTAGTGCGGCGCGATACCTAAACTGGTTCCCACCCAGGACGCTAGCCCACCTGCCGCTGGTAGGTGGGCTTCCCACTCCCCGTGACCACGATGTGAGATTAAGGCTGGCCAATACCCACACGGCAAACCACTATCATCTAGTATTCATCACAGACAAAAAGAAACGGCGACCACCCACCGCCGTCCAAGGGCGCCACAGCACACCAGCCCAGGCACCCGCACAAACAACCACTGCACCAACCAGTGCGCCGGTTCAACAGCACCTTATGCACCGAGTCTCGGTGCATTTTTACATTCATACATCTTGAGGAACACCACCATGAGTTCTACCTCAACCAGCACCCCCAAAAAGCGCGAAGGCTTCTCAAGCCGCAAGGTCTTTATCTTTGCCGCCATCGGCTCAGCCGTAGGTCTAGGCAACATCTGGCGCTTCCCCTACGTCGCCTACGACAACGGCGGCGGCGCCTTCATGATCCCCTACCTGGTAGCACTGCTCACCGCCGGTCTACCCTTCCTTTTCTTTGACTATGTCATCGGGCACCGCGCCCGCGCGTCCTCCCCGCTCTCCTTCCGCCGCCTCAACCGCAAAACCGAATTCATCGGCTGGTGGCACATGGGCATCAACTTCATCATTGCTATCTACTACGCCGCGATTCTTGCCTGGGCAGCCCGCTACGTCTTCTACTCCTTCAACCACGAATGGGGCAGTGACCCGGCCACCTTCCTCATGCAAGACTTCCTGCAGGTCTCAGACCCGGCAGACGGCATCACCTTTGACTTTGTGCCCGGCATCCTCATCCCCATCGTCATCATCTGGGTGCTGCTAGCTGCCATCATGTCCCTGGGCGTGCAAAAGGGTGTTGGTCTTGCCAACATCTTCTTTATCCCCGTGCTGGTCATCATGTTCGTGGGTATGGTTATCTACTCCCTGACCCTAGAAGGCGCATGGACCGGCCTTGATGCCCTCTTCACCCCCGACTGGTCAGCCCTCACCCGCCCTGAAGTGTGGGTTGCAGCTTACGGTCAGATCTTCTTCTCCCTCTCCATCGGCTTTGGCATCATGGTCACCTATGCCTCCTACCTGAAAAACAAGACCGACCTCACCGGCACCGGCGCAGTCGTTGGCTTTGCAAACTCAGGTTTTGAACTGCTAGCAGGCATCGGCGTCTTTGCCGCCCTGGGCTTCATGGCAACCGCAGCGAATACCGCAGTCTCTGAGGTTGCCACCTCAGGCATCGGCCTGGCCTTCATCGCATTCCCCACCATCATCTCCCAGGCACCCGGCGGCACCCTCATCGGCGTGCTCTTCTTCAGCTCCCTCCTCTTTGCAGGCTTCACCTCCATCATCTCTATCGTTGAGGTCATCGTTGCCGGCGTTGAAGACAAGTTCAACCTGGGCCGCGTACGCTCAACCCTGCTGGTCATCCTGCCCATCGCAGTCATCTCAACCCTGCTCATGGCAACCACCTCAGGTCTCCTCGTCCTCGATATTCTCGATAACTTCGTCAACCAGTTCGGTATTCTGGCAGTCGGTCTGGTCTCCATCTTTGTAGTTGCCTACCTGGTGCGCGCCCTGCCCGTGCTGCGCGACCACATTAACGAACGCTCCTCATGGAAGATGGGCAAGCTATGGATGATCCTGTTAGCAGGTATCACCCCGCTGATTCTGGGCTACTCGCTGGTTAACACCTTCATCGGTCTACTCAAAGAACCCTACGAAGGCTACCCCGCAGAAATGCTCAATGTCTTTGGCTGGGGCATGGTCGCTGTGTTGCTCATTGCGGCAGTGCTTATCTCTATGCTGCCCTGGTCTAAGACCTCCCGTGCGTCCCTCACCCCACCTGCCCCACCCATCTCTGGCGGCAAGGTACAGCACGGCCACGTTGACTCCACCGCCCAGAAAGGTGCATAAACCATGAGCACTGCTGCACTCATCATGTTCTTTGTCTCTATCGCCCTGATTTGGGGCGGGCTTGCTATCGCCCTGGTTCACCTCTCCCGTCACCCGGACGAAGCAGGCAGCGAACCCAACGACGGCAGCGAGGACGCCACCTCACTAGCTAGCTAAAGCCTGGCACCTATAAATGAAGCCCCGCACTTTTCTTAAGTGCGGGGCTTCATTCACTCCATCGCTTTAGGGGCGCACAACCTCAAGGCTGATACCGTTGTCGCCCCAGGCAGCTGCCAGCGCCTCAAGGTTAGCGGTATGCGGGGTGGTAAAGAAGCGCTGCACGGTATGCCCAAACTGCTCAGTTTTGCCCAGCTGCCCGTGCTCTAGGGTGGCAAAGATACCACCGCCGCGGTCATCAAACACCAGCACTTCCACATCTGGCTTACGCTCCAGCGGGCCAATATTCAGCGCCCCAGCATCGTGCAAGAAGGTCAGGTCGCCGCAGAGCACCCTCACCTTCTTACCCAGTGCCAGCGAAATACCGGATGCCGTGGCGATGGTACCGTCGATACCGGCAAGCCCGCGGTTCGCAAAGACAAGGGGGCTGACGGGTGCTGACGGGGCGATAAGGTCTGTATCCCGAATCAGGTTAGAGGAACCCAGAAGCAGCACCGCGCCGTCCTGCAATGACTCTTCCCAGGCACTCAAGGCGAGGGAAAGACCGGCAGTGCGAGGGGTCGTCTGACCTGCCAGCTGCCCGCTGCTGCGGTAGGCGGCAATGTCTGCGAGGAGCTGTTCTTCTATCTGCTTACCCTCTGCCAGCCAGCTAGCGCACCAGTTCTCACCACCAGCGGTGAGCACACCTGACCCTTTACCAGCGAAATCAGCCAGGTCTGCCAAGGAGCTTACTGCGTCAAACCCCAGGGCACCCGGCTGGTGCCAGGGTGCTGGTTCAGGCTCATAGATAGCCCGCTGCACCCCTGTGTTAGCCAACAGGCTTGCTACCGGGCGCGAAAGCGTAGCGTGCCCAAAGACCACCACCCGTTCAACCTGTTGCCCCAGCTCCCCCGCCAGCACCTGCCGGTAAGCAGGCACCGCAAGGGGCGAGAAACGGGCGTTCGATGAGGGTTCAGCCAGCAAAGGCAGACCTAGCTTTTGGGCAAAGCGCTGGGCAAGCCCACCGGCACCATCCCCCGCTACCACCACCGTGCGGCAGCTCTGTGCCGGTAAAGCATCAGAGGTTATCCAGGCTTCTGCGCCAGCGTCCCGGTGCTGGGGGTACCTTGGCGCGGGGGCAGCAATCACCTGTTGCAATGATTCTGCCCAGCGCTTGAGCACCTGCGCATCAGCGGGCTTGGGTGTTAGCGAGGTGTCAAGGGCAATGTTCAGGTGAACTGGCCCGCGCGGGGTGCTGGACGGCGCACCCCAATTTTGCGGATTCCTGCCGGTCAGTGCCGCCAGCGTGCGGTGAAAATCGGTGCTCTGCGGGTCGGTCTCATCTGCACTGTAGTTTTCAAGGTGGGCAAAGGCGCGCACATGCTTGCCCAGAATTACGCTCTGGTCGGTGGTCTGGTTGGCGCCGCTGCCCTGCAAGCGCGCGGGGCGGTCAGCTGACAGCATGACCAGCGGAGCGCCGGTGTGGTATGCCTCCATAAAGGCAGGAAGGCACTCCCCCACGGCGGTGCCACTGGTGGTAACCACGCCTACGGGCTGGTCGCTAGCACGGGCAATACCCAGCGCTGTAAATGCCGCCACCCGCTCATCGATACGCACGTGCGCTTCTAGCACCCCGGCGTCCACCAGCGCCCCGATAGCGTAGGTGAGCGGTGCCGAGCGGGAACCGGGCGAAACAAGAACCTGGCGCATGCCGGTGCGCACCAGGGTATCGAGCACGGTGATGGCAGTGATGATAGAAGAGCTAGGTGTTGTCACCCCACCAGTTTACTCTTAGCTCCCCTTCCCCCAAGTTTTACCGGTCGAAGCGGGCACCCTCTGGGTTACCGGGTAGCGCTGAAAGTACCAGGCTAGCCACTGAGCCCGCAACCGGCACCGCATTGAGCCAAAGCCAGTGCCCCGACAGGTTGATATCGTGCAGGCGGCGCACAGAGACGGTAAAACTAGGAATCGTTACCGCAACAAGAAGCGGGGCAGAGAAAAGGAGGGCGATCTTATCTGCTCGTTTCTGGGCATCCTTGCGAGCCTTCTTTTCTTCCGGGGTTTCTTGGGCCCCGGGTGCAGAGTTGGGGATGAATGGCAGTTTCCCCAGAAGGCTCTGGTCGGCCCCGCTGTAGTCTTGGGGGTGATGTGCCCGGTCGTAGTAGCGACCAGCAAGGTCGCAGGCAACAGCAGCGCCGGTGAAGACAAGTGAGGGCCACCAGAATTCAGCCCGTGATGCCCTGCCCTTTAGGGTGAGCCCCTTGGCGATGAAAAGTCGGCTTGCTTCGATGGGACCGATACCCGGGCGGGGTGTAGAAGCATTGGGGTTCATCATGGGTGCTCCTTTGCGTCCTCAAACTGACCAGGCTACTCAGCCTTGCACATCAGTCTAGTGGCTTCTTAGCTCAAGGTCGAGGGGTTTTGAGGCTTATTCATAAGCCTCTTACTCCCAAATTGAAAACGCGACAATTTATTACACCCTTTTTTCACTAACGGACTTCTTGTATTCGACACTGATATTTTGCAAAGCAATGCTAGATGGGTGATAAACCAAAGAAGCAAAGATAGCAATCGTAATAAAAGAAATTAGCACACCCTCAGAAATGGAAAAGTCTAGATTTTCAGACTCTTCAACAAATAAACTCATAGCGGAATTTGACAATGCAATAAGAAAGGTTGAAATAACGAAGTCAAGCAAATTGTTAAAAATTTTTCTTAGAGGACTCACTTCATAATCTATAATATTTGCTGGCAGATAAGAGACAGCATGACTTATACCAGCTATAAATAATGCCAAAAAGAAACACAACGCCTCGGTTGAACCAGGCTGTTCTAATTCTTTCTGGAGAAGATGGGACGCCACAAAGAGAAGTATAAATTTAAAACCACTAGCAGTAAGGAAAATTATCCAGAATATCCAATATGTAACACTCTTTCTTTCTATTTTTCTTGTTTTTAGTATCCGGTTTATTTTTTCCACCGTAAGTTCAATTATTGAACGCAAAACTTCGTAAATAAAAAGTTTTTTTATCTTTGTCATATCTTCACTTTTCTAGTGGCATCACCACCCTAGATGCTTATTCAGAAGTGGGATGATAGGGGTAAGCGTAGCGAGCGCACATCTATTGTATCCATTCCAGAATTCGGCGGTAGTCACTCATACGCCGCTACCACCAAACAATACGGCCAGCCGGAGCAGCAAACTCCTTCACAAGAGCAACATCAGGCTCCACTCGACGCAGGGGCAGCGCGCCACCCCCTGCAACCAAAGACCGGGCAGCAACGTCCCGCTGCATCAGCGACACCATACCCAA
>JAUMUH010000024.1:0-5531 GCA_030530765.1 Rothia sp. (in: high G+C Gram-positive bacteria)
AATGCCTCGCGGTCAGCGTCCAGGGCCCGGTCGATAGTGCGGGCAAGATTAGGGTGCTGCGCCAGGGTGGGGTCGGTCTCGACGAGGGCAAAGGCGTCCTGCCGTGCCCGTTCAATCAGCTTGGCATCGGTCAGGGCACGCAGTAACTTGAGGGTAGATTTCTTACCAGATTGTGCTGCCCCCAAAATGTCGCCTTCCCGGCGCTGCTCAAGGTCAATGCGGGACAGCTCAAAACCATCGGTGGTAGCAGCTACCGCGTCCAGGCGCTGACGCGATACCCCATCGGCTGGTTGTTTGGTCACCAGTAGGCAGGTTCCCGGCAACGACCCGCGACCAATACGCCCGCGCAGCTGATGCAGCCCAGAAATACCGAAGCGGTCAGCGTCCATAATAATCATCAGGGTGGCATTGGGCACGTTCACCCCCACCTCAATGACCGTGGTTGAAACCAGCAGGTCAATCTCACCGGCACTGAAATCGGTCATCACCCGGTTCTTCTCGGCTGTATCCATGCGCCCGTGTAACCCGGCAATGCGCACCCCGGTCAAAGCTGGTTCGCCCTCCAGCTGCTCTAGCATAGAATCGACAGAAGCAAGAGCATCGCGGGCGCTTTCGCCCCGAGCAGCAGCAGAACCAAAGAGGGTTTCCCCCGCCTCAGTATCGGCAGTTGCCTCGCCACCACCAATTTTGGGCACTACCACATAGACCTGGTGCCCGGCGTCCACCTCTTCGCGGGCGCGCGCCCACAGCCGCGCTGCCCAGGTGGGTTTTTCTGCCAGGGGCACCACAAAGGTTGAGATTTTTTGCCTGCCTGCCGGTAGCTGGTCGAGCACGGAGGTGTCCAGGTCACCAAAGACGGTCATGGCGACGGTGCGGGGTATGGGAGTGGCAGTCATAACCAGCCGGTGCGGCAGTTCCCCGCCGGGTCCGCGTAGGGCGTCGCGCTGTTCTACGCCGAAGCGGTGCTGTTCATCCACCACTACTAGACCCAGGTTGGCGAACTGTACGGCATCTGCCAGTAGGGCGTGGGTGCCGATCACAATGTCGGCCGCCCCGGAGGTTATTGCTAGCAGGGCTTCCCGTTTTGCTGCGGTTTTGAGGGAGGCGGTCAGCAGCACCACCCGCACTTTCTGGTTTTTGGGTGGGGACGGCGGGCTAGCAGCCAGCCTGCCTGGCACGGCATCGAGGCCGGCGGCATCCAGCGGCGAGGTGTCCAGCAGATCGCCTAGAATCTCACAGACCGAGCGGTAGTGCTGCTCTGCTAGCACTTCGGTGGGGGCCAACATTGCAGACTGCGCGGCGTTATCTGCAACCTGCAACATTGCCCGCAGCGCCACCACGGTTTTACCGGAACCAACATCACCTTGCAGTAGCCTGTTCATGGGTACGGTAGAAGCAAGGTCAGCCGCAATCTCTTGCCCCACTTTTTCTTGCCCCTCAGTGAGCTGATAGGGCAGTAACTCTAGCAGGGCTGCAGCGTGCCCGCCGGGCACAAACGGCCGTGCCAGGGTGTGGCGGGCAGCGCGGGCGGCGCGAATTCGTGCTAGGGCGCTTTGCAACACAAAGGCTTCGCGGTAGCGCAGGGAGTGCTGGGCTGCCC
Organism: Rothia sp. (in: high G+C Gram-positive bacteria); assembly: GCA_030530765.1. Taxonomy (GTDB): domain Bacteria; phylum Actinomycetota; class Actinomycetes; order Actinomycetales; family Micrococcaceae; genus Rothia. The sequence goes on from JAUMUH010000024.1 coordinate 1,601, forward strand.
GCCAGGTCTCTTCGCCATCTGGGGTATGGATAGCGCGGTAGGTCCACTCTAGGGAGGGGATTTTGCGGGTGCGGCGTACGGTGTAGGGCAGCGCGTCCTCAAGTTCCTTGAGGGGGGCGGTATCGAGCAGGGTTTCAATCGCTGCCGCTATGCGGTCGGTGGGCAGTTTGGGGGTTGCTTTATAGACCGGGATGGGGGCGGTTGCCTTGGCACGAGCGCGTTCGATGGCGGCCTCCCCTACCTTAGGTGCAGTGGAGCGGTCGGTCAGAACAGCGTAGTTGGGGTTGGTCAGGGTGAGTTCGCCCCGGTAGCTGCCCACTTTGCCGGAAAACATGACCTGGTCGCCTTCATGAATATCGCGAGCTGCGGTCCAGGCATTGAAGAATGAGAGAGTCATGGTGCTCTGCTCCCCCACCAGGGCGTAGGGTCCGCTAGCATAGCCACCAAAGACAGTGCCAGGGTTGAAGGGGGCAGGTGGTCTTGCCCCATAGTTATCACGGTATCCGGCTATGGTATCGGGCTGGTAGCCGGCTGTGCCGGTCATACGCGGGTTACTGTAGCTACCAGAGGTGAACGCCGGTGCCCGCTGCCCCCTATAGGCATTGGGGTTCTGGGTTCTACCGGTTTGAGCAGGGGAAGAGCCCACATGACCCCCGGCTGAGTCAGGCTCAGCATCTGCCAGTTGGTCGGTGATTGTCACCTCTGTGATGGACCCGCGCCGGGATGCCAGGTTTCGGGTGGTGACCCGCAATACCCGCGCCACAATGGTAGCTTCTTGCCCCTCCACCAGTGAGGCAAAGGACGTCAGCTCACCGCGCGCTAAATACTTACGAGGGTAGTGCTCTAGTAGCTGCCCCACTGTTTCTAAGCCCAGATGTTTTTTAAGCAACCTGGCGGTTGCGGCCCCCAGGTACACGCTGAGCGCGGTGTTCTCTAGGCGGTCTTCAGCTGCGTAGCGGGCAAGGGCTTCTTGAGCTTGCGCAGGTAGTGGCTTTTTGGGCGCAGGACGGCGGGTAGCGGCCTTTTGGGTACCGGTACCCTTGCTCTTTTTTACCGATGCTGTATCTGCCTCGAAAAGTGCTTTATCGCTCATGATAGGTCGTTCGCGGGGTGGGCAGGGCTGGTGTGGTGGGGGTGGTCACCAGCAGTCAAGGAGGTAACCCGCAGGTTCAATGGTTGCCCGGCAGCCTGTAAAACATCGAGTGCATCCTGCTGGTGGGCAACGTGCACGTGAATAGCCCACAGTGCCTCGTTACCCGCCTCAACCTGGGCAACTGACACAGAATCCCCTACCTGGCTCAAGGCGCTGCGCAACTGGGTTACTTCGTAGACCGGTAAGTGGATTTCGCACATTACCTCGCAGGTCGGTTCGCCTTTTTTGCCAGGGCGTAGGCCCCGGGCAGTTGCCTGAACATCAGTAGCGGGGGGCTGTAGAAGATCTGCATAACTATCTGTTACAGGTTGGTTAAGAGCAGTAGATACAAGCTGTTCTACCATCAGTAGCACCCCCAGTGCACCGGCGTCCACCCAGCCGTTACGGGCATGGTCGGCGGTTGCGGTTGAGCGGGTAGCTGCCTCGGCTGCCTCTAATAAGGCCGGCAGATATATGTCAAGGTCTTCTGTCACCTGAACCTGGGTCAGGGCGGCAGTAAGAGTCAGTACTGTGCCCTCAGCTGGCTGGTTCAGCGCAGCATGCGCCCGCTCATGAGCCGCTACCCATGCTGCTGAAAGCTGAGCGGCAGTAGGCTCTTGCACTGATTCAAGCTCAGTAGCTAGCCCTAATAACCATACCGATACCAGGGTTCCAGAGTTACCGCGCGCCCCTCGCAAGGCGGTGCGGGCAGCAGCAGCAAAGTTGGGGTCATCTGCCATACCGGCGGCATCGGCAGCTCTGCCCACCGTGGCAACCAGGTTAGCACCGGTATCAGCATCAGGCACCGGGAAGACGTTGATGCTATTGAGCAGGGCACTGTGCTGCACCAAACGGGTACGGGCACGCACCAGCCAGAATATCCACCAGTTAGCGGGTAGGCGTTTCAAAGTGGTCCCATCCTTTCTGCCCATAGGTTGCACCGTCAACGGTAACGGTGGGGCATGTGCTCTCTGCGGTGACGGTACCGATACGGCTAAAGCCCTCAGGTATAGCATCTATGGGGCAGGTTGCCAGTAACCCATGGTCCTCACCGCCGGTGAGCACCCAGTGCTGTGCCAACTCATCGGGTGTGGTACCGGGCTGAGCGCAGATAGTAGCTGCCTCCCCCAGCGGCTTTAGCCAGGGTTCTAATGCAGCGCCATCTAGGTTGATACTGACCTGTGAGGCGCGGGCTATCCGCCCGAGATCCCGCAGCAGACCGTCTGAGACATCGAGCATAGCGTGCAACTGCGGTGCTGCCGCCACTGCGGCGGTCAGCGGTGAACGGGGTTTCTGCTGGGCCTCAATACAGCGGGCGAGCGCCGGGGTGACAGTGTATCCGCTTGCGGTCTCTAATAGAGCGAGCCCGGCAGCAGCTGTGCCGATACTCCCGGCAAGCACCACAGCGTCCCCGGGTTTCGCCCCGCTTCGCACCACCGGTACAGTGCAGGTACCCAGGGCTGTGACTGTCACCGATATTTCATTGCCTGCCCCCAAATCACCGCCTGAAATAGTGCAGGTGGACGCTCCCTGTGCAGTGCATGAGGCGGTCACCCCGCGAGCAAAATCGCTCACCCAGTGCACCGGAGTATCGGGGGTGAGGGTCAGAGAAATCAGCAGGCTCACCGGCACCGCCCCCATAGCGGCAACATCTGCCAGGTTCTGGGTGGCTGTCTTCCAGCCGACCTCATAACCGCCGGTATTGAAGCCGTTAGGCCAGGTATGGCGGAAGTCTCGATTCTCGGTTTGGGTGTCTGTGCTTGCTACGGTAAGCCCGCCGCTAAGGTCAAGAACAGCGCAGTCATCGCCGGGCCCTAATTCCAGCCTCCGTGCCCCCCTGTTGTGTGCTGTAATGATGGGTAGAAATGCGTGCAACAGCTCATCTTCACTCGTTTCGCCCACGGTTTTCACCACCTTGCCCACCTTTTATCGGGTGTTGGTGCGGCTAGCACGCATGAAGTTAACGAGGATGGTCAACAGACCCAGCCCTGCAATGCCAGTAAAAATAGCTAACGGCTTAGAACCGGTTACTATAGCTATGCCCCGCTCAAAGACACTACCACCAGCGGCGCTTACCGTATTGTCTTTGGCTTCAGCACCTGCCACACCTGCTGCCATGTTGGAATCACTGCGGGCAACAGAATTACCGCCGCCTGCGTTGAGAAAACCCTCAACCCAGCTGGGGGTACCCTCATAATTCTGCCGCTGGGCATACTCGGCGCTATAGAGACCGAGCACTGAAGGGGAAAGGGAAGAAACCTCAGCTCTAGGGGCTCCTGACGGTGTAGCTGCACTAGCGGGGGGCTGGGCGCGCTCCGTAGCCCTACCTAAAGACGTGCTGACGGGGGCAGGGGGCTGCTGAGTTGTAGGTGCCTTGTCTGCGGGGTTGTTGAAACCCGGGGTTGGGTTAGCCTCCGGGCGCTGGGGGCTTGCTGTGGGAGCGGGGCTTACAGGGACAGGTGCAGCTGATGTAGCTACAGGGCTAGGGGTAACGGTCGGCTCGGGGGCTGTGGTCGGGGCTGCCGTGGGTGGAGCAGGTGTTGGCAGGGGATCGGTTGTAGGTGCTGGGGCTGAGGTTGGAGCCGGTGTTGGTGAATCCGTTACCTCAGCGGTAGGTTCAGGGGTCGTGGGCTCAGGCTGCTGGCTAGCGCTTTCGCTGGGGGTTGGGGTCTCACTGCCAGGGGCATCTGTGGGTGTTGCACTGGAACTGGGCTCAGCCGTCTGGCTGGCAGTCATAGAGGAGGACGGCTCAGGTGAGGGGCTTGTTTCTGCGGCGGCAGCGGCAGGTAGCAACAAGAA
>JAUMUH010000024.1:5541-17366 GCA_030530765.1 Rothia sp. (in: high G+C Gram-positive bacteria)
GCACAACAGACCTACCCCGGTCAGAGATTTACGGTACAACACAACGTTCCCTCTTTCCTTCAGCGCCATCATGTGTTCCTCCTAGCACCGGAATCTAGGTGCACTATGTACAAGACTACCCAAACTTCATCGTCCCTTGAAATATCCAGATGGGTATTAAGTCTTATTCAACATCTGTTCTAAAGCCTGACAAAAGCCCACCTTGGCCCCGCACCAGAAGCTAGAATGAATGGGTGAATATGCTGAAAAAGACCGCTGCTCTGCTTCTCACCGCTGCCTCACCCCTCCTGCTCTCTGGCTGCGGGCCCCGCGCAGTAACGCTATCTCCCGCTGCCGATGCTGCTAACCCCGTGTGTGCTTACGCTATGGTAGCAATGCCTGAAACTGTCAGCGGCTTCGCTCAGCGTGAAACCACTGCTCAAGCTACAACCGCTTGGGGGGAGCCAACCGCCATCGTCCTTAAGTGCGGCGTTGAGCTACCTACTACCCCGGTGTCTGACCCCTGCGCTTCTGTCAACGGTATCGACTGGATCATTAAACCAGCAGACCAGAGCCTGGCTGACGCTAACGAAGAAAGCGCTACCGGCACCTGGGTTGCTGAAACTTTTGGTCGCACCCCCGCTGTGCAGGTCACCTTCAACGCCGAGACGGTTTCTTCTTCAACGCTATTAGCAGAGCTAGCATCAGCTGTGGGGCAGATCCCCCAACAGACTCAATGTACTAACGTTGATGACACCCTCACCGATGTAAAACCAGCAAACTCCTAGGGGCCGAGAAACCCGCCGTAGCTAGCGCAGACCTAGGGGCCGCTCAAGGGCTAAGGTAATCAGCTCATCAATGAGTTCTGCATAGCTAATTCCAGTGCTCTCCCACATGGTCTTATACATAGAGATGGGGGTGAAACCGGGCATGGTATTAACCTCGTTAATAATCAGCTCACCGGCTTCGGTGTAGAAGAAGTCAGCGCGGGTGAGCCCCTCACCGTCTACCGCTAGAAAGGCTTCAACCGCCAGCTGACGCAAACGTTCTGTGACCTCTTGCGGCAAATCTGCTGGGCAACGGGTTTCGGCACTGGTCTTTGAAACGTATTTTGCCTCAAAGTCATAGAACCCATGAGCCTGGTCAGTCACCACAATTTCACCGGGGTAGGACGCCCGCGGAGTAGCTGATGCGCGCCCATCGAGCACAGCGCACTCAATTTCACGGCCCACAATACCCGCCTCGACCACCAGTTTGGGGTCATGCTGGTGAGCTTCAGCGATAGCGGCATCCAGCTGGTCTGCTGAGTCGACCTTAGTGATTCCAAAGGACGAACCAGCCCGCGCAGGCTTCACAAAGACCGGGTAGCCCAAGGCATCAATACGGGCACGGGCAGCCTGCGGGTTCTGAACCCACTGCCGGTGGGTGACAACCTCGTAAGGCCCAACTGCCAGACCGGCAGCTTCAAAAGCGACCTTCATGTAATGCTTATCCATGCCGATAGCTGATGAGGCAACACCACAGCCCACATAGCGTAAATCTGCCATTTCCAGCAGACCCTGAACAGTGCCGTCCTCGCCAAAGGGGCCGTGTAGCAGAGGGAATACCACATCGATAGCCGGGCCCAGCTCCACCCGGGTCCCCCCGTCAGCTTCAATAAGACGCAAGCGAGAGTCCCCACCACCTAGCGGCAAAAAAACCTGTTTACCGCTGCCGGGAAATTCTGCTAGAGTGGCAGCTTCTGTCAGTTCAGCTAGGGCAGCCTCATCGGTGAGGAACCAGCGACCATCCTTGGTGATGCCGATTGTGATGACCTCATACTTCTCGTGGTCAATAGCACTCAATACCCCGCGGGCAGTAATCAAAGAAATTGAATGTTCTGACGAGCGGCCACCGCACAGCAGTGCAACGGTGGGCTTCTGGTGAGAGCGGGTCATAGCGTCCTTACAGTAATAATCAAGATGACAGGGGCAGCTCGTTGCTACCCCCGTATAAAGTTAGTGAACCTGGTGGCTCTCGGATTTAAGGGCTCTGCCCAGCAGCGCTGGTGCTAGTTGTTCAACAGATATTGTACGATTTAGCACCGCCACTACCGCTTCTGTAATGGGCATTTCTACCCCTACTTTTCTGGCGAGTTCCACCACAACCGGGGCAGATTTGATAGATTCAGCAGTCTGGGTCATCACCGTGTGTAGCTGGTCAGGTGCCACGCCTTCTGCCAGTAGCCGCCCTGCGGTGTGGTTGCGGGAGAGGGGGGAAGAGCAGGTTGCGATAAGATCACCCATGCCAGCCAAGCCGCTCATTGTTTCTAAGGTTCCGCCAAGGGCCAATGCCAGGCGGGTAGTCTCAGCCAACCCCCGGGTCATGACCGATGCCTTGGAGTTATCGCCGTACTGTTTGCCCTCGCACATGCCCACGCACAGGGCGATTACGTTTTTTACCAGGCCACCAATTTCAACCCCCACAATATCGGTATTGGTGTAAGGGCGGAAATAACCAGCTGCACATACGGCAGCTACCCTCTGAGCTACCTCTAAGGAGGTGGCAGCAACGACCGAAGTAGTGGGTTGTTCAACGATGATTTCTTTTGCCAGATTGGGCCCAGATAGCACGGTGACCCGATCTGCAACCGATGCAATAGTTTCTTCTGGAGCCCCGGTCGTTGTCAGATATTTTTGAAGAACCTCAACAATGACCTCGCTCATGCGTAGCCCAGTTCCTGATTCTAGCCCCTTAGCTAGCGATACAAGCACGGCATCAGGTTCTAGCAGGTCAGCGCAGTTTTCTAGCTGAGAACGCAACACCTGAGCCGGGATAGCAAGAACGACTACCTCAGCACCGTTGAGGGCATCCGCTAAATCTGCGGTGAAACCCAGGTTCTCAGGCAGTGTAACGCCCGGAAAATACTTATCATTCACCCGGGTCCGAGCTAATTGTGCCATGACATCAGAGTTACGCCCCCACAACACTACCTGCGTGGAGTTACCGGCAACGGTAGCTGCATCCGCCACCACCTTAGCAAAAGCGGTGCCCCAGCTACCGGCACCCAAAATGGCTACCTTCGATACAAGAGATGTGCTCACGGCTCTCCCTGATACGTACGTTTATGTGTTCTTCGGGTCAGCTGCTTCGCGGACGTTAAGCACCGCGTTCCAGCGTCCATCAGGTGCTTTCTCACCGCGCAAATCTACAAGCAACTCGGTAATCTTATCCATCATTCGTTGGGTGACGGCAACTAGCTCTTCCCGACTCGCTTGCGCAGTTTCACCGGTATCTTTAAGCAGATCGCTGAAATCAATAGGGTCGCCCACCGCCACTTTAACCTTTTTACGAGGCAGACCAAAGCGGGGCTTCTGCCCCCGGGGCCAAAACTCTTGGTCACCCCAGTGGGCAATAGGTAGCACAGGGGCACCGGTAGCAAGCGCCAGGCGGGCTGCCCCGGTCTTACCTGTCATAGGCCACTGTTCTGGGTCTTTCGTCAAAGTTCCCTCTGGGAAAATCAGTACCGCTCCCCCGCCGTCCAGCACAGTGCGGGCAACTTCAAGGGATTGACCTGCCTGAGCTGAGCCGCGAGCAACCGGAATATGGGCGCACTGGCGCATCAGCCAGCCCAATACCGGAACACGAAAGAGCCCTTCTTTAGCCAGAAAACGCGGTAAGGTGCCGTTGATAAATAACGGGTAAGCGGCAGTAATCGGGTCAACCACGGTCAGGTGGTTAGAGACCACAATATAGCCACCCTCCTTGGGCAGTTTTTCGCTACCGGTGATGCTGATGTTCATGGAAGCGCTATATAGCGGACGCAATAAAGTGCCTGCCACGGTATAAACTGCATCCCCTATACGGGTGGGTGAAATATCGTTCAGTGAAGGGCTCTTAGCTGGCATGATTATGCAGTGATCTCGAAGCTAGCGCCCAGGGCAGTGAGCTTATCTGCAAAGTGCTCATAACCGCGGGCGATTACAGATACGCCGGTGACGTTTGAGGTGCCCTCAGCGGTCAGCGCTGCGATGACGTGGGAGAAGCCGCCTCGCAAATCGGGTACATTGATGTCCGCACCTTTCAGAGGAGTCTTACCGGTGATAATCGCTGAGTGCAAGAAGTTCTTGTGACCGAAACGGCAGGTTGCCGGGCCCAGGCAGTCGCGGTGTAGCTGTACAGAAGCACCCATACGTACCAGAGCGTCGGTGAAGCCGAAGCGGTTCTCGTACACAGTTTCGTGCAGAACAGAAACGCCCTTAGCCTGGGTCATTGCAACGACCAGGGGCTGCTGCCAGTCGGTCATGAAGCCGGGGTGTACGTTGGTTTCAACGAAGAGGGGGTTAAGTTCCTCGCCAGTGTGGAAGAAGCGGATACCCTCGTCCTGAATATTTAGGCCGCCTCCGAGCTTGCGGTAGACGTTGATGAAGGTTGCAAGATCCTTCTGGTTTGCGTTGCGCACAAAAATGTCGCCACCGGTTGCCAGAGCGGCGGACGCCCAGGATGCTGATTCGTTGCGGTCTGGCATAGCGAAGTGGTTGTAACCGGTAAGTTCGTCTACACCTTCGATGATGATCTGACGGTCGGTTTCAACGGTGATAATGGCGCCCATCTTCTGCAAGATTGCAATGAGATCCATAATTTCAGGCTCAATAGCCGCGCCCTTAAGCTCGGTCTTGCCCTTAGCGCGACTCGCTGCCAGCAAAACCTGCTCAGTAGCACCCACAGAGGGGTACTCAAGATTGATGGTTGCACCCCGCAAGCCCTCAGCAGGAGCTTTCATACTAATACCGGTAGGTAGTTTCTCTACCTTTGCACCGAACTGCTCAAGAACGCGCAGGTGATAGTTAATGGGGCGGTCACCAATCTTGCAACCACCGAGGTCAGGGATGAAGGCCTCACCAATCGTGTGCAGTAGCGGGCCGCAGAGCAGAATGGGGATACGCGAATCGCCCGCATGAACCTCAATATCGGTATGGTTAGCGACAGAAACCTTGGAGGGGTCCATGCGAAGTTCGCCGGCCTCCATGTTGTAGTCCACTGAAACGCCGTGCAGTTCAACCAGGTCAGTGACGACCTGAACGTCCTTAATTTCAGGCACATTACGCAGCACAGAAGGGGTGGAGCCCAAAAGTGCTGCAACCATCGCCTTGGGGACAAGGTTCTTAGCACCGCGGACGTTAATCTCGCCCTTTAGGGGGGTGCCACCTTCAATACGCAGTGCGCTAACCATGAACTTCCAATCTTTAGGTTCTAACCCGCACAGTGGATAAGCTGACGAGCATCAATAATTTTCTGCCCTTAACTTTACATCTTCTGGGAGCTAGCGCCTATTTCCCTAGAGGGTTTTGGGCAGCCAGGCAGGGCGATTAGCCTCATACTCAGAGATCGCTGCCTCCTGCTGTAAGGTCAGCCCAATATCGTCCAAACCTTCCATCAGGCGCCAACGCACGTAGTCATCAATATGAAAGGGCACGGTTAAAGCGCCAACGCTGACCGTTTTGCTCTCTAAGTCTACGGTTACTTCGGTGCCGGGTTCAGCTTCTAGCTGCTTCCAAATGAGCTCAATGTCGTCCTGGGCTACTTGGGCAGCCACCAGCCCCTGTTTGCCAGAGTTTCCCCTGAAGATATCGGCAAAACGGGCTGAAATCACTACGCGAAAGCCGTAGTCTTTCAAGGCCCAGACTGCGTGCTCACGGGAGGAGCCGGTGCCGAAGTCTGGCCCTGCCACTAGAACTGAGCCGTGTTTGTAGGGCTCCTGGTTTAGAATAAAGTTTTCATCCTTGCGCCAGTTAGCAAAAAGGGCGTCCTCAAAACCGGTTTTAGTCACGCGTTTGAGGTAGACGGCGGGGATAATCTGATCGGTGTCAACATTCGAGGAGCGCAGGGGCACCCCAACGCCAGTGTGCTTTTTGATGGGTTCCATGGTTACATCTTTCTACTGCCCTGGAAGGCCGAGTTTACATCTATATATGGAGAGCCGGATTAAAGGTCAGCTGGGGATGAAAGGGTACCCCGGACGGCGGTCGCAGCGGCTACGAGCGGGGAGACCAGATGGGTGCGCCCACCCTTACCCTGGCGCCCTTCAAAGTTACGGTTAGAGGTCGAAGCGCAGCGCTCCCCCGGCGCAAGCTGGTCGGGGTTCATACCTAGGCACATGGAGCAGCCTGCAAAACGCCAGTCGGCTCCGAAGTCCTTGAAAATCTGGTCTAGACCTTCTGCTTCTGCCTGGGCTCGAACCCTAGCAGAGCCGGGTACCACCATCATGTGCACGCCCTCAGCCAGTTTCTTGCCTTTGACGATGTCAGCAGCAGCCCGCAAATCCTCAATACGGGAGTTGGTACAGGAGCCCAAGAAAACTACGTCAACCGGGATTTCCTTCATGGGGGTACCTGCCGTAAGACCCATATAGTCCAGCGCCTTAGCTGCAGCTGCCCGGTCGTTCTCGTCGGCAAAATCTTCTGGGAAGGGTACGCTGTGTGAGAGGGGGACGCCCTGGCCCGGGTTGGTGCCCCAGGTAACGAAGGGCTCTAGTTCATCGGCGTTAATGAAGACTTCCCGGTCAAAGACCGCCCCCTCATCGGTGGGTAGGGTCTTCCAGTACTCCACAGCCTGCTCCCAGTTCTGCCCGGTCGGTGCGTGAGGGCGCCCCTTGATGTAGTCAAAGGTGGTTGCATCGGGGGCTATCATACCGGCACGAGCGCCTGCTTCAATGGACATGTTGCATATCGTCATGCGCCCTTCCATTGTCAGGGAGCGGATGGCAGAGCCGCAGTATTCCAACACATATCCCTGACCACCGCCGGTGCCAATTTCAGCAATGACCGCAAGAATGATGTCTTTAGCAGTCACCCCGGGCTTGAGGGTTCCTTCAATATTGATTGCCATGGTTTTGAAAGGAGCTAGAGGCAAGGTCTGGGTTGCCATCACGTGCTCTACTTCTGAAGTGCCAATTCCAAAGGCAAGAGCGCCGAAAGCACCGTGGGTGGACGTGTGGGAATCGCCACAGACCACGGTCATGCCGGGCAGAGTCAAACCCAGCTGAGGCCCCACCACATGCACAATCCCCTGCTCTTTATCCCCCAAAGAATGAATGCGCACACCGAACTCTTCGGCATTCTTTCGTAGGGTCTCGATCTGGGTGCGGGAGGTCAAGTCTGCAATGGTCGAGAAGATATTTTCGGTAGGAGTGTTGTGATCCTCGGTGGCAATCGTGAGGTCAAGACGGCGCAGGGGGCGGTTCTCTAGACGCAGGCCCTCAAACGCCTGGGGCGAGGTGACCTCGTGCACCAGGTGCAGGTCGATGTAGAGAAGATCGGGCTTCCCACCTTCGCCGGGTACCACGGTGTGCGCTTGCCAGACCTTTTCTGCCAGGGTGCGGGGCTTAATGTCAGAACCACCACTCATTGAGTCCTCCAAAACTGTTTACTCATGCTGTTCTAACCAGTGTGACGGGCTTTTTGAGAACTTTCCACAAAATGAACTTGCATATCAGAATATGAGAAGTCATGATAGATATCTAAGGACACAATCCCCTCCCTTCCGTTTCATACCCCGAAACACCCCAACCCAATACACAGCACACCCTTACCCGTGCTATCCCAGGTGAAAGACTGACTTATGCAGGAAAACCGCAGCTCCGGCGTCGGCGTCCTCGACAAAGCCGCCCACATCCTCGATTGCCTAGAGGCTGGTCCCGCTTCCCTCTCCCAACTGGTAGAAGCAACCGGTCTAGCCCGCCCTACAGCCCACCGTCTGGCAGTAGCGCTCACCCACCACCGCCTGGTGGCACGCGACATTCAAGGCAGATTCACCCTCGGCCCCCGCCTGGGCGAACTTTCATCGGCAGCCGGCGAAGACCGTCTCATCGCCGCAGCTGGGCCTATTCTCAATAACCTACGCAATGCTACAGGCGAATCTTCCCAGGTCTTCCGCCGCCAGGGCGACTGGCGAGTCTGCGTTGCGTCAGCTGAGCGCCCCATCGGTCTGCGCGACACCATTCCCGTTGGCACCCAGCTCTCGATGAAGGCAGGGTCAGCCGCCCAGATTCTTACCGCTTGGGAAGACCAAGGGCGCCTAGTTGAGGGGCTACACGATGCAAGATTTTCTGCCACCATGCTGGCGGCAGTACGACGGCGCGGCTGGGCTCAGTCCGTCGGTGAACGTGAGCGCGGCACAGCCTCTGTTTCAGCGCCAGTGCGCTCCCCCGCCGGCAAGGTGATTGCAGCTATTTCAATCTCGGGCCCCATTGAACGGCTAACCCGTCAGCCCGGTCGCCTGCACGCCGAGGTGGTGTGCGAGGCAGCCGCTGCCCTCACCGAAGCCTTACGCAGCTAGGTCTCGGCCGCCCTTAACTGAACGAGGTAGGGGTGGGAGTACTTTAGCGAAGTACTCCCACCCCTACCCCGTGTTTAACAACTACCGGCTATCGTGCCTGGTCGAGAGCAGCCCTGTAGTCCGCCAAGCGGTCGAGTTCTTCCTCCACCGGAGCGCGTACCGCCCGTGCCGCTACATCCTCAATATTCCGTTCTAGTTGGCGGGTGATACCCCGGGCGTAAAGCCGGTGGCCAGCTGCCGCACATACCCTACCCAGCATTGCCACCACGATACCTAGAAGTAGCCCGGTGACTACAAGCAGGGTAGGTACCGGCAGAGGGAAACCCTCAACGGTGGGTGGGTCAGGCAGAACAATCTGAAAGTAACCTGCCACAGCTAGAGCTGTCAACCAAAGCAGACCAACCAGGGCAGCAAGCAGACCTACCCACTGGAACGCATTAAGCAGGTGCCACCACCAGCGTTTTTTCTCAGCATCATAATGAACCGTTGCAATAGCACGCTCAATTTCAGCAGGTAGCTGGTCCTCATAAGTGCGGGCTGAATCGCGGATACTGTGACTCCACGGCTCTGCTACTCCCTCTGAAACATCAGCAGCGAAATTACGCAAGGTGGTGCTCACGGTTGCTTTCTGGGCAGCACCCAAAGGCGGCAAAGACGACTTTGCAATGGGTGAACCGTCGTGTTCTTTGTGCAGCCCAAGCCGTTTGAGCGGGTCCTTTTTCATGTGAAGTAGCCAGCGGGTAGCTATCCACCCGGTTTTCTCAGCAGCGTGTAGCTTGTAAGAGTTTGCTGCTGCCTTCACCACAGCATCTGCCCCAGAAGCAGCATAGAGCCCAGCTTCTAGCTCGTCCATATTGTCATGGGTTACGCCCTGCGGCGGCCCACCGCCATCCTGGTTCCCAAGCTCCTTTCCCACCGTCAACAGGTCAGCTTCAATACGTTCTAAAGCCGCGCTTTTCGCCACCGCGACCTGCCCCAAAATTTCACGCAGACGCGGCACGCCTTCTTTGGTGCGGGCAGAGACAGCCAGGGGGTCAGCAATGAGTGTTGAGGTCAGCCCATCTTGTGCCAGCAGCAGCTTCAAGGAGTCAAGGACGGCGGGCACCTCCGCAGCGTCTAACCGGTCAGCTTGGTTAAGCACCGCCAGGGTGACAGCGCCATGGGATGCCAGGGGGGCAATAAAATCTTGGTGAATGACCGCATCAGCGTATTTTTGGGGATCCATGACCCACACCAGCACGTCCACGCAGGCTGCCATTTTCTCTACAATGAGCCGGTTGGATGCCTCCACTGAATCAAAGTCGGGTAGGTCCAGTAACACCAGACCACCACTTGCTTCTTCAGTTTTAGCCTGCCCCACCGATTTACGGATCTTGTTCCACATGCCCACAGTCACCGGCACATCGGCGCGGTTGAGGGCGTCGGTTGCTGCAGCGGCGTCTTCGTCCATATAGGTGCGGTTTTCTACACCCAGCCAGTCCAGCAGAGGCTCTACCCCTGCCCTACCCCAGATAGCTGCCTGAGCGGTGGATGTGGTGGGGCGGCGGGCAGCGCTCTTAGCGATGTCTTGACCCACCACCGCGTTAAAGAGGGTGGATTTACCCGACCCAGTGGCACCAAAGAAGCCGATGACGGTGTGCTCAGCAGACAGCTCACGCCGTGCCCCGGTACGTTCTAGGACGTCTGTGGCTCGACTGATTATCTCAGGGTCAACTCGCCCCTGCCCCAGCTCTACAGCACGTTCAAGAGCAGCGACGCGCAGGGCAAGGTTGGTCAGGCTCTGATCTTTTTTATCCGCCATGATTAGTTCTCCCCCACAGCCATATTTGTGCCAGCAGCGCTCAGGTGAGCAGCAGCTACTTCAAAATCTTGGTGGCTCGGGCCTAGCTCTAAGCCTGCAAGTAGCTCATCAAAACGGGCGGCATGAGCATCGAGCAGTTCCTGCACCCGGTTCTCTAGGCTCTCTCGGGCATTATGTGCCATACGGCGAACGGCGTCTTCACCAAAGATTGCCTCCAACAGTTTTTGCCCCACAACCCCAGAACCACCTGCGATACCAACCTCTAGACCGGTCAAACCACCGGTCATAGAGAAAACAGCGATCATCAAAACCACAGCAGTCACGTTAACGCCCAGGGACATAAAGCGTGCTTTCTGGCGCTTACCGGCACCTTCTTGGGAGATGATGTCCATGATGTCCTGCTGCCAGGCACGGATGCTTTCGGCGACTTCCTCAGGGAAGGTGTTCCCCTGGTGACCCAAATCTTTACCGGCGAGCAAGGCCCTGCCGGCGCGGTCTTCAAGCCAGCGGCGCTGAACGGTTTCAGCTGCCATAGCTGCTTCTTCCATAATGACCGAGTGCAGACCCACCTCAAGTGCCTGCTCCACTTCAACTGCCTGAGTGGGCGGGGTGCCTCGGAAGAAGCCAGAGATACGGTCACGGATTTTACCCACAGTGCTTTCCACCGAGCGAAAGAATTCGCCGGTGCCCACGAAATCCTGCCAGCGGGTCAGCACCTCGCCGCGGAGCATCTGCCCATCCTTAGTGGATTCTTGAATGTTCTCAAAGGCTCGGGCGTAGGCAGCTTCAACCCCCTGATGCAGGGCTGAAGCTGCACCCTCCTGTTCTTTTTGGGCTGCCGCCAGCTGACTGGCCTGGGCTGCTACCCCGCGCACTGCCCCCTGCAGGGTTCGGCGGGCGATAGCGCTGCGGGCATCGGCGTCCGCCCCCAGGCTCCGCAACCAGAAGGTCAGCGGGGTAAGGGCAACAGCAGGTAGCAGGCCCTGCTCATCACGTTCCTGCTCGGTCACAGAAAAAATGAGGGCTGCTGTGATACCTGCCTCAGTCAACATGCGAGTCAAATCAGCTTCAATTTCATCTTCTGCCCCCTCGGGAACCCGGTTGAGCACAACAGCGATAGTGATATCGCGTTTAGCTGCTTCTCGCAGAATATCCCAGGGCACAGCGTCCGCATACCGGTTAGCAGTGGTTACGAAGAGCCACAGGTCAGCAGCAGCCAGAAGCTGGCGCGCCAGGCGGCGGTTCTCATCTGAGACCGAGTCAAAGTCGGGCGCATCAATCAGGGCAACGCCTGCGGGCAGGCTTTCAACGGGGACGGTCACCAGTTCATCGTGCCCCTGGTGGGGGTTGGCACCGGGTAGCGCCGCCCCAGGTTCAACAGGTTGGCGCACCAGATTGGGCAAAATTCGGTCAGGGGTGAATGCCGCAGCATCTTCTGGTCGATGCAGAAGTACCGGCTGGCGGGTGGTGGGGCGAATGGCACCTGAACGGGTGACCGGTTCACCCATCAAACTGTTCACCAGGGTTGATTTACCTGCGCCAGTGGAGCCTCCCACCACAACGGTGAGCGGGGCGTCCAGGGCTGAAAGTTTAGGGATGATGTAGTCATCGAGCTGAGCAACCGTTTTGCGGACCAGTTCACGGGCAGGGGCAGCACCCCCGGTTTCAAGCGGGAAGGACGCTGCGGCCAGGGTTTGGCGAGCGGAGCGAACGCTCTCTAGGTTTTGAG
>JAUMUH010000025.1:0-2299 GCA_030530765.1 Rothia sp. (in: high G+C Gram-positive bacteria)
CTGGTTATTTTGTTTTGCACCCTAAGGAGGAAGCATGGCTAAGGCACTGATTATTGTTGATGTTCAGAACGATTTTTGTGCTGGTGGCACCCTGGCTACCGAGCGCGGTGCTGAGATTGCTGCGCTGATTAGTGAGTATGTTGAGAACTATCACGGCGACTATGAGGCTGTGGTGGCAACCCAGGACTGGCACATTAGCCCCGGTTCCCATTTCTCTGAGACTCCCGATTTTAAGGAGTCCTGGCCGCCCCACTGTGTCGCTGAGAGCAGGGGGGCTGAGACCCACCCTGATCTTGATACTGACTACATTGAGACCTTCTTCCGCAAGGGTGCTTTTGAGGCAGCCTACTCAGGGTTTGAGGGTCTGCTTGCCCCTGAGACCTCAGTGATGACCGGTGAGCGTGAAGCTGGCGAGCAGGCACACGATGACACACCAAAGGTTTCTTTGGACGATTGGCTAGCTGAGCGCGATATCATCGATGTGGACGTGGTGGGTATTGCCACCGATTATTGTGTGAAAGCAACCGCCATTGACGCGGTGGATGCAGGGTATGAGACTCGGGTTCTGCTTGATTTGACCGCCCCGGTTGACGAAGACGCCTTAGATGGGGTGACCGATGAGCTTGAGGACGCGGGTGTGACGGTGACCGAGGTTCTCTAGGGTTGCCCCGGTGAGAGGTGCTGGGGTGTTAGATGTGTTCCCTGGGGTTCACAAAACTCATCAACACACCCCCACCAGCAAAATACCCCTCACCCCACACATCAACACCCAAACACCGCAAATACGACCGCACCATCTCACTAGTCAAACGCCGCCGCACCAACCGCTCAGAATAAGCCTCCACATTCTCAAACCACAAAGGCTCACCCTGATTCTCAAAATGCCACCCAGGACTCATATTCACAGCCCCAACATACCGATAATGAGGCTTCTGCTGACCAGGCTCAGAATAATACTTATAAATAAACTGACGATTTTCAGCTATCTTTGGAGAAAGCTCACCAGTCCCTCGCGGAACATCATCAACCCACACACGATCAGCACCTAAAGCCGACCCAACATAATCAGTTGCATTACGATCAGGAATAGGAAGGCGGTTCGTAAAAGTCCCCACCCACTGCCCATCAGCACTAGGCACAAACAAAACCTTAGAATGAGAAATCCTCCGCAAAGGGTTCAAAACCCCCACCACCTCAGGGAAAACACCCTGCACCGGCTCACACTCCACAAAATACCCCAACGACCGATACCAGCCCACCCAAGCATCCACCACAGAACTCAGATCAGCACGAATAAACCCATACGCCCACAAAGGCGGGGTGTAATCCCCCCGCATATACAGCTCAACATCACCTTCAGCCATCAGTTCTGCCCTCCTAATCCAAGGTCATCAACTCAATACTTCTGTGGAGCCTCCCTGGGGTTCACAAAACTCATCAACACACCCCCACCAGCAAAATACCCCTCACCCCACACATCAACACCCAAACACCGCAAATACGACCGCACCATCTCACTAGTCAAACGCCGCCGCACCAACCGCTCAGAATAAGCCTCCACATTCTCAAACCACAAAGGCTCACCCTGATTCTCAAAATGCCACCCAGGACTCATATTCACAGCCCCAACATACCGATAATGAGGCTTCTGCTGACCAGGCTCAGAATAATACTTATAAATAAACTGACGATTTTCAGCTATCTTTGGAGAAAGCTCACCAGTCCCTCGCGGAACATCATCAACCCACACACGATCAGCACCTAAAGCCGACCCAACATAATCAGTTGCATTACGATCAGGAATAGGAAGGCGGTTCGTAAAAGTCCCCACCCACTGCCCATCAGCACTAGGCACAAACAAAACCTTAGAATGAGAAATCCTCCGCAAAGGGTTCAAAACCCCCACCACCTCAGGGAAAACACCCTGCACCGGCTCACACTCCACAAAATACCCCAACGACCGATACCAGCCCACCCAAGCATCCACCACAGAACTCAGATCAGCACGAATAAACCCATACGCCCACAAAGGCGGGGTGTAATCCCCCCGCATATACAGCTCAACATCACCTTCAGCCATCAGTTCTGCCCTCCTAATCCAAGGTAATCAATTCAATGCCCCCGTAGTCGGAGTCATTCGCCTTAATTCTAGCGGCGTGGTGGGGGCCCCTGCCAGAGCTAGAGCGGTCATACTCAATGTAATAGCGCTTGCCCTCCAAGGTATACTGCAGGTCAGGGCGGTTAATACCGACCCGCTGACCTGCCGCATTGACCTGCTGCTGGTCAATACGAATATCTA
>JAUMUH010000025.1:2309-17346 GCA_030530765.1 Rothia sp. (in: high G+C Gram-positive bacteria)
ATGGCATAGGCTTCAGCCGCCCGCCTCTGCACATCAAGATTCTGGGCTTCAGTCCGCCCAACTCTACGGCCTTCCCAAGACAAAGCGTTGGGAGTGTGTGAGCTACTCTGCACAATCGCAAGATCCCTAGGGTTCCTAGGAGCCGGCGGAATATCATCCAGCATCCCCATACCCGTCGTGCGCCCAGCACCGTTCAAATAATCAACCGTCTGCGTGGACAGGTGAGGCATAGAGGCAGCACCCTCACGCGCCCCCTTACCCACAAGATCCTTACCGGCAGAACTTGGCCCCGGCAAGGCAGCACCCAAACCGGCAACAACAATATCCCCTACCAAAGCAGAAGCGTTATGGGGGCCGGGGCTCTTCATATAGGAATAGACCGCCGAGCCAGTACCCGCCAAAAACTGCACCACAGGCCCACCGGGCACCATATCCATAGCAAGCTGCACCGGGTCAACCGAACCGTTCGTTGCCTTCTGCATCGCCATAGACACGCCACCAGAAACCAGCATGCCACCCACAGGCCCGCCCACACCGGTTGCAATCAGCACACCACCGGCAACAATCATGGCACCAGCAGCAATGTACTCCCAGTTCTCAGCCACCCAGTCACCAGCAGCAGCCAGCATCCCCTGGTTAGCATCCTTATACGCCTGCAAATCAGCATCAGTAGCAGGCCGCAAACCCCAAGGGTCCACCTGATTCACAGGGTTATTACCCGCATAAGAGTAAGGAGCCGCCGCCCAGGCTGCCCCGGTCACCGGCGGCAAAGGGTCAACACTCACAAAAGAAGCCGTGCCCGGGTCATAAGCCCTAGCCCCCATCAGCTCCAAACCCGCAACCACCGGCACACCATCAGCACTCAAGCTAAAACCAGCAGCAAACCCACCATCAGCAGCAGGGGCACTATCAGCAAGAGCAAAAGGATCAGCCTCTTGAAACGACCTAGCAGAACGCCAATGATCAGAAAGACCAAGCTCCACAGGCGCCCCACCCAAACTAACCAGCGTAGGGGCAAGCGCACCCGTATCCCAGAACAGGCTCACACCATCAATGGCGGCAATCTCGCCCAGCGCATCCGTCTCAATCGAATGATCAGCCAACAGGGCACCATCAGCACCGTGAAGTGCCAACCCGTGCAAAAAGCCATACCCGTCATAGGCAAATTCCTTGACAGCACCGGCAGCATCAACCTGACGCACCCGCCTGCCCAAACCGTCATACACAAACTCGGTGCGCCCGCCAGAGCTACTGCTCACCCGCGTCAGCTGACCCGCCACATCATAGTCAAAACGGCGCTCAACCCCGGTCGCAGAAAGAGCGAACACCAGCCGCCCCGCCTCATCGTACTCATAGCGGCACGCTGACCGGTCAGAAGCAGCAGACGGCAAAACCGCCACCAACTGTGAGGCAGCATCATACTCATACGAAACCTGAGACTCGCCCCTCTCGCTGTGGCTCTGCTGCACAGAAAGCACCCGGCCCAACTCATCGTAAGCAACCCTGCTCTGATGCAGCGCCTCACCCTCACCGGTTGAAAAACGGTGCTCACTCACAGCCCCATCGGTGTAAACCCAGCTGGCAACAAGACCCTCAGTCGCCGCAGAAACAACCCGCGAGGCAGCATCGTACCGGTAGGTGATACTGCCCCCGGTCTGGTCCTTTACCTGAGCTAACCGCCCGGCAGCATCGTAACGGTGCGCCTGCCTGCCACCATCAGACCCCGCCCGCTCAACTAACCGGCCAGCTGCATCATAAACCCAGGTCAGCTTCTGCTGCCCCCGCGAGCGGGACACCAGCCGCCCAGCAGCGTCATAGCAGAGCTCATGAACCGTGGGCTGCCCGCCCTCGCTACCGGTCAGAGCATAGTCGCTAATACGCACCTTACGGTTATAAAAATCCCGCTCAATGGACGACAGCAAAACACCGTCCAACCAGGTAGCGGTCTCCCGCCCCTGCTCATCGTAAGCCCACCGCCGCGTATGCCCCTCAGGGTCAGTCTGCGACACCAACCGCCCAGCCGCATCATAGGTAGCTGACGTAACCCGCCCCAAAGGGTCAACCTGCGAATCGACCTTATCAAGCTGGGTGTAGGTTCTCACCGTCACTCCACCGGCAGGGTCAACAATCCTAACCGCCCTGCCACGAGCATCATACTCATAGCGGGTACGGCCCCCTAAACCATTAACACTCAGCACCAGCTGACCGGCAGCATCATACGAACACCGCCGGGTGCCACAACGGCCATCCTGAACAAAAGTCACCCGGCCACAGGCATCGTACCCAAACCGCGAAAGCCCCCTACCCGGCTCCCGGGCAGACTTCAGCCTGCCACACCGGTCATAGGTATACTCAGAGCTTTCACCCACCGGGTTAACCTTGCCCACCACCCGGGAATCAGCATCATAAACCAGCTGAGTCACCCCACCAGCAGGGTCAGTGTAGGTCACCGGCCGCCCTGCCTCGTCATAGGTAAAGGTCTCTTGCAAACCATCAGGGTAGATAACCGTGCTCAGCTTACCGGCACGGTCATAGACGTAACGGGTCAGTGCCCCCTGCCCATCAACCCACTCCACAGGGTTACCGGCAGCATCATAAGAAACAAGCTGAGCCGCACCATCAATACCCTCAACCCGGGTGACCCTGCCATAGAGGTCAGTGGTGACCGTTGCAGAGCCAAAAACATCAGAGAGCTTCACCCGCTGGTTCTCACGATCCAGGCTAGCGCTCACCCTGTTACCCAAAGGGTCAACCGTGGCAGTAAGCTGCCCGGTTGGGCTGTACTCCCGCCCCCAACGCCCCCCAGCAGGGTCAAGCACCGCCACCAACCGTGACAGCTCATCATGCTCAAACCCCCACCGGGCACCATCGGGCAACACCGCTGCCACCACGTTACCCATATCATCAAAGACCCGGCTCACCGACCTACCCAAAGGGTCAATGGTCTCAACCAGCTCCCCGTGAACACCGTACCTCAGCTCAGTGCGGGCACCGGCAGGGTCAACAATTGCAACGCACCGATTAGCACCATCATATTCATAGGCGGTACGGGCACCCTCAGGGTCAGTGCACAGCACCACATTACCGGCAGCATCATACCCATAACGGGTCACTGCCCCTGAAGGTGATATCGCCTCAAGCACACGCCCGGCATGGTCATACACAAACCGTGCCCGGTCACCATAGGCGTTAACCACCGCTAAAAGCTCACCAAACTGGTTATACTCAAAGCGCACGGTAACCCCGGTTGGGCCAATCACCCGCTGTAGCAGACCCGCCTGCCACTCAAGCTCAGTCACCCCACCCAGAGCATCTTTAATACGGCAAGGGCGGCGGCTAGCCCCCTGATACTCATAAGAAATCAGACCGCCATGGGGGTTGACCATGTCAAGAAGCCGGTCATAATCGTCCCAGCGGTAGCTAATATCAGCCCCTTCAGGGGTAACCGTGCGTATACGCCGCCCCCGCTGGTCATAAGCATGCACGGTCACAGCACCGTCACGCTCCGTCACCGAAAGCAGGTTACCCTTGGCATCGTAGGTCATGGACTGGCGCTGGTCATGCGCATCAATAACAGCAATAAGACGGCCCCGAGCATCTGAAACCCAGGAGTTCGACCGGGTGCCATCATGCTGATCGGCAACAACCGTCACCCGCCCCGGCAGATACGAAAACCGCACCTCCCTGCCAAACGGAGTCTTCTGGTAAACCACCCTGCCGTACCGGTCATAGGTATTGTGAACCTCCACAACCCCAGCAGCATCTGAGACCGTCTCAATAAGCCCCTGCGCGTTATACCCGTACCTGCGCAGATACCCCGCGCCCTTTGCCTCTTCTAACAGGCCAGCATCATTATAGGTAAACTCAACCCGGCGGCCGTCAGACCCCCTAATGACGGCAACCTTACCCCCAAGGTACTCAATATCAATCTGCCTGCCAAGTTCATGGTGAAGCGAAGCAATCCGGCTACCTTCTCCAACAACACCGGCTAACCCCCGCTGAACGTAAAGGGCATAAATTCCCTGCCCCTGCCCGGCAGAAGAACCCAGCCAGAGACCAGAGACATCAAAGAACCAGGCTGAACCAGACTGATTAGAAACAACCCACACAACCTGGTCAGCAATCGGCTCAGGAACATGCACGCCAAGAGCAAACTCAAACCTCTGAAGCCAAAAATTCTCATCAGCACAAGGAGCAAAACCAGCCCCCTGGCGTGCAAAGAACAGCTTGCGCCCGTCCTCCATAGCCCAGGTTGCCCCTTCAGCATCTAAGCTCAAGGAGGTATCAAGCACGCTGCTCCAGCCAGGCCCAAAAACCCCACCGGTATCACCCATAGAGTTATACATACGTTTGAAGGCCAAAGCAGAGCTAGCCCCAGAGAACCCCAGGTCAGTTTCCGGCTCAATAAAATTACCGTTACCCGTATTAACCGGGTCAAGAGTGTAACCGGTTGTGGGCTGCCCACCAACAGCCGATGGGCTCACCACAGCCAGATCCTCACGGGCAGCAGACACACCAGCAGAGCTAAGAGCCACCAAAAGGCTTGAATCTGATAGAGCAACCGGTGCACCAGACCTCGAACCCGCATCCTCAAATGCCTGCGCAATAATACCCGCCCACTGGGCGTCCTGCTGGTTGGCAGTCAGCCACCGGGTGAGCGCATCTAGCACACCCGCTGCATCAAGTGAACCGTACGTACAACTACCCTGAAAATCACTGTAAGCAGTATCGAGTGAAGTTTTCTTAGCCGTGACATCCTGGTCTAAAGGCTCAAGCCCGTTGCTAAAAGTTCGCAGGTTTTCGGGTATGGCAGAGCTGACCCCACCGGCACCAGAGCCCTGACCTGGCTCAGGTGTTTGCCGCGGCGTCTGAGCCGGGCTAGCAGCAGCCTTGCTCATAGGCTCGGACGCCGGGCCAACAGGAGGGTCAGGCTCACCAAAAATTGACTCCCAGATATCCTTGCCCACGCCCCAGGTCTCATCAAGACGTTTCTGCTCGGCAACAAAATCACGTGCGATACGGCGGCGCTCATTCTCAGCATGTGCCTGGTCAATCAGCTCCTGCACCAAACCTGCAGTTACCCTCAAAGCAGCCGCGATTTCACCGCTATCGCTGGCAGCAGTTTCAGCGTTCGAGCTAAACAGCTCACTAAAATACCCCTGGAACTCTTCTTTAGCTGAGTTCACCAGCTGTGCTCGGCTCCCAGCCTGGTTCTCAAGGATACCGGCGGCATCGTTCAAGGCTGTGTGCAAGGATTGAGCGTGATCAAAGTTAAAATCAACGTCGCCGCCAATAGCGCCCAGTTCATCTGCCATAGCTAGGAGTCCTGTCCCTCAGTGCAGGTGCCTCAATCAACAGATTCAGTTCTAGGCTACCTGCCACCCATTAGTGCTTCTCTTAGCACGACATTACAGAGACTTCCCAACCCTGCACAACACATTTGGGGCGAGCCGTCTCTATATTTCCTCAGATGACACCGCAATAAGCAGGCACTTCAGCCCACTAAGAGCGCCCCACAAACCAGTCCTGTAACTTCTCAAGGCGCGCCTGCAGCTGCTCAGCTGATGCCTGGGCAACCGCCGGGCCACCGCAAATACGGCGCAGCTCATTATGAATAGACCCGTGCGGTTTACCGGTGCGGGCTGCCCAGACGGCAACGTTTTTAGCCAGCTTATTGCGCAGGTCTTTGAGCTGGCGGTGATCTACTACCTGGGGGCTGGCTGCTGAGGCAGGGCGGCGGGAGGCGTGATCTTTTTGCCGGGCACGCAGCAGGGTGCCCACCTGCTCGGCATCCAGCAAACCGGGTATGCCCAGAAAGTCCTGCTCTTCTGCTGAGCCAACCTCAAGACCGCCCGAGGCAAACTCTGCCCCATCAAAGAGCACCCCGTGAAAGGAGGCCTCAGACCCGATAGCTTCAAATCTGCCGCGGGTCAGCTGGTCACTGGCAGTTTCTTCTCTGTTGGCTTCTTCAATCAGGTGATCGTCCAGCCCCTCATTGAGGGGGTCAGCTGGCTCATCGTTAACCCCCTTGCGGTCGAGGGCATGGTCGCGCTCTGTCTCCATTTCGTTAGCCAGCATCATCAGCTGAGGTACCGAGGGCAGAAAGACCGAGGCAGTTTCACCGCGCTTACGCGAGCGCACAAAACGGCCAACAGCCTGGGCAAAGAAGAGGGGGGTTGAGGTTGAGGTGGCGTAGACGCCCACGGCGAGGCGGGGCACGTCAACCCCTTCTGATACCATGCGCACCGCTACCATCCAGCGGGCGTCCCCCTGCGAGAATGTCTCAATGTTGTTGGAGGCTTCTTTGTCGTCAGAAAGAATCAGCGCAGGTTTTTCACCGGTTATTTTGTGGAGCTGGGCGGCGTAGGCGCGGGCGTCGGCGTGGTCGGTGGCAATGACCAGGCCACCGGCGTCTGGTACGGTGCGGCGTACTTCGGTCAGGCGTTTGTCGGCGGCTGCTAGTACGGTGGGGATCCATTGCCCCTGGGGGTCTAGGGCGGTGCGCCATGCTTGGGCGGTGACGTCCTTGGTGAAGCCCTCCCCCAGGTTTGCCGCCATTTCTTCGCCAGCACTGGTGCGCCAGCGCATCTGCCCAGAATATGCCATGAAGATGACCGGGCGCACCACGTGGTCTTTAAGGGCGGGCCCGTAACCGTAGGAGTAGTCAGATTTTGAGCGGCGGATGCCCTCTTGATCTTCTTCGTATTGGACAAAGGGGATGGCTGCGGTGTCAGAGCGGAAGGGGGTACCGGTCAGTGCCAGACGGCGGGTGGCTGGTTCGAATGCCTCGCGCAGACCATCACCCCAGGAGAGGGAGTCACCGGCGTGGTGGATTTCGTCCATGATGACCAGGGTTCTGCCGTTTTCAGTGCGAGCCCTATGCAGCATGGGCTTATTGGCAACCTGGGCGTAGGTCAGGGCAACCCCCTGGTATTCGCGCCCCACTGAGCCATCTGAATTCTTATAGTTGGGGTCGATGGAGATTCCCACGCGGGCAGCAGCATCTGCCCACTGGCGCTTGAGGTGGTCGGTGGGGGCAACCACCGTCATGCGGTTGATAGTGCCGCGGTTGAAGAGTTCCTTGGCAACGGTCAGCGCAAAGGTGGTTTTACCTGCGCCGGGGGTTGCCACGGCCATGAAGTCGCGGGGGTTCTCAGTGAAATATTTGGTCATTGCCTCAGCCTGCCAGGCGCGCAGCTTGGTGGCGGTGCCCCAGGCGGCGCGGTTGGGGTAGGCAGGGGGTAGGGGCGGGTTGGAGCCTTCGCCAAAGAGTGTGGGCTGTGCATCGGTCATGCTTACTATTCCCTTCCTTGAGTCAGCTCAGCACCCCTTTTAGGGCACCAGAAAATTCTAGCCCCATTCGAGGGTGAATGGGGCTAGTAGCGGCTACCGCCTTTGTCACCTCTGGGTGTGAGAGACAGGACGGCGGGGTGCAGCTTTTCTATTAGTTGTCGTCGTTACCGGGTGCTAGGCCTTCGTAGATTTCCTTGCACTCGGGGCAGACGGGGAATTTTTCGGGGTCGCGGCCCGGCGTCCATTTCTTGCCGCAGAGGGCACGGACGGGGGTGCCGGTGATGGCTGATTCCATAATTTTTTCTTTGCGAACGTAGTGGGCAAAGCGTTCGTGGTCGCCGGGTTCTACGTCCTGCACTTCCTCGCGCTCAAGCAGGGCGGTGCCACCGGAATGAGCGGTTTCGGGGAAGGGGTCTTCAATGCCGGGGATAGAGCTCATAGCTGTCCTTTCCTTTTTGTTTCTAGTCTAGTTGAACCGGGCTACCCGCTGCAGAACCAGGGCAGCATTACGGTCATAGAGTGAAGCGCCACGGCGTACGCCCAGGGTCAGCATACCCAAACCCAACGCCAAGGTGAGCAGGCTGCCCAGGTAGGCCCAGAGCAGGTTCTCGCTGATGACAGCTGAGACGAACATGCCCATAAAACCGGGGATAGCAAAGGCCATAGGAACCAGCATGGTCAGCCCGCGCACGAGGGTTTTTGCCATACCGTCTGGCTGTTTGGGGGTCTTCCAGGGGGTTGACCCCGGTGGTGCTACCGGTACTGAGAAGAGCATGTCACTGATCGCTGCAATACCTAGACCGGCTGCAAAGACACCGAAAGTGAGCGCCAGGTCAGCCAGCAGCATGTTACTTCTGCCCGCCAGCAGGCTAGAGACTACCGTGCCCACGCCAATCATAGGAACAAAAAGCAGGCTAAGGGCATAGACCCTGCCCAGTCTGTCTTCAATACCGCGCAAGGGGGCTAGCACGTGCAGCGAGAAGGCTGTGTTCTCATAGGGAATGAGATAAGCAAACAGGTATCCCGCATAGGCGGGGTTGAAGACAAGCAAAAAGAAGATAAAAGCAGGATTATTACCGAGTGTCATCATGAAGATATAGAGCACATAAAAGAGCAGCACGCCCAAGAAGTTAGCGCCGTACCGGCTGTCCTTCACAATGCTGTGCAGCACGCGCGCTGCAATAGCCCAGCGGGGTTGATCGGCAAAGCGCCCCATGATACCTAGCTGACCATTCTCTAGCGCCTTAGTGCCCTGCATCGGGGTGAGGTCACCCACACTGAGCATGGTTCGCCAGGTTGCCTTCTGCCAAGCAAACCAGCCCAGTGCCAGATAGACCAGGCTCAGCCCGGTCAGGGTTAGTGCACGCAAGAGATTGCCCTCTGCTGCCGCTGCTGAGATACCCCAGGCAGAGCCCAGGGGTGTCCATTGCAGAAAGGCTGCTAGGGTGAAGGTTTTTTCGCCTAAAGCACCGATGCCCTGGGTGAGCCCCATGATGAGCGGGCCGGTAAAGATCAGCAGGGCAGAGGCAAGCAGGGTCAGGGTGTTAGAGACGCCCCTACGCGCCCGCAAGGGAATAGACACCAGGGTTACGAGCCTAGAGACAACCACCGCTAACCCCAGCCCCAGTAGCACGGTCAGGGGAAAGAAGACCAGCCCCAGCGGTGCGCTTAAAAGGGAGGACGCTGTGACTAAGGTCAGCAGCAAGGTCGCTAGACCGGGCAGACCGATAAAAGCCCCAAAGAACTGGCCAAGCATCAGTTGGTGAGGCTTGATGGGGTAGGGTGCCAGGCGCTCGGGGTCTAAGGTGGCGTCTGCTGCTGAAGCAAAGATAGGTAGCACCCACCACACCAGGGTCAGCAGAGCACCTGCCAGCACCAGGTAGGGCAGATAGGCAGCTTCTTTCCCTGCCCAGACACCCAAACCTGCAATCATCGCCACAAAACCCAGGGCGTAGAGCAGACCAAAGATAAGCCCCACAACAACCCAGGGGTTGCCCTGGCGAAAGCTGGCAAGAAAGTGGGCAAGTTTTAGTTTGAGGAGGACTGCAACCATGAGATGCCCTCCGATTCAACGCGACCGCCCACCAACTCAACAAAGCGATCTTCCAGGCTGCCACCTGCACGTACCTGGTCAGTGGTGCCAGAGGCAACAATACGCCCCTGGCTCATAATGGCAACGTGGTCGCACAGGCGCTGCACCAAATCCATCACGTGTGAAGAGATGACGACCGTGCCGCCCCCGGCAACATAGGCTCGTAGAATGTCCTGAATGTTACCGGCTGATACCGGGTCAACAGCCTCAAAGGGTTCATCAAGCACCAGTAGAGCAGGTGCATGAATCATCGCGCAGGCAAGAGCAATTTTCTTGGTCATACCGGCTGAGTAGTCGGCAACCTGCTGACCAGCTGCCGGTACCAGGTCCATGGCACGCAGCAAATCACCGGTACGCTCAGCAACTGTCTGCTGAGGCAACCCGTGCAAACGCCCAGCATAAGTGAGCAACTGCTCACCGGTTAGCTTGTCAAAAAGATGAACCCCGTCCGGCAGTACACCCAACTTTTTCTTAGCTTCTAGGGGGTTAGCCCAGATATTAAGACCACCC
The DNA here is from genome assembly GCA_030530765.1 of Rothia sp. (in: high G+C Gram-positive bacteria). Classification (GTDB taxonomy): domain Bacteria; phylum Actinomycetota; class Actinomycetes; order Actinomycetales; family Micrococcaceae; genus Rothia. The sequence goes on from JAUMUH010000025.1 coordinate 12,205, forward strand.
ACCAGCACCTGCCCGGCAGTGGGTTTCAGCAAGCCCGTAGCCATAGAGAGGGAGGTTGTTTTACCGGCACCGTTGCGCCCCACCAGCCCGTAGAAAGAGCCGCGCGGAACGGTCAAGTTAATGCCGTCCACCGCTGCCCGCCCATCGTAGACCTTCACTAGGTTGCGTATATCTAGGGCGGCTTCTTGCTGGCTCCCAGGGGCAATCTCTGCCACCACCGGTGCCGAGGTCAAACCTGCTGCACTGCCAGTGGCCACCGGGGCGGACGGCGGGGCGGAAGAATCGGTTGTAGGGTAAAGGCCAGTCTGGTTAGTGTTTTCACTCATAACCCCATTCTAGTGACCCCACCCACCTTTGTTAAAACATTGCCATCATAAGCGCAGATCGGGCTTTTGTGACGCGGGGGTCTGATGAGCCAACCACAGCAAAGAGCTCTAACATCCGCTCTCGCACCGCGGTTTTCTGCTCGGCATCCACCGCTTTAAAGAGGCGAAGTAGCCGGGCAAAAGCATCGTCAACATGGCCGCCCACCACATCCAAATCTGCCACGTTGAGGTGAGCGGTCACGTCGGTAGCATCAGCTGCTGCCTTAGCGCGCTCTGCCGCTAAGTCCAGGCCTGCTACCCGGGCAAGCAGCTGCACCTGTGCCAGGCCAACCTTAGCGTCCGCGTCCCCCGGGTTCTCGTTAATAGCCCGGGTGTAAGCAGCTTCAGCGGCGGCATAGTCACCCCGGTCAAGCGCTTCAAGTGCCTCAGCATGCAGAGGGGGCAGAGGCTTCTCTTGCGCAGGCAACACCGGCTCAAAACCGCCGCGCAGCCCCTGGGAGGCAGCAAGTTGCAAGACCTGCCCCAGAACCTCTGTCAGCGCAGCAGCATCGACCTGACCGTTAAAAAGTGGGGCAGGGCGCCCACCAATCACTGCAACCGCCGCAGGCACCCCCTGAATCTGAAATGCCTGACCAATTTCAGGGGTCTTGGTGATATCTACAGCTGCCAGTAGCATCTGCCCCTCAGCAGAGTTCACCAGCGCTTCTGCCTGTTCCAGCATGCTTACCGACGCCGGTGAGTGCGGCGCCCACAGGGCAAAAACCACAGCACCCTGGTTTGACAGCTGCACCAGCTTCTGAAAACTTTCAGTATCAGTAACATCAATACGCCAGGTAGGGCTCACCCCAGACTCAGCGCTAGCGCTGCTCTCTGTTGTCTCTGCAGGCACCGGGGCACCTTGCCCCAGCACCGGCGCATTACGCACAGAAGCAGGTAGGTTTTCAGCTGAAAAATCTGATGAACCGGCAGTCACGGTGGTCTCCTCATCTCTAACATTTGGTCTGTCTCTATCCTGCCAAAGAAACCACGCTGCCCCTCCCCAAGACCACAATTTCTAGCCTTAGGCTGAATCGGGTATAGAGTTGAAGGCATCACCCTTGCACTCTCTACAGTGAGAACAAACCTATGCCCCACTTCTCTTTTCCACGCCGCTCCTTCTCCCTCCCCGGTGCTCGGCCGCGCCACCGTTTACAGTTACCAGCTGAACCGCCCCAGAGCACATCTGGCGAAAGCACAGCCACCTTAGAGACGCCCGTGGCAGACGGTCAGCTCACGGGTAAAGCCGGGCATGTCAACAACCCCATCTATTTTGGTTTTATGCTCACCTTCGGGGTGGGGCTGGCGCTGCTGTGCTACTACGTTCTGATGAACGTTGGCGCCCTTGCAGGCTGGCTCACCGGCGCTGTTTTTATCGGGCTAGGGCTCGACCCCGCCGTGCGTAAGCTCGAGAAGTGGGGTATTCCCCGCGGGTACGGTGTGGGCATTGTCTTCTTCATTTTTGCGGCCCTCTTAGCAGCAATTATTTTCTGGGTTATTCCCGTAGTAGCACGCCAGGCTATAGGCTTTATCACTGGCTTCCCCCAGCAGTTCCAAGACTTCCTTGACTCAGAGTTCTTCACCGGCTTGGATGACCGGTACAACATTCGCTCTGCCGTAGACCAAGAGGTTGATAAGTTCTTCTCGTCAATCGCCTCCGACAGTTCAGTGGTCAGCGGCTTTTTCAATTCCCTCATCAATGCCGGCTCAACGCTGGCACAGTTCGTCACCGGCACCATCATTGTGCTGTTCCTATCGGGCTATGTTCTTGCTTCGCTACCAACCATCAAAGCCTGGGGTGTCCGCCTAGCCCCGGCGTCCAGGCGCAACCGGGTTGCTTATCTCACCGAAAAGATCACTAACTCAGTGGGGCAATACGTGTTGGGGCAAGCAGCTGTAGCCGTCTGTAATGCCGCCTTCGCCTCCATCGTGATGCTGATTGTCGGTGTGCCTTTTGCCCAGTTGCTCATGCTCTTTGTGCTGATTCTTGCCTTCATCCCTCTGATCGGCGGGGTAAGTGCAGCAGCCTTGGTTTCCCTGATCTCTCTCACCACAAGCTGGCACACGGCGCTCTTCTTTCTCATCCCCTACCTCATCTACCTTCAGGTGGAGGCTTACTTTATCTCCCCTCGCATTATGCGTAAGGCAGTAGCGGTTCCCGGCGCCATAGCGATTATCGCAGTTGCTGCCGGTGGCGCCCTCTGGGGAGTTTTGGGCGCAATTATCGCTATCCCGGTGGCAGCTTCATTGCTGATCCTGGTCAGAGAAGTGCTGATACCCCGGCAAGACACCCTCTAAGCATTGCTGTAGGCACCGGGCACCCCGGTTCAGCTCTTGCGCCAGCTTAACCGGGCGCCGCTCACCTGTTCTACTACCACAGACGGCGGGTTTCCCAGCACCCTTTGTGCCAGTGCCGCCGTTCCTCAATAGCTCGCCCTTTGCCGAACATGTGATCTTGCTGCCAAATCACCAGATGCGCGGTGCCCGGAGGTATAGCCCGCTCACATTCGGGGCATTTGTAGGTCTTCAGAGCATTGATAGCCGGGATGTACTGCACCATCCAGTCACCGCCCGGGGTGCGCTCCACGTAGGGGGCAGGGTCGAGTATCCGGGAGATATCGCGCCCAGCTGGCTGTTTCTTCTGCCATTTACTGGGTGTGCTACCGGAGTTATTCCTACGGGTCTTTGCATGAGATCTACGGGGCATAGCCCCATTTTCTCACGACCGCCTCTTCGCCTATAACCCCATAACCCCGGTTGCTGCCCCAAGAAAAATGGGGCAGAAATAAGAAAGACCATCACCAAACAGTGAAGGTCTTGCTCTTGTGTGCGCCCCCTGGGACTCGAACCCAGAACCCATTGATTAAGAGTCAATTGCTCTGCCAATTGAGCTAGAGGCGCCTATTATTTTGTCTGTTCCCAGCGGGTTTCCCTCTGGCAACGAATAAAAACTATACGCCCCATTTTTGGGGCGCGCAAGCCCAAAGCCCCCTCTGTGAGCACACTCATAAAACCTAGGTCAGTTTCATACCTGAGCATGATGCCCCATCTGCTCCCACCACTTTATGATGACAGCATGACTACTCCCCTCTCACCTGCCTCACCCCCTTCTTCTCGCTGGGTACCCTTATGTGCCGCCCTTGGCATTTGGGTGTCGGCACTAGCCCTGGTCAGCCTGCATATATTCCGCTGGAACCCCCTAGCTGCCGCCCCGACCACCTCTCTAGCAGAGATATACCGCCAAATGAGCGCCGCAGGCGAATTCTCCCCAACAGCCGTAACCTTTGCCTTCGCTCTTGCAGGCATCGTTCAGGCAGCAAGCATTGCCCTTCACTTCTTCTTCTGCACCCGCCCCGGCTACACCCGGCTCAGAGCATTTGGGTGGTGTCTCCTAGGCATCTGGGGTTCTTTGCTGGTTCTCTGGTTGTTTGCGGGCTGGCACATTGGCATGGGGCTGGCAGATACCTACGCCATCAGCGGCGGCAATCATGCCCGCCTTAGCGCTACCTCTATCCGCCTCGTGCTACTATCTCTCTTCGTCACAGCCCTCATCTGCCTTCTGCGCCCCGGCACCCGCCGTCCTACCCAGAAATCATAGGTGCAAAGCACTAAGCCAACCGGTCAGCACGGTATTATGGGCTAGAAACTGTGTTCGAAACTGATTGATGAGGTCCGCATGGCTCGCCGCACCACAACCACACACGATGACTACCCCGAGGGCGTTGTAGAGAACATCGTTGACATTGATGTGTCGAGCGAGATGGAAACCAGCTTCTTAGAGTACTCCTACTCGGTCATCTACTCCCGTGCCCTACCCGATGCCCGCGACGGCCTCAAACCGGTGCAGCGACGCATCCTCTACATGATGCAGCAGATGGGCTTGCGCCCCGATAAGGGCCACGTCAAAAGCGCCCGCGTTATCGGTGAAGTCATGGGTAAACTGCACCCCCACGGCGACTCCGCCATCTACGACGCTATGGTGCGCCTGGCCCAGCCCTTCGCTATGCGCCTGCCGGTTGTTGATGGTCACGGCAACTTTGGCTCCCTGGACGACGGCCCGGCAGCATCACGCTACACCGAGGCTCGCATGGCACCGGCAGCCCTTGCTATGACCGCCAACCTCGATGAAGACGTGGTGGACTTCGTCCCCAACTACGACAACCAGTTCATGCAACCCGCCGTCCTGCCCTCTGCCTTCCCCAACCTGCTGGTTAACGGTTCAGCCGGTATTGCCGTGGGTATGGCAACCAATATGGCACCGCACAACCTGCGTGAGGTCATTGCAGCTTCCCGTCACCTGCTCGACAACCCTACTGCCACCCTCAAAGACATCATGAAGTTTATCCCGGGCCCCGACCTACCCGGGGGCGGCACCATTGTGGGCACCGGCGGCATCAAGGACGCCTACGAGAAGGGGCGCGGCATCTTCAAGACCCGCGCCACCGTCTCTATTGAGCAGGTCACCGCCCGCAAGCAGGGCATTGTGGTTACCGAGCTGCCCTACATGGTGGGTCCCGAGAAAGTTATTGAGAAAATCAAGGACGGGGTGAACTCCAAGAAACTGCAGGGCATCTCTGATGTTGTTGACCTGACCGACCGTAAAAACGGGCTGCGTATGGTCATCGAAATCAACAACGGCTTTAACCCCAAGGCGGTGCTAGCAGCCCTCTACAAGCACACCCCCCTAGAAGATTCTTTTGGCATTACTAATGTGGCACTGGTGGACGGGCAACCTCAAACCCTGGGGTTGCTCGATCTCTTACGGGTCTATGTGGAGCAC
>JAUMUH010000130.1 GCA_030530765.1 Rothia sp. (in: high G+C Gram-positive bacteria)
CGTGGTCTATTAGAAACCTTGATTCTGGCAACTGAAGACGCGCTCTAAAACCTCGCTCCCCTAAGCCACATGGCTCTGAAGGGAAGAGCATAAAAAAATCCCGGCTCACTGATATGAGCCGGGATTTTTGGTATTCGGTTTAGATAACCGCTGTTGTTTCAAAGCGCAGCACCAGCGCATAGCCGATGATGGCAAAAACCCAGAGCAAGGCAACGGTTACGGTTAAGCGAATCAGGTTCTTTGATGCCATACCTGAGGAGTTTAGTGAGGTAGTCATGCCGCCACCGAACATATCGGAAAGGCCACCGCCCTTACCGCGGTTCAGCAGAACCAGCAGGATGGTGAGAATACTCAAAATTGCAATGAGAACCATCAGCGTAATTTTAAGAGTTACCACACGGAACCTTTCACTTTCAAAACTTAAAGGCAATCTTTGCCTCCGAAAAACTATACGCTCTTCAGCGCCCGAAAGCACCTTTGACGCGGTGCTGACATGTTCACCCTCAGCGGTAAGGACGCCGCCCCGCACCTTCCTTGCCTTGGTACCGGATAGGAAGGTACGGCACGCCGTCCTTATCGTATTGCTTGTTTAGGCGTCGTACCGAGCGATGTTAGCGAACTCGGTAGCATCTAATGAAGCACCACCGACCAGCACACCGTCCACATCTGCTTCTGCCATAATCTCAGGCGCAGATGCGGCCTTGACGGAGCCGCCATAAAGGACGCGTACCTTATCAGCAACCTCTGCCGAGTAGAGTTTGGTCAATTCTGCGCGGATTGCTGCACTCATTTCCTGTGCATCAGCTGCGGTAGCAACCTTACCGGTGCCAATAGCCCAGACAGGCTCGTAGGCAACGACCAGGGTCTCAGCGTGTTCAGCGGTCAGACCCTCAATGGAGCCGCGCAGCTGTTCAAGGGTGAACTCAACGTGCTCACCTGCTTCGCGTTTGTCCAGCCCCTCACCCACGCAGAGTACGGGTACCAGGTTGTGGCGGTAGGCTGCCTGTACTTTTGCTGCACATACGACGTCGGTTTCACCGTGAATGGTGCGGCGCTCTGAGTGGCCCACCAGAACGTAGGTGGCGCCCAGCTTCTTGAGGAAAGCACCGGAAATGTCGCCGGTGTAAGCACCAGAATCCTGGTCAGAGAGATCCTGACCACCGTAAACAATCTTAAGCTTATCCCCATCAACCAGGGTCTGCACGGAGCGAATATCGGTGAAAGGGGGGAAGACAGCAACATCAGCAGTGTCGAAATCGAAGTTAGTGTCGTCCAGGGTCCAAGCTAGCTTCTGCAACAGGGTCACGCCTTCAGCATGATCCATGTTCATCTTCCAGTTACCGGCAATCAGCGGTTTGCGAGTCATAGTATTTATCTCCTATTTCTAGCTTTTAGCAGTTAGGCACCCAGTGCGTCTAGACCGGGAAGGGTCTTGCCCTCGATATATTCTAGAGAAGCACCGCCACCGGTTGAGATATGGCCGAACTGGTCATCAGAATAACCCAGGTTGCGAACAGCCGCGGCAGAGTCACCGCCACCGATGATAGAGAAGGCGTCCTTGTTAGCAACAATTGCTTCTGCAACTGCCTTAGTGCCGTGGGCGGTGTTGGGGAATTCGGCAACACCAACGGGGCCGTTCCAGAAAATGGTCTTAGCTGATGCAATCTTTTCTGCGAAAAGTTCACGAGTTGCAGGGCCAACGTCCAGACCGTCTGCCTTTTCACCAAGCTCGCCACCTTCCATTTCTTCAATGGGGCGAATCTCAAAATTAGCATCATTAGAGAAGTCATCACCGCAGACAACGTCCACTGCGGTAACAATCTCGGTGCCCTTGCCGGGTGCTTCAGCCAGGTAGCGCTTGCAGGTTTCAACATGGTCCTCTTCAAGGATGGAAGTACCCACCTTGTAGCCCTGGGCAACAGCGAAGGTGTAGCCCATGCCGCCACCGATCAGGATGGTGTCAGCCTTGCCAATCAGGTTGTCAATTACTGCTAGCTTGTCAGAAACCTTAGCGCCGCCCATGATAACAACAAAGGGACGCTCAGGGTTGTTAAGGGTCTTTTCCAGAACATCAACCTCGGTCTTAACCAGGTCACCCAGGTAGGCAGGCAGAACCTTGGCAATGTCGTAAACAGAAGCGTGGGCGCGGTGAACAGCACCGAAAGCGTCGTTGACGTAAGCGCCATTTTCGCCGGTCAGAGCAGCCAGCTCCTTGGCGAATTCTGCGCGCTCAGCTTCGTCCTTGGAGGTTTCACGGGCATCGTAGCGCACGTTCTCTATAACCAGCAGCTCGCCGTCCTTCAGCGCCTCAGCCTTAGCCTTAGCATCTTCACCAACCAGGTCGGTAGCGATTGCTACAGGGAAGTCAGCCAGTTCAGCTAGACGCTGGGCAGCAGGTGCGATGGAGTACTGGG
>JAUMUH010000026.1:0-7611 GCA_030530765.1 Rothia sp. (in: high G+C Gram-positive bacteria)
CTACTACTAAGATGCGAGAAGAAGAATGAACCAGGTACTTACTGAAAACAAGGACAAGAAAACCAGCGGCTTCGGCAGGCTACTGGTGGTCATCTACGCGGTCTTTACCCTCTCAGCGGGTGCACGCTCCCTCTACCAGGTCATCCGCAAATTTGATGAGGCACCTCTTTCTATCAGCCTCTCAGCCCTGGCAGCAATCATCTACCTGGTCGCCACTATCGCCCTGGCAAAAAAGGGGGAAGACGCCTGGAAACTCTCACTGGTAGCCGTCGGCACCGAAATGGCAGGGGTGCTGCTGGTCGGCATCTTCTCTTATTGGCAGCCCCAGCACTTCGAGCTGGCCTCCGTCTGGTCCCACTTCGGCTCAGGCTACGGCTACATCCCCCTCATTCTGCCCATGATCGGGCTCTGGTGGCTCGCAAAAACCCGCCCCACTCGCCCAGCCTAACCCCCGCCGTCCTCACCACACCAGCAGGTGCAGGGCACCGCGAAACCGCGTAGTATAGACACGAGTAAAACCCACTAAGGAGTACCGTGAAGCGCTTTACTGACCTCGCCCAGGTGCCTGCCGACATAGGTGCCACCGTGGTCACCCTTGGCAACTTTGACGGCGTGCATGTAGGCCACCAGAAAGTGCTCTCTACCCTGGTTAGCACGGCGCGTGAGCGGGGGCTGACCTCGGTCGCTATCTCTTTTGATCCCCACCCGGCGCGTGTGCACTACCCGGCGGGCAACCACATTGAGATTATGAGCCAGGACGCCCGCCAGCACATCATGCACCAGCTGGGGGTCGATATTTACCTGCTGCTTCACTACGACCTTACCTTTGCCGCCCAAACACCCGAGGAGTTTGTGCACCGCACCTTCGTTGCTGCGCTCAATGCCCGCTATGTGGTTATTGGGGACGACGTGCGCTTTGGCACCGGTAACTCGGGGGATCTCACCACCATGAAAGAGCTGGGGGAGCGCTTTGGCTTTGAGGTTCTTGTGGTTGAAGACCTGCTGGCGCAGGACGCCCGCCGCTGCTCTTCTACCAGCATCCGTGCCCTGCTATCAGCGGGGGATGTTGAGGCAGCTACACTGCTGCTGGGGCGCTACCACTTTATGACGGGGGAGGTAGTGCACGGTGCTGCCCGCGGGCGGGAGCTTGGGTTCCCCACCGCCAACATGGCAGCTACCTCAGAAGGGCTGGTACCGGCTGACGGCGTGTACGCTGGTTGGTTGACCGATGAGGCAGGTACCCGCCACCCGGTTGCTGTCTCGGTGGGCACCAACCCCACCTTTGAGGGGGTGACCAGCCGCCAGGTTGAGGCGCACGTGGTGGGCCGCCCAGATGAAGCGGTAGAGGCCTTCGACCTTTACGGTCAGCAGGTCACACTTGAATTTGTAAAGTTTCTGCGCGGTATGGTCGCCTACACCGGCGTTGAGGCGCTGATTGAGCAGATGCACCAGGACGTTGAAGAGACAAAGCAGCACTTAGGGCTCTAGACATTTGAGCATGAGTTGGTAGGCTTAGCTCGGAGAAGAAAAGCAAGTAGAGCATTGTGCTGGTGACTTGCCCAAACAGAAGGGCCTTCTGCTATGACCCACCAACTCGGTGCAATTGAAAGCGACGTTAATTTTAGCTTTGAAGATGCAGACGCTCTGGAGCAGGCTCTTAACTCTGCGGCCCAAGAACTTGAAAATCAGCAACCAACCCGTGCCGGGTATGTGCGCGAGGCGGGCGAAGAATTCCGGGGCTACTTCTCCACCGTCTTTGCTGATAACGCTGCTGTAGCCTCAGCTGACGGGCAGGAGCTGGTCAATGCTTTGCGGGACGCTGCGGGGCTCGTGGGGAAACTTGCAGAGCAGGCGCGGGCCGAGAATGAGCGCCGCCGTATTGCCCGTGAGTATCTTGCCCGGCATGATGACTGGTGGGAGAAGGACTGGGACTGGCTTATGGGGCAGGAGATCCCTCCCGTTGGGGCGGCTTCTGAACCTTTGCCGCAGGTTGCTAGCGAGCCAGTTGCTTCACCTCGAGATACCCCTTTGCCGGGGCAAGCCGGGGCAGGTGGGGGAGTGTCTTCTGCTGTTCCTGAACAATTGAGGGTGTTTAGCGATGGCAGCCCAAGCCTCAACAACGCGGTTGACGATCAAGCAAGCGCCGTGTCAACTGCTTATAGTGATTTTCAGGCTAGTTGTGGGTATGGTTCTCTCGAGGCTTCTGGGCTTCTTCTTGCCTTGAAGGCGTGGAACGATGCTAACAAGGCTGATGCTAGCTGGGTTGGCTTTATCGCTCAGGCTTTTGAAGATGCAGGGTCTAAGAGCGGGGCTTTAGTGGGCTTACCGGACTCGGCTCTTCAGGCAGCTTTGGAAGCAGCCGGTCTGACTACCTACCGCCAGGATTTATCGGTGGTGGTAGCATCTGCCTTGGGCGGTCAGCCAACTGCTGGCTATACGCTAGACCCTGTCAATACCGGCAACGGCAACTTTATAGAACCCGAAACTGACCTTCAGTTCACGGGTGCAGCTTCTAGCTTGTCGCTGATCCGTATGTATAACTCCCGCGGTGCTAGCGGGGGTGTTTTTGGGTGCGGGTGGTCATCGGTTCTTGATGTTGAGCTTCGTTTTGACGATGATTGCGCGCGGTGGCTGATGGCTGACGGGCGTCAGCTTACTTTCGCACGCTCGGGCGCATCGTTTCTGCGTGCTGAGGGCGAGAACTATTGGCTTGTACCTGCCCAGGAGGCTGCGACGGTGTGTGCGCCTGTTAGGTTGCGTGAGGGCGCTCGCTGGGCTGTTGTTGATAATGCCGGTGGTGGTTGGTTCTTCACGGCTACCGGTGTTTGGGTTGGGTATGCCCAGGTAGAAGGGCAGGCGGTATATGTTGAGCGGGCAAGCACTGGTGAGTTAACGAGGCTGGTCCACGAGAGGGGACGATGGGTTGAGTGCGAGTACTCTGATGGCCGGGTAGTTGTTGCCCGGGCTTCTGATGGTCGCAGGATTGAGTACGATTATTCACCGTCTGGGCTGTTGGTGAGGGCCAAGCGGTAGGGGGCCTACAGAGCCTATGGCTATAACGATGAGGGGCTCATTGAAACGGTGACCAATGCTGCCGGTGTGCAGGAGGTTGTGAATACCTACGATCCTTACGGCAGGGTGGCAACCCAGAAGACACCTCATGGGCGCACCGTTGAGTTTTCTTATGTGCCCGGTGGGGTTACGGTCTCTGCTGATAAGGGTGGCGGGCGAGCTAATTCTTGGATTTCTGATGCCCAGGGTCGGCTGGTAGGCGTGATTGACGCTGATGACCAGCGGCAGAATATGGCCTATGATGCTCACGGAAATTTGGTTTCGGTAACTGAGCGTGATGGTTCGCAAACGGTTCATATGTACGATGAACGCGGCCGTAGGGTGAGAACCCGCACCGTGGACGGCACTGATATTGTCTACCGGTGGGATCAGTATGACCGACTGGTTGATGCGGTGGCGGGCTCTGATGCTCTTGTGACCTACGGGTATGAGGGGGCACAGAGAAACCCCAGCTGGGTTCGTAATTCCCTGGGTGGGGTAACCAACCTGGTATGGCGGGACGGGCTGTTGATGTCTATCACTGACCCGGCAGGTGTCAGCCTGACGTTTACCTATAACGCTGTGGGCGATGTGCTGACAGTGGCTAACGCTGAGGGCGTTTGCTCCAGGTTTGAGTATGATGAGGCGGGGCGGGCTGCCGCCATTCTTACTGCTTTGGGTGCCCGTACTTCTTTTGCCTACGATGATGCTGGCCGTATTGTGCAACGTACTGACCCTGATGGTTCTGCGCACCGGTTTGAGTATGATTCTGCCTCGCGGGTTGTTGCGGTGATTGACCCCCTGGGTGCTCGAACCCAGATGCGGTATAACGCGGCGGGGGAGTTAGCTGAGACGATTGACCCCTTGGGGCGGTCGGTGAGTAGAGTGTTCGATGATGCTTGTAATGTGGCTGCGGCAGTGTTGCCCGATGGTTCCCGGTGGGGTTTTGAGCATGACCACCTTTCGCGGCTGGTGGCAACTGTAGATCCGAGCGGTTCACGCTGGGTTCGTGAGTATGATGCTGTGGGCGCACTTACCGCTACGGTTGACCCTTTGGGGAACCGCACCAGTGTAACTGCAGACCGGCAGCAGCAGATGCTGACTCTCGCTGATCAGTTTGGTGCTACCCACCTTCAGCTTGATGCCTGGGGGCGGCCGGTGCGGCGGCAGCAGGCTGATGGTAGTGAAGAGCTGGTTGTCTATAACGTGGCGGGGCAGCCGGTTGAGATTATTGATGCTACCGGGTTTATGCGGCAGCTGGAGTATGACAGAGCTGGCAGGCTGGTGTCGGTGACCGGCAGTGACGGTACCGTGCAGTCTTATTCTTATGATGCTTGCGGTAGGGCAGAAACCTATACTGATGCTACCGGTGCGGTGACCAGGCTTGTCTATGACGCTGATTCGCGGGTTGTGGCTAGGGTGTTGCCTGCTGGTGAACGCGCTGAGTACCGGTATGATGCCTGCGGGCGGCTGGTATGGTCTAAGGAGCCTGGGCGCGGTGTTGCCCGGCGAGGCTATGATGCCTGCGGGCGGTTGGTTTTTGCTGCCGACGGTAGGTACGGTGTGCGCCGTTTTGTGTATGATGTTGCCGGTCAGCTGGTGGTAGCGGTTAATGGTCTGGGTGGTAAGACCAAGTATAGCTACGATGACCTGGGTAGGGCTGTGCAAATCATTGACCCTGCTGGCGGGGTGACTCATAGAACTTTTACAGCTCTTAATAAGGTTGATTCGGTGACTGACCCTTTGGGGCGGGTGACGCGGGCAACCTATGATGCCGCTGGTCGGCAGCTGACTCAAACAGACACTATGGGCACGGTGAGCGAGTGGACCTATGATGCCCGGGGCAGGGAAACCTCGCTGACGGTGAACGGGCAAGTGCTCAGCCGCATCCACCGTGATGCTAAGCGGCGCACGATGCTTTTTCATGATTATGCTGCCGGTGGTGAGCCGGTTGAGCATCGTTTAGAGTTTGATGCAATGGGCCGGTTGCTCTCTCGCTCTCGGGGTTCTAGTTGTATGCGTTGGTCCTACGATACGGCTGGGCGGCTTGTGTCCCGCACAGATGCTCAGGGGGCAACTGTGCGTTACCGTTACGATGATGCCGGTAGGCTTCTTGCTGTTAAGGATGGGCAGGGGCATGAGGTTTCTTATGCTTATGATGCTTCTTCCCGGGTGGTGGAGGCATCAACTGCTGATGTGAGTTCGCAGTGGGTTTATCAGGACGGTCGGGTGAGCCAGCACCGCTTGCTGGGCGCCTCTGGTGGTGTTTTGGAGTCAACTCAGGTTGCCTATACTGAGTGGGGCCAGGTGGCTAGCACGGCCACGGTTTCGGCAGATGGCGAGACGGTCAGGCATACCTATTCTTATGATGATGCCAGCCAGTTGAGGGCAGCTACTGTGACCGATACCGGGGGTAGAACCCGGGAGCGGGGCTGGGAGTTTGACGCTAGTGGCCGGTTGGTGCGGTCTGTGGCTCCCGGTGTGAGGGGCGAGTTTGAGTACGATGCTGCCGGTCAGCTTTTGGCGGTTGAATATTCAAGTGGCGATGCCTATGAGTTTGTTTATGACGGGGTAGGCAGGCGGGTGAGGCAGCGTTCTGCTGACGGGCAGGTGCGGGAGTTTTCCTATGATGCTGCCGGCTTTTTAGCGGGGGTGTCCGTTGCTGATGATGAGGGCAGGGTGCTAGCTGAGCACGGTTTGCTGGTGGATGCAACCGGTGAGTTGGCGCAGGTTGATGGGTATGACCTGTGGTGGGATAGCCGCGCCTTTAGGCCGGTCTTGGTTTCTGTGGGTGACCATTCTTTGGGGGTTGCGCCTGCTACGGGCTGGCGTTTTGCTCGGCCTACTGTGGGTGAGGACCCCTGGGCTATTCCAGGTGGGCACCAGGGTGCCGCTGGTGAGGGCGTGCCTTTTGGTGGTTTTGGGCTGAGCGCGGACGGTCTGCCTGTGGTGGCGGGTTTGGAGCTGATGGGGGCTAGAGCCTATGACCCGGTGTCTGCCGGGTTCTTGTCGGTTGACCCTGTAGAGGCTGCCGCCGGTAGTGTTTGGGGCGCTAACCCTTATGCCTATGCTGCTAATAACCCTTTGAACCAGGTGGACCCCTGGGGGTTGAGCCCTGCCACAGATGTTGATATGCAGGTGTATGCTGCGCGCATGCAAGAGGGCTTCTTTGCTGTGGCAGGTGAGTGGTTATCCCAGAATTGGGAGTATGCGCTGGGCACCGTGATGACCGCGGTAGGTTTTGGGCTGATAAGTGTGGGTATCACTGCCACTGAAACGGTCGTGGGTACCCCGGTTGGTCTAGCCTTTGTGATTGCCGGTGGGTCACTGGTGAGCGGCGGGACGTCCGTGCTGATGCAGAAGGCCTTTTTGGGGTCGGTGGACCCCTTGCAGGTTGCCCTTGATATGATCCCTGGTGGTCTGATGGTGCAGGGGGTTATAGGTGGTATTTCTGGTGGTTATGATTACCTGAAGTCACCGGGGCCTCACACTGTCAGCGGGTTTCTTTCGGCTGTTGGGGTTGGGGCTGCTCTTTCTGCTTTGCCGGGGCCTAAGGCTGCAGCTAAGCCTGCTCTGGGTGCTTTGGGCAAGCATCTTGCCCGGAAGGAGCGGCCGGAGGGCAGTTTTTCAGTGGTGGACGATGCTTTTAAGAGTGGCCCCGGGGTTAATACGCCGCTGGCTAAGGCATTTGATGGTGGGGCGGGTTTCAGCCCGGGTAAGTTGGAGTATCATTCGGCTGTGCCTGCCCTGAACCCGCAGGTTGACCTGTCTACCTTGTCCCCCTATGCTAAGGGGCAGTTGGGCACGCAGCTGTCGATTGATGCCTTGCAGCAGCGTGGCGGCCGCGTCTTGGCCGAAGAGGTAACCTTTGATGTGGTGACCGAGCAGGAGATCACCCGGGTCAGGCTGGATGCTGTGATGATGGAGCAGGACGGGAGCATCTGGGGGCTGGAGTCTAAGTTTGGCTCTTCAGCGAGTTTTACCAAGAATCAGAAAGAGGCCTACCCGGGGTTTGCGGACGGCGAGGTTATACCGCGCGGGCAAAAAGCAAAAGATGCAATTCGTGAAGGTCTTACAGGAGTAGAAATTGATGAACTGAGTGATGGGTTCCCTATTCGCGTGGATCACTGGCTCCCCGAAGAGCCGCCTGCCCACTAGAATCTATACATAATACTGCGTCAATTGAATGGAGAGAAGAGCCGATGGCACCGGAGCGTAAGGTACAGCAGGAATGGCAGCCCCTGATAGAGGGCTTGGGTTTTCAGAAGAAAAACTCTCGTTGGGATTATCATCTGCCCTTTAATGATGAGTGGACGGGGGTGGTGAGTTTGTCGGTTATGTCTAATTATGGGACGGGTTCTTCGGTTTCGGTTGCTTTGGGGCCTTTGTGGGTTCCTCATATGCAGTTGCGTAATGAATTGACGCTGATTACCCCTGACCGGGGCGGGCCTTCTTATACTGAGTCTTTGTATCATTTGGATCCGCATTTGGATGAGCGGTTGGGGGTTGCTTGGCCGGTGCAGTTTGATGGGCCGCATAGCCCGATTGATCTTTCGGCTC
>JAUMUH010000026.1:7624-9493 GCA_030530765.1 Rothia sp. (in: high G+C Gram-positive bacteria)
GAGCAGGGTTTGCCGTATTTGCGGGATGTTTTGTGTACGGTGGAGCATACGCTTGAGGTGTTTAGGGAGCGCTCGTATCTTCCAGGAGGGCGATTTATTGGGTGTCAGTATTACATTTTGGGTTTGGAGTTGGTTGGTGATCATGCTGAGGCGGTGCGGCAGTTGGAGTATTTTGTGGCTTTGCATGAGCAGGTTGAGGAGCGGCGTAGGAGTGAGAAGTTTGTGGAGTTTGTGCGGCGGTTTGAGGCTCGTTTTGGTATGTAGCTTGCGCCCTTTCTTAAAAGCAGAGGCTACCTACAGTAACGGTTCAGGCAGGCAAACAGTCGCCCGTCACTGCAGGTAGCCTCAGCAACACTACATTTCCTCGTGGGTGTTAGGGTCAAAACCCCTGCCCACCCCCGCCTCAAGAGCGTCCACCGCAGCCATCTGCTCAGCGGTCAGCTCCCAGGCGAAAACGTCCAGGTTCTCTTCAAGTCGCTTAACATGTGAGCTCTTAGGGATGGGCAGGTAGTTCTTCTGCACCTCCCAGCGTAGAATCACCTGGGCAGGGGTCTTACCCAGCTTCTCTGCAATCCCCGCCAGCGTGGCGTCCCCCAGCAGGTCAGTCTTACGCCCCAGCGGTGACCAGCACTGGGTCACAATCGCATGGTTCGTGTTGTAGCTCGCCCAATCAGTTTTCTGCGAATAGGGGTGCAACTCAATCTGATTAATTGCCGGGGTCACACCGGTCTCTTCAATCAACCGGTCAATGTGCTCGGGCAGAAAGTTAGAAACGCCGATGCTCCTAACGGTGCCCTCCTCCTGCATCTTAATGAGCGCCCTCCAGGTATCCACATAGAGCCCCTGGGAGGGGTTGGGCCAGTGAATCAGATAGGCGTCCAGGTAATCCAAGCCCATGCGCTCTAGCGTGCCCTCAAGGGAGCGCATGGCCTGCTTGTAGCCGTGGTCCCTGCCGGGCAGCTTAGACTGCACGAACAGCTCATCACGCTTAATCCCAGAGCGCAACACGCCCTTGCCCACGCCGGCTTCATTCTGGTAGTTCACGGCGGTGTCGATCAGGCGGTAGCCGCGGGCAATAGCCTCTGCCACGGTTACCTCAGCATCAATATTGTTCATGGGGTAGGTGCCAAGACCCAGCGGGGGGATAGGGTTACCGTCCCGTAGAGTGTGGTTTTCCAAAGCTGTCTCCTAAATTTAGAGGGTCATGAGGGTGATCAATAGTTCGGCGCTGCGCTCAGCAACAACGGGGGCATCCATGTGAAAATCCTGGTCAGCAGCCGGGCCACACAAATCTGAGATACCGCGCACCGACACAAAAGGCAGACCGCGTGATGAGCAGATCTGTGCCAGGGCGGTGGTCTCCATGTCGGTTGACAGGGCGTCCGGGAAGATTCCACGGGTGTCCTTCACATTATGGGCGGTCACAAAAGAACCACCCGCCAGCATGGTGCCAAACCGCACCTGCCCCTCACCGGTGTAAGCGGCAGCTGCCCGCTGGGCACGGTCTAGCAGCATGCCGTCCGCCTCGAAGCGTGCGGGCATACCGGGCACCTGCCCAAACTCGTAGCCGAAAGCGGTGGCGTCTGCGTCCGTGTAGGTGTAATCAACGCCTACCGCTAGGTCGCCCACCTCAATATCGGTGTGCAAGCCGCCGGCGGTACCGGCAGATAGGACGGCGGCAGGGCGGCTCACCAGCGCCAGGGCAGCGGTAAGCGCCGCGGCTGCATTGACCAAACCAATCTTTGAGCGCACCAGCAGAAGAGGAAGCTGCTGCTCACCCAAAAAACGAGGGGAGAAGAGCGCCTCGCCGATAGAGAACACGGGTGCAGCTTCTTGGGTGCGATCCACAAAGGGCTGAGCCTCAACGTC
>JAUMUH010000026.1:9503-15343 GCA_030530765.1 Rothia sp. (in: high G+C Gram-positive bacteria)
ACGTCCATGGCCACCTGAACAATGGTGGCGGTAGCAAAAACTTGGGGTAGTAGCGTCACTATGCCATCACCTGCGCCCACTCGTCTTTGCGCGCCAAGAAGTCAGCAACAGCCGCCTGCGCTTCTTCAAGGGAGTGGTTGGCACCCCACCCGCACTGTACCTCATTGGCGGCGGGAACTTCATCAGCATCGAGTAGGTCCTGCATGGTTGCCGCTAGAATCTGCATAAAGTCCTGCGGTTCAACACCCAAAGTGAGAGCGTAAAAACCGGTCTGGCAGCCCATGGGCGAGAAGTCAATGAGCGCATCGGTGTGGTTACGCATGTGGTGGGCGGTCATATGCTCAATTGAATGCACCGCCTTCATACCCAAATGCCCCTTATTGGGCTGGGTAAAACGTACATCGTACTTAATCAGAGTGTCGCCACCGGGCAGGGTCTTGCGGTCAGCTACGCGCACATAGGGGGCAAGAACCTTGGTGTGGTCAAGATCGAAAGATTCAACATTAGTCTTTTGTTTGGTGAAATTCTGGGGTGTTTCCATACCCCTTATTCTTTCTTACTTGCCCGGTGAGCGCTAGCGCAAAGGGCAGAAACTGACTTTCAAAGTAAATACTCAGCATCACGAAGCCGGGGGAGCCGGCGGCAGCGGAGTAGGCTGGTAGAAAATGCTGGTCTTATGTCAAGGAGGAAACCCGTGAACGTTCTGATCCCCACAGCAGCAGCCGCAACCGGTCTGATGGGCGGCTACAAGATTGCCCGTGCCACCAAGGTACGAGCCCTGGGCGGTGTAGCACTAGCCGCTGGTGGTGCTGCTGCCTTTGCCGGTTGGCAGAAAAACGCAGGCACCGGCACCGCAACCACCCTCACCGCCCTCTATCTGGGAGCCTTTGGCTACTCCCACGCCCTGCACAAGAAGATTGGCCCCTGGCCCGCCGTCTGCGCCGTCACCGGCGCAACTGCTCTAGCCTCGCTTGTCTTTGGGCGCGAAAAGAAGTAGGACGGCCCGGTGTGGGCTAGACGGCACGCCTCGCCTCTTTCTGCACCCCGCACTGGTGGGGTAGAGTAGGGTGTGCATGTGACTGCAGTCCGTGGCAGTTGCCTGTAGTAGCCAAGCCCCCACCGGCGCCCTGGTTGCTTCACCCGGCAGTAAAAATATTGACCGGGCCGCACACGGCACTAACTCTAGGAGTTACAGCATGGCACTTGATCCCAAGATCAAGCAGGAAATCATGAAGGAATACGCAACCCACGAAGGTGACACTGGTTCACCCGAGGTACAGGTTGCAGTTCTGACTCGTCGTATCACTGACCTGACCGAACACCTCAAGTTCCACAAGCACGACCACCACTCACGCCGTGGTCTAATGATTCTCGTTGGTCGCCGCCGCAACCTGCTCGGCTACCTCAAGAGCATCGACATCGAACGTTACCGCGCACTCATCGAGCGCCTCGGTATCCGCCGATAAACATGTGAGCACCAAGGGCGACACCAGAAGCCAAGTTCAGCCTAGAACCGGCAAGGTGTTGCCCTTGGTCTTCACCTAAACAGTAAGAGCCGCCGTGGTTTTGGCGGTCTTCGGTAGCGGTTTACAGAACACCCAGCGCAGGGGTCTGTGGGCCTCAATCGATGACCGAAAGCGCGGCGCACACCAAAAGAAAGTGAGGAACCTTGGAAGGTCCCGAAATTCAGTTCGCTGAAGCAATCATTGATAACGGCAAGTTCGGCAAGCGCGTTGTACGCTTTGAAACCGGTCGTCTAGCCCAGCAGGCAGCAGGCAGTGCCCTGGTTACCATTGACGATGAAACCACCCTGCTCTCAGCTACCGCCATTGGCAAGAGCCCCCGCGATGGCTTCGACTTCTTCCCACTGACCGTAGACGTTGAAGAGCGCATGTACGCAGCGGGCAAGATCCCCGGCGGTTTCTTCCGCCGTGAAGGCCGCCCCTCAACCGAGGCGATTCTGGCTGCTCGCCTGATTGACCGCCCCCTGCGTCCTGCCTTCAAGAAGGGTATTCGCAACGAGGTTCAGGTCGTCGTTACCGTTCTGACCATTGAACCTGACGAAATTTACAACACCGTAGCTATCAACGCAGCATCCTGCTCAACCACCCTCTCTGGTGCACCCTTCGCTGGCCCCGTTGGCGGCGTCCGTGTGGCACTGATTGACGGTCAGTGGGTTGCCTTCCCCAAGCACTCCCAGCTTGAAAACGCCGTGTTTGACATGGCTGTTGCAGGCCGCGTGGTGACCAAGGCAGACGGCAGCGAAGACGTTGCCATCATGATGGTTGAGGCTGAAGCTACCGATAACTCCTGGAAGCTGATTAAAGAAGACGGCGCAACCGCCCCCACCGAAGAGATTGTTGCTGAGGGTCTTGAGGCTGCTAAGCCCTTCATTGCTGCTCTTTGCAAGGCTCAGGCTGACCTGGCTGCCCGTGCGGGCAAGCCTGCCCTTGAGCTTCCCATCTTCGGTGAGCGTGCTGCTGAAATTGATGAGGCAGTCAAGGCATTTGAGCCCAAGATCGTTGAGGTTTACTCCATCGCCGGTAAGCAGGATCGCGAAATCGCATCGGCTGACCTGCAACAGGAAATCGTAGATGCCCTTGCCGGTGAAGGCAAGGAATTTGAGGGTCGCGAGGACGAAGTCAACGCAGCTTTCAACGCCCTGACCAAGCACGTGGTGCGTCAGCGTATTCTGACCGAGCAGGTTCGTATTGACGGCCGCGGTCTGACCGACATCCGCCAGCTGACCGCTGAGGTTGAGGTTCTGCCCCGCGTGCACGGTTCAGCAATCTTTGAGCGCGGCGAAACCCAGATTATGGGCGTCACCACCCTCAATATGCTCAAGATGGAACAGCAGCTTGACTCTCTCTACCCGGTCAAGTCAAAGCGCTACATTCACCACTACAACTTCCCTCCCTACTCAACCGGTGAAACCGGCCGCGTAGGCTCACCCAAGCGCCGCGAAATCGGCCACGGTGCCCTGGCAGAACGCGCAATTACCCCCATTCTGCCCTCCCGTGAGGAATTCCCCTACGCCATCCGCCAGGTATCTGAGGCACTGGGCTCAAACGGCTCAACCTCCATGGGTTCTGTTTGTGCTTCAACTCTGTCACTGCTGAACGCCGGTGTTCCCCTGCGCGCACCCGTTGCAGGTATTGCAATGGGCCTGGTCTCTGATGAGGTTGACGGTGAAACCCGTTACGCAGCTCTGACCGATATTCTCGGTGCTGAGGACGCTCTGGGCGATATGGACTTTAAGGTAGCCGGTACCTCTGAGTTTGTGACCGCAATTCAGCTGGATACCAAGCTGGACGGCATCCCCGCCTCTGTTCTGGCTGGCGCGCTGACCCAGGCTCGTGAGGCCCGTCTGCATATCCTTGAGGTCATCAACGCTGCGATTGACGCTCCCGATGAAATGAGCGACTTCGCACCCCGCGTCATTTCCGTTCAGGTTCCCGTCGCCAAGATTGGTGAAGTTATTGGCCCCAAGGGCAAGATGATTAACCAGATTCAGGAAGACACCGGCACCGACATCTCTATTGAGGATGACGGCACCGTCTACATCGGCGCAACCGACGGTCCCAGCGCCGAGGCAGCCCGGGCAGCGATTAACGCTATCGCTAACCCCCAGGTTCCAGAGATTGGTGAGCGCTATCTGGGCACCGTCGTCAAGACTACCACCTTCGGTGCTTTTGTCTCACTGACCCCCGGCAAGGACGGTCTGCTGCACATCTCTGAGCTGCGTAAGCTCAACGATGGCAAGCGCGTTGAGGACGTTGAGGACGTCGTGGGCGTAGGTCAGAAGGTTCAGGTTGAGATCTCTAAGATTGATGACCGTGGCAAGCTGTCCCTAGTGCCTGTTGTCGCTGAAGACCAAGAGCTAAGCGACGAAAGCTAGCGAGCTTCTTGCTCTGATTATCATAGGGGAGGCTCTCACCGGCAGGTGGGGGCCTTCTCTATGCCCACACACAGCGTGCAGGTGTGCCTAAAACCTGCGTGTACTGTAGAAGCTGAAATAGTGCTGTTTCCCATTAAAGAAGATACCGATGCCCATTACCTTACCCACTGACCTTGACCAGCTCACTGACGAGCTGAACTACCGTACCGGCCGTCTCATCTACTCTGGGGGAGGCGGGAATGAGGTGCGCCGCTCCGTCCTACCCGGTGGTGTTCGCGTCATTACCGAACGTATGCCCTCTCAACGTTCGGTGTCTATAGGTTTCTGGGTGGGCGTTGGTTCCCGTGATGAAGCCCCCGGCATGCTGGGTTCCACCCATTTTCTGGAACACCTGCTGTTTAAAGGTACTGCCCACCGCAGCGCCCTCGATATTGCTCACGCCTTCGATAGGGTAGGGGGCGAATCCAATGCGCTGACTGCCAAAGAGCACACCTGCTACTACGCCCGCGTGCTCGATGACGATACCCCCATGGCGATTGACGTCATTGCCGATATGGTGACCGGGGCAACCCTTGACCCAGACCTGCTAGAGCAAGAACGCGGCGTCATCCTTGAAGAAATTGCCATGGACCAAGACGACCCCACCGATGTTGCCTTCGAGCACTTCATCGAACAGCTCATGGGCGCTAACCCCCTAGGGCGGCCTATTGGGGGCACCCCGCAAGAGATTACTGAGGTAGCCCGCGATAAGGTGTGGGAGCACTATAAGCGCTACTACACCCCAGACCGGCTGGTGATCTCAGCAGCAGGTTCCCTGACGCACAGCCAGATCGTTGACCTGGTGCTTACAGCCCTAGAGAACAAGGGGTGGAATCTTACAGAGGGGGCAGCCCCAGCGCCCCGCCGCGAACGTACCCGCGCTGTTATTGTGCCCGGTGCCCGCAGCAAAACCCTAGAAAAAGGGTTTGAGCAGACCAACATTGTGACCGGTTGCCCCGCGCTTATTGCCGGGGACGACCGCCGGTTTGCCATGAGCGTGCTCAACTCTGCCTTGGGCGGCGGAATGTCCTCCCGCCTCTTTCAAGAGATTCGTGAGAAGCGCGGGCTTGCCTATTCCACGTTCTCTTTTACTGGCTCCTACTCAGATGCTGGCTACTTTGGCATGTATGCAGGGTGCTTACCTGCTAAAGCGCAGCAGGTAGAAGAGCTGTTGCGCTCTACCTTTGATGAACTAGCGCGAGATGGGCTGACCCAGGACGAACTTGAGAAGGTCATCGGTCAGCTGGGCGGTGCCACCATCTTGGGCAGTGAGGACGCCGGGTCACGCATGAGCCGCCTGGGCAGGGCAGAGCTGGATTCTGGTCGCTTTTTGAGCCTGGACGAGCTGCTAGAGGGCGTCCGGTCTGTCACCCTCGATGAGGTGCAGGAGCTAGCTCGCTACCTCGCTGAGCAAGAATGGGTTACAACCATTGTGAAATAGGTGAGAGCCCAGATGACCGTTGTGGATTAAAAACCCACTGTTTTTAATCCACAACGGTCATCTCAGTTTAGGGAGTTGCTGCCTGGGCGTGGGCCACCGCCTGCTGCACGGTTCTAGCGTAGACCTCAATACCTTCGCCCTGGGGGTGGACGCCATCAGAGACGAGATATTCGGGGTGGCCCTCCTGAGCCTTTTGCCAATCTGCCACAAACACATCGGTGGGGTTAGCTGCAGCAAAATCGCGGATGACCCGGTTAGAGGGCTCAATCCAGGTTAGATTTGCCGGGCCCACCCCGGTCACCAGCACAATCTTGCGTTGACCGGTAGGGGACACCGTGGCTTTAAGCTCCTCTAACTGGCCGGTGCTCAGCGTTGAATTAGCCGTTACAGATAAGACCAGCACATCACCCAGCTGCCCCCTGCTTTCCATATCAGAGATAAGCGGTAGCGCCGTGACAATGG
>JAUMUH010000026.1:15353-17051 GCA_030530765.1 Rothia sp. (in: high G+C Gram-positive bacteria)
TCAGCATCAATCGCAGCATCAGGCACTGAGTTCAAGAGGGCTGCAGAAGCTGCCAATGTCACCGAATCGCCCACCACCGACACCCTGGGGGCAACAGCCGCAGCAGAATCGGCTGGTTGCCCAGAAGAGTCTGCCCCATCACCGCGGGCACCCGATGCCTTTGCCTGGGCTGCCGCCCCAGCAGCAACCACCTTCTGAGCTTCGGTCATCTCAGGGGCAGTGCGCACCGCAAAGACGGTAGCAACCAGAGCTAACGAGACACCTACCGCAGCAGCCACCGGCAGAACCCGGCGGTGACGGGTAAAGACTGCACTCAGCCAGGCTGATAGGGCACCGCGGAAACCCAGGTGCCGCACCGGCTGCTCAACGTACACATACGATGCACCAGCGGCACAAAAGGTCAGCACCAGCACCAGGACGTTAACCCAGGCGCCCCTGTCTGCCCCAAAAAGATAGTGGGCAAGCACCATCAGCGGCCAGTGCCACAGGTAGATACCGTAGGAGCGCTGCCCAACCCAGCGCAGCGGGGCTAAAGACAAGAGCGCCCTAAAAGCACCCGATGAGCCACCGCGGACGTCCGGCAACAGCGCCTGTATCATGCCCAAACCCAGCAGGGCACCGGCAAAGAGACCCCAGGGCATGAGCACACCGGGTTTAGTATCGCTCAGGTTGAGGGCGAGCGGCAGAATCAGAAAGAGCGAAAGCCAACCGATACCCTGGCGCAGCCAGCCCCAGGCGCCTTTCCCGTAGCCAACGATGGGGTAGAGGCGCTCATCAACCGGTGGGTACATAGACCAGGGCAGAAGCATGGCCAGCAGCACCCCCAGCATCAGCCCATAAAGGTGGGTGTCGGTGCCGTAGTAGACGCGGGTGGCAGAAGCCCCCGCAGCGATCATGATTGCTGCCAAAACCAGGGATATCACGCCAAGAGCGGCCGGTACGAGCGCCCGCTGCCTCCAGGTGCGCAAGAACATAAAGGCAAAGACCAACAGCACCGGCCAGAAAAAATAGAACTGCTCCTCAACCGCAAGAGACCAAAAATTGGTCATAAGCTCGGGTGAGGTCTGTGTAAAGTAGTCCTTATTGGCCCATATCAGAAGCCAGTTAGAAGAGTAAGTGAAGGCTCCTAGAATCTGCCTGCCCAGCCCCACCTGCACGTCCCCGCCCAACAGAAGAGACAGCGTGCCAACCACCAGGGTGAGCAGGGCAACAGCCGGGATGAGGCGGCGCAAACGGCGCACCCAGAAGGCAACGATATCCATCTTGCCGGTATAAGCGCCCTCGCGCAGCAACAGGGCAGTAATGAGATAACCAGAAATCACAAAGAAAACGTCAACACCAATCATGCCCCCGGGCAGAACCTGAGGCCAAAAGTGGTAGACCAAAACCAGCAACACGGCGATAGCGCGGATGCCATCAAGACCGCCAAGCACGAACTTTCTCTGGCCCTCATGAGGGTGCACAGCAGAGTAAAAAACGTGATCCTTGTTCACGAAAGCCCTCTAATCGAAACGGGTAAGGTGCAAGCGCACCTTACTAGTGTAGGGTCTTACCACCAGAAAACTGGGCAGGGGCGCCTGTCATCTTTCGCAACTGACGTACTATCTCACGTAGCGTATCTTGCACTGTGAGAAGGTGGCTGCATTAGCCCTAGTCACAGAAGGGTTGTGGGGTACGGGCAGTGCGGTGGGGCACTAT
>JAUMUH010000131.1 GCA_030530765.1 Rothia sp. (in: high G+C Gram-positive bacteria)
CAGGTCAGACTCACTGATAACAGCGTCCTCGCCTTGAACTTTGACGTTGTTGACGGCGGCGCCGCC
Source organism: Rothia sp. (in: high G+C Gram-positive bacteria) (assembly GCA_030530765.1). Taxonomy (GTDB): domain Bacteria; phylum Actinomycetota; class Actinomycetes; order Actinomycetales; family Micrococcaceae; genus Rothia. Next base: position 67 of record JAUMUH010000131.1, read on the forward strand.
TTCTTTGAGGGTGCGGCGGGCTTCTGACTTGGATGCTGATAGGCCGGTCTCGGTGAGAACGGTAATCATATCTAGCTGGTCTTTGCCCAGGGTTGCGTGGGGCAGTTCAGCGGTTGCTGCTACCAGGGTTGCTTCATCCAACTGGTCGAAGGAGCCCTTACCGAAGAAAGCTTCAGAAGCGGCAATCACCTTTTCAGTAGCTTCTACACCGTGAACCAAAGAAGTAACTTCAAATGCCAAGGTCTTCTGGGCTAGGCGTTTGAAGGGTTCTTCTTCTACAGACTTCTGCAGTTCGGCAATTTCGTCGCGGGTTTTGAAGGTGAAGACCTTGAGACGGTCAACAACATCAGCATCAGCGGTGTTGAGCCAGAACTGGTAGAAGGCAAAAGGCGAGCACATCTGGGGGTCTAGCCAAATAGCGTTACCTTCTGACTTGCCGAACTTGGTGCCATCAGAGTTGGTGATCAGCGGGGTACCCAGGGCGTGGACGGACTTGCCCTCTACCTTGCGGACCAGTTCGGTACCGGAGGTCAAGTTACCCCACTGATCAGAGCCACCACACTGAAGGGATACATTGTAGCGGCGGTTGAGTTCTAGGAAGTCGTTGCCCTGCAGAATCTGGTAGGAGAACTCGGTGTAGGAGATACCTTCATCTGAGTTGAGGCGCTTGGCTACGATTTCTTTTTTGATCATGGTACCAACGCGGAAGTTCTTGCCAATTTCACGCAGGAAGTCGATGGCAGAAAGCTGGCTGGTCCATTCTAGATTGTTGACCATCTGGGCGGCGTTGTCGCCCTCGAAGGAGAGGAAACGCTCAATCTGGCTGCGCAGACGCTCAACCCAGCCCTCAACAACGTCCCTGGAGTTAAGTACGCGTTCGGAGGTCTGGCGGGGATCACCGATGAGACCGGTCGCACCGCCCACCAGGCCGAAAGGCTTATGCCCAGCTAACTGCAGACGACGCATGAGCAGCAGCTGAACCAGGTGACCCAGATGCAGGGAGGCTGCGGTGGGGTCGTAACCGATATAGAAGTTGATGGACTCTTCGCTCAGCGCCTTTTCAAGGGCTTCTTCATCGGTGCTGACGTGCACAAAGCCACGCCATTTGAGTTCCTGCCAAATATTGGCGAAGGAATCGTCATTGTGCTGAGCTGCAAGAGTCTGTTCAGACACGGTTACTCCTGAATCGTTCTTATCAGATAAAGGTGATTCTATAGAAAAACCACTGCCCTTAAAATTACCAGCTGCACAGATGCAGGCGGTAACTAGGGGCAGTGGCTTTCTCTGATTGAGAAGATAGGCTACAGCCCTGCAGGCAGGTGCTCGCCTGCCAGTAGGTGCAGGCGCTGGGTGGGGCGGGTCATAGACACATAGAGGTCACCGACCGAGCCGTTAGCTGCCTGAATCAGATCCATGGGTTCGACAATAATCACCACATCGAACTCCAGGCCCTTTGCCTCCCAAGGGGTCAGCACCAGAACCTGATGTTCCAGCGCTGACCTTGATGTACCGGTCTTACCCCGATGGGCAGCTGCCAGGGTGCTTGCCACCTGACGGTAGCGGGTATCGTCCACAATCACACCGATGAGACCACCCCCACCGCCGGTGAGCTCGGTACCAACCAGCTGCACCAGCTCGTCCAACAGGTTCTGCTTGCCCACAGTGCGGGCGGACGGTGCCCACTGGCCCTCACGCACAGCCTGGGGTGCCTTAATATCAAGGCCAGCAGCGCGAGCAACGGAAACCGCGGCGTCCGAAATCTGCGCCGGGGTGCGGTAATTGACGGTGAGCTCATCCAGGTAGAAGCGATCGCCCACAAAAGGCTCAAGAGCCTGCGCCCACGAGGTAGAGGCAGCAGCAGAGGACGCCTGAGCAATATCACCGACGACCGTAAAGGACTTCATGGGGCAGCGGCGCATCAGCAGGCGCCACTGCATAGGGGAAAGCTCCTGCGCCTCATCAATCACCACATGCCCATAAGCCCAGGTGCGGTCAGCAAGAGCAGCGCGGGCAGCAGTCATGCGCTCCCCCGCTTCTTCGTTGAGCTGCGCGACCTGCTCAGCGGTCACCACCCCGTCAACGCCCATATCAGCCAACTGCTGGTTAACATTTTCTAGTGCTTTGCGGGCGTTCTCTAGATTCGACTGGTGGGCTGCCTCAGCGCGGGCGGCTACAGCTGCGCCGGCGACCTTTGAAAAATCGCCCAGCAGCTCAGCTGACTCATCGAGCAGGGGTACATCTGCCTCGGTAAAAGGTTCAGAGGACGGGCGCGCCAGCACATCACGTTCTTCG
>JAUMUH010000027.1:0-7346 GCA_030530765.1 Rothia sp. (in: high G+C Gram-positive bacteria)
CGTTTTGTTTCAAAACCCCGCACTTTGTTTCGGGGTTTTGAAACAAAGTGCGGGGGTTCAGTATGTGAGAAGAAGGGTTAGCGGCCCTCGAACTTGGGGTCGCGCTTCTCCACAAAGGCTGCCATACCCTCTTTCTGGTCATGGGTTGAGAAAAGGGCGTGGAAGGTGCGGCGTTCAAAGGCAATACCCTGCGCCAGGGTAGTCTCAAAGGCAGCATTGACAGCTTCCTTACAGACCTGGGCAACGAACTTAGACTTACCCGCAATAGTTTCTGCCATCTCAAGGGCGGTGGGCAGGACGTCCGCGTCCTGCTCAACCAGGCGGGATACCAGCCCGGCACGTTCAGCTTCTTCAGCACCCATAAAGCGCCCGGTGAGACACAGGTCCATTGCCTTAGCCTTGCCAATAGCGCGGGTCAGCCGCTGGGAGCCGCCCATACCGGGGATGACACCCAGGTTAATTTCGGGCTGACCAAACTTGGTGGAGGGCCCGGCAACCAGCATGTCCGCCATCATTGCCAGCTCGCAGCCACCGCCCAGGGCGTAGCCGTTGACGGCGGCAACGATGAGGGTGCGCAGGCGGGTGAGGTTGTCCCAGTGGGCAAACCAGTCGGCGGCGTACATGCTGCTGTAGGTTTGGGTGGCCATCTCTTTAATGTCAGCACCAGCGGCAAAAGCCTTTTCACTGCCGGTCAGGACGATTGCCCCCACCTCGGCGTCCGCATCGAAGGCGCTTGCGGCGGCGACAACCTCCCGCATGGTGGCCTCATTCAAGGCGTTGAGTGCCTTGGGACGGTTGAGGGTAATGAGCCCAACCCGCCCGTGCTTTTCAACCAGAATGTTCTCAAAATTGGTCATGCTAGCTCCTTAGCTCTGTGTGCCGTTCACGCGGTTGTAGACATCTGAGAAGTCCTTGGTGCCGCGCCCTGCTTCTACCAGTTCATTGTAGATACCGGCTGCGTGCTCCCCCAGTTCACCGCGCACACCAGAAGTTTGCAGCGCTGCCAGGGCTAGACCCATATCTTTTGCCATCAGAGCGGTGGCAAAGCCCGGTTCATAGTTCTTGTTGGCCGGTGAGGTGGGAACGGGGCCGGGTACGGGGCAGTTAACATTGACTGCCCAGCAGTAGCCGGAGGATGTTGAGATGACATCGTAGAGCACCTGTGCGTCCAGACCGAGTTTGTTGCCCAGGGCAAAGGTTTCAGCGGCACCGATCATGGTGATACCCAGTAGCATGTTGTTGCAGATTTTGGCTGCCTGCCCGGTACTGTTGCCACCACAGTGAACAATCTTTTTGCCCATAACTTCTAGCAGGGGGCGCACCCGCTCAAGGTTTTCTTCACTACCGCCCACCATGAAGGTGAGGGTGCCCGCCTCAGCGCCGACCATGCCGCCAGAAACGGGGGCATCGACCGCCGCGAACCCGGCGTCCTGGGCAAGCTGGGCGGCTTCAAGGGCGTGAGCAACCTCAATGGTGGAACAATCCAAGAAGAGGGCGCCAGGCTTAGCCGCAGCCAGTAGCGCCGGGTAAGCACCGAGCACATGGGCGCCGGCAGGCAGCATAGTCAGCACAATATCTGCCTGAGCCGCTGCGGCCTCACCGCTGTCTGCAATGAGGACGCCGCGGCTTTGCGCTGCTTCGAGGGCAGGGGGCATGAGGTCAAAGCCGTGTACGGTGTAGCCTGCGGCAACCAGGTTGGCTGCCATGTGGCCGCCCATGTGCCCCAGCCCGATAAAGGCAACAATAGGTGTGGTGGTCATAGGGGTTCCTCCTTGGGTGCTTAGCGCGGTGCCATGCGCAGGGCGCCGTCCATGCGGATGGTTTCGCCGTTGATGTAGTCGTGTTCTGCGATGAAGACGGCAAGGTTAGCGAACTCTGCCGGGTCTGCTAGGCGCTGGGGGAAGGGCACACCAGCGGCTAGTGCTTCACGGAAGTCTTCGGTAATGCCTGCCATGAGCGGGGTGTCTACGATGCCGGGGGCAATAGTGTTCACACGGATACCGCTGCCAGCTAGGTCGCGGGCGGCAGGTAGGGTCATGGCGGCAACCCCGCCCTTTGACGCTGCGTAGGCGATCTGACCCACCTGCCCTTCAAAGGCCGCAATGGAGGCAGTGTTGATGATGACGCCGCGGCAACCGTCCCCGGTAGCGGAGTCTTGTTCTGCCATGATCGCAGCGGCGTTGGTGAGCACGTTGAAGGTGCCGGTGAGGTTGATACTCACTGTTTTGGCAAAGAGTGCCGGGTCGTGCTTTCCCTTTTTTGATAGGACGCGGGCACCCGGGGCAATGCCGGCGCAGTTCACCACCATGCGCAGGGGCATCTGCTGCCCAGCAACCTGCGCTAGGGCTGCTTCTACCGCTGCGAAGTCAGTGACATCTGCGGCAAGTAGGGTCAGCCCCTCAAGGGGTTCTGCTCGGTCAATACTGGGTTGCAAATCTAAACCAAAGACCTGTGCCCCCTTAGCAATGAGGGCGCGGGCGGTTGCCTTACCAATACCGGATGCCGCACCGGTGACCAGGGCGGTGGTGTTTTCAAGCTGCACGGGGCGTCCTTTCTGCTTATACGAATGCTGAGTAGCCGGTCAGTGCCCTACCCACGATCAGGGAGTTAATCTCGTAGGTACCCTCATAGGTGTAAAGAATTTCGGCGTCCCCAAAGAACTTGGCCACCTCGTAGTCAGTGGTCATGCCGTTGCCGCCTTGAATCTCACGCCCCAGCCAGGCGCTTTGCCGCGCTAGTTTGGTGGTGGTTGCCTTGGCCAGGGCGGCGTGCACCATGTCAAGGGTTCCATCTTCTTGCATACGGGCACAATTCATCATCAGCCCTAGAGCAGCCTGGGCATTGCTCATGATTTCAGCAATGTTCTTTTGCACCAGCTGGAACTTTGCCAGGGGCTTGCCAAACTGCTGGCGGGTAATGGCGTACTCGCGGGCAATATCAAAAATACCGATCTGGATGCCGTAACCCTGCCAGCCCACCCAGGCACGGGAGTTACGCAGCATCTCATTGGCAGCATCAAAGGTGGTGGCGCCGGGCAGGTGGGCACTGGCAGGCACCTTAACGTCGGTGAGGGTGATGTGCGCATTTTGCATGATGCGCAAACCGATTTTGTTGCAGATTTTCTCTGCCTGATAGCCGGGGGTGCTAGTGGGAACGATAAATGCCTTAATCTGCTGGTCAGCGGTGTCTCTTGCCCAGACCAGGGCGAAGTCGGCAACGGTTCCCATGCCAATCCAGCGTTTTTCGCCGTTGATCACCCAGTTTTCCCCGTCAAAGGTGGCGCTGGTTTCTAGCCCGCCTGCAATATCTGAACCGTGGTTAGGTTCAGTCAGGGCAAAAGCCCCGGTGAGCTCAAAGGTCTCTAGCTTAGGCAGCATCTCTGCTTTTTGCTCTTCTGAGCCCAGGGCGTTAATCATGCCCAGCACCAGTTCGTTGTGAATACCGACCAGGGCTGATAGGGAGACGTCCACCCGGGTCACCTCAGCGTAGGCAAGACCGCGGAAGAGCCAAGAAGCACCGCTGGTTTCTAGGCGCCCCAGACCGACCTCTGCCATGCCGGCAAGCAGGTGGACGGGGAGCTCTTCCCGGTTCCAGTAGTCAACAATCTGGGGGCGCACTTCTTCTTGCAGGTACTTGCGGATGCGTAAGAACCACTCTTTTTCGTGTTCCGGTAGCAGGTTGAGCACGCCAAAGGGGTCAATGTCAGGGAAGGGAAGGGGTTTTGCCGGTGGGTTCTGGACCATGCCGCGGATGTGGGCGTTCATTCGGGTTCTCCTGTGCGCTCTGGTGGTGTGGGTGGGGTCCTCCACCGTCACCACGATGTGACTTGGGGCATAAAATTAAAGAATAAGTTACCCCGGTTTTCTGGTCTTGTAAACCCTTTTTCGGCAGATTATTCAGCTTCGACGCGCCGTCCAGACGTTTTGCAAAAACCTCTTGACACCCCCACGAAAACCCCTTTACAGTGACTTGCAACACCTTAAATTTCTCTAGTTACTGCGCCTGCCCACCAAGGAGAGCGATGAACACCACCGAACAGTTCCGAGCCGCCCGTGACCAGCTAGTCGCCCTACGTGAGGACTACACAACCGCCCGCGAGGAGTTCAACTGGCCCCGCTTTGAACACTTCAACTTCGCCCTAGACTGGTTCGACCAAGTAGCCACCAGCAGCGAACGCAAGGACGCCGCCGCGCTGATTATCGCCGAGCAGGACGGCAGCTACATCAAGCGCAGCTACAGCGAGCTTTCCCGCCGCTCATCCCAGGTAGCCACCTGGCTTCGCTCCCTGGGCGTGCAGCGCGGTGACCGCATCATCTTGATGCTGGGCAATCAGGTTGAACTATGGGAAACCATGCTGGCAGGCATCAAACTGGGTGCGGTGCTCATGCCCTCCACCGAGATGCTTGAGAAGGCTGATTTAGACGACCGCATCGAACGCGGCGACGCCCGCTGGGTCATCACCAACTCAGCCAACGTAGCAAAGTACCAAGAGGTCACCGGCGACTTCACCGTCATTGAAACCGGCGGTTTCACCCAAGGTGCCGTCACCAGCCACCGGCACGTCAGCTACCTAGACGCCGACAAGGCACCCGAGGTTTTTGAGGCAGATGGTCCCACCCCGGCGTCCGACCCGCTGCTCTGGTACTTCACCTCCGGTACCACCTCCCGCCCCAAGATGGTGGAACACACCCACACCTCCTACCCGGTGGGGCACCTATCCACCATGTACTGGATTGGGCTGGCACCCGGGGATGTGCACCTCAACGTCGCCTCCCCCGGCTGGGCAAAGCACGCCTGGTCCAACGTCTTTACCCCCTGGATTGCCGAGGCAACCGTCTTTATCTACAACTACTCCCGCTTTGACGCCGGGGCACTCATGCAGAACATGCAAAAGCACGGGGTCACCAGCTTCTGTGCCCCACCCACCGTGTGGCGTATGCTCATCCAGGCTGACCTGAGCCAGCTTGCAACCCCGCCCACCAAGGTTGTTGCCGCAGGTGAACCACTGAACCCCGAGGTCATCTCAAAGGTTCAGCAGGCGTGGGGCGTCAATATTCGCGACGGCTTTGGGCAGACCGAAAGCACCGTCATGATCGCTAATACCCCCGGTCAAGAGCTCAAGGTCGGCGCCATGGGACGCCCCCTACCCGGCTACGAAATCGCCCTGCTTGACCCACTGGGCAAGCCCGCCGCCGAGGGCGAAATCTGTGTTCGCCTCAACCCGCGCCCGGTCGGCCTCATGATCCAGTACAAGGGCGACCCAGAGAAAACTGAAGAAGCTTTTGACGGCGGCTGGTACCACACCGGTGACATTGCCGAACGCGACGAAAACGGGGTTTTCACCTATGTGGGGCGCGCCGATGACGTCTTCAAGGCATCGGACTACAAGCTCTCACCCTTCGAACTTGAATCGGTCATTATCGAGCACCCCGCCGTGGCAGAGGCAGCTGTTGTGCCCTCACCGGACGAGATTCGCTACGCAGTACCCAAGGCATACGTGGTGCTAGCCGCTGACTACGAACCCACCGCAGAAACCGCCAAGGACATTCTCAAGTACGCCCGCGATAACCTGGCAGCCTACAAACGCATCCGCCGCCTAGAATTCTTTGACCTACCCAAGACCATCTCAGGCAAGATCCGCCGCGTGCAGTTGCGCGCCCGCGAAAAAGAATTCCACGGCGCCCACGGCGAACTCAAAGCAGACTCACTGGCAGCCCGTACCACCACCGAGGGGTACGGCCACGAATTTGCAGACACCGACTTCCCCGACCTCAAGGGCTAAGGCGCGAAAGGAACCATCCATGAAGACACTAACCCACTATGTTGGCGGTGCCCACCACCAGGGCACCTCCGGCAGGTTCGCCGACGTCTACAACCCCAGCACAGGTCAAGTGCAGGCACAGGTGCCCCTGGCGTCCGCCGATGAAGTGCGCGAGGTTATCGCTAACGCCGCAGAGGCCCAAGCCGCCTGGGCGGCCACCAACCCGCAAAAACGCGCCCGCATCCTGCACCGCTTCGTCGACCTGGTCAACCAGAACGCCGACGAACTCGCAGAAATTCTCTCCCTGGAACACGGCAAAACCGTGGCAGATGCTCACGGCGACATCCAGCGCGGTCTGGACGTTATCGAGTTCGCCACCGCAGCCCCGCACCTACTCAAGGGCGAGTACTCAGACTCCGTAGGCACCGGCATCGATGTCTATTCCATGCGCCAGCCCCTGGGCGTTGTTGCAGGTATTACCCCCTTCAATTTCCCCGCCATGATCCCCCTGTGGAAGTGCGGCCCGGCAATCGCAGCAGGTAACGCTTTTGTGCTCAAACCCTCTGAACGCGACCCCTCCGTGCCCCTACGCCTAGCAGAACTCTGGAGCGAAGCAGGGCTACCCGACGGCATCTTCAACGTCGTCAACGGCGATAAAGAAGCCGTAGACACCATCCTCGATGACCCCCGCATCAAGGCCGTAGGCTTCGTCGGCTCGACCCCCATCGCCCAAAGCATCTACGAGCAGGCCGCCCGCACCGGCAAACGCGCCCAGTGCTTCGGCGGGGCAAAAAACCACCTCATCATCATGCCTGACGCCGACCTCGACCAGGCAGCTGACGCCCTCCTCGGTGCCGCCTACGGATCAGCAGGCGAGCGCTGCATGGCAATCTCAGTAGCCGTACCCGTTGGCCAGCAAACCGCCGACGCCCTAGTCGCCAAGCTACAAGAACGCATTGGCGGGCTCACCGTCGGCCACGCCCTTGACCCCAAGGCAGATTTTGGCCCGGTGGTAGCAGCCTCCGCCTTAGAACGCATTGAGGGCTACATTGCAGCCGGTGAAAAAGAGGGCGCACAGCTGTTGGTGGACGGACGCGGCGTCACCGTTGAGGGGCATGAAGGCGGCTACTACATTGGCGCCACCCTCTTTGACCACGTCACCCCAGAGATGTCTATCTACCGTGAAGAAATCTTCGGCCCAGTACTCTCAGTGGTGCGCGTCAACACCTTTGAAGAGGCACTGGCGCTACCCACCAACCACGAATTCGGCAACGGCGTGGCCATCTACACTAGGGACGGCGACACCGCCCGCGAATTCGCCCGCCGCGTGGACGTCGGCATGGTCGGTGTAAACGTGCCCATCCCCGTACCCATCGCCTACTACACCTTTGGCGGCTGGAAAGCATCAGGCTTCGGCGACCTCAACCAGCACGGGCCCGACGCCTTCAGGTTCTACACCAAAACCAAAACCGTAACCTCCCGCCGGCCCTCCGGCATCAAGGAAGGCGCAAGCTTCACCATGCCCAGCGGCACCTAAGGTGAAGAAAGGCTTATCCAAAGGGTATTCGCCAAGCTCCACGAGCAC
>JAUMUH010000027.1:7446-16636 GCA_030530765.1 Rothia sp. (in: high G+C Gram-positive bacteria)
GCTCGCTCTGCCCAGCTCATTACACCCTTTTGAATAAGCCTCATATTTTACGCTTCGGCAGCCTCGATAGCCTCAAAAAGCTGCTGCTTAGTCATGCGTGACCTCCCGCGAATCTGCAGCTCAGTTGCCTGGGTGTAAAGCTCCGCACGGGTAAAAGCGTCAAGAGCAGAGGCAGAAGACTTCTCTTCCTGGCCTACCAGCTCAGCGGTATCTTCCTCTAGCTCACGGTCAAACTCAGCCAGCGCCACCTCATCAAGCTGCTCGCCAGCGTCCTGCCCATCTACCTGCTCTTCAAGATCACCCAGGTCAATCTCGGGCTCATTTTCAACCTCAGCAGAGCTAAACATGTTCTCATCGGGAATGTCCTCACCCATGAGGGTTTCAACATCATAAGACTCAGTAGCATCAGCCAAGCGCTCGGTAGGCAACTGCCCGGCACCGTCAATCAGCTCAGCCTTCTTTTTAGCTGCCTTCTTCTTGGGCTTCTTAGGCTCTGTTTTCTTGCTCTCGGCTTTCTTTCCCTTAGGCTTTTCAGCCCTGCTCTTCTTGCTGGTCTTTTTATCGACCTTCTTATCGGTCTTCTTCACCTCAGCCTTTACGGGTTTCTGGTCAGCTTTGACCCACGCCCCGCCGTCCTTGGTGTAGCCCTTCTTTTTCAGTGCCTTCTTGCCTGCCTTTTTGGCTTTCTTGGGGTCATCATGCTTGGCGAAGTGCTTACCGGCTGCCTTGGTGAAGATTTCTTGCACCTTCTCGGATGAGCGCTTGACGCTCTTGGGCAATTTGATGGTGGTTTGCTTGCTGTCTTTACCCACGGTGTGCTCCTTCGCCTGGGGTGCGCTGCTGCGCCGGTTCGCTTACCTTCACTCTATCCCCCACCCACCAGCTCAGCCAGTTACGGCGCGAAACTTGCCCCGACCAAGGGCGCGCCTAAGCCCCCGGCGCCTCTGAGCTAAAGGCAAGAGCATCGAGATGACCATTTTGGTATAAAAATCAAGGTTTTTTATACCAAAATGGTCATCTCGTTTAAAACCGGCACCCTACGCAAATTCATCGCCCCATCTAACGCCCTGTGCCCAACACAAGGCATGCAAATGTGGTCAACTTGTAAGCATGACTGCTGAACTTTTTGCTTTCACCCTCACCCTGGGCGCAGGCGCCGCCACTGGCCTGGGTGCCGCCCTGGTACTGGTCACCCACAGAAACAACCCGGTGCTGCTCTCAGCGGCGCTAGGGTTCTCAGCAGGGGTTATGGTCTATGTTTCCTTTCTTGAGATTCTACCCAAAGCAACAGAGACACTCAGCGGCAGCAACCCCGCATCAGCATCCGCCCTAGCCACCACCGGCTTCTTTGGAGGAGTGCTACTGGCAGCCGTCATCGACCGGCTCATGCCAGAAGCACCTTCACCCCAAGACCTCGAACCCCTCGCAGCTAAGGACGCTGGCGCACCCGGCGGCGCGCCGTCCAACCAGCAGCTCAAACAGCTGGGGCTTTTTACCGCCCTAGCGCTTGCCCTGCACAACTTTCCCGAAGGTATCGCCACCTTCCTCACCGGTCTAGCCGACCAGACCCTGGCAATACCCTTGGCGGTAGCTATTGGTATCCATAACATCCCCGAGGGCATAGCGGTGGCGATTCCCCTCTACTATGCCACCGGCAGCCGCACCAAAGCCTTCTGGTGGGCGCTCGCCTCTGGTCTCACCGAGCCGCTGGGGGCGCTGCTAGGCTGGCTGATTCTGGGCCCGGTGCTCACAGATGCCCTCTTTGGGGTAGTTTTTGCTATGGTTGCGGGCATCATGGTCTTCATTTCCCTGGACAAGCTACTACCCGCCGCCACCCGCTACGGCTCCCACAAGCTGACCATGCAGAGCATGTTTGCGGGCATGGCTGTGATGGCACTGTCACTGCTGATACTGAACTAAGCCATGCAGGCAAAAGCCCCGCCTCAGCGCACCAGCATGTGCAGAGGCGGGGCTAGGAACATACAAGACTACTTGCTGCCCGGCTGGTCTTCAGCGGCGTTAGCCTCATCAATCTTGGCCGCCAGGCGCTGATTCTCTTCAGCGTCCCGGCGCTTAGCCTCAGCCTCTCGGCGTACCTTCGCCTCAGCATAGAGCTTGGCAGATGAGCGGTTGATACCGGTGCCCTCGCTCAGGGAGGGGTCATTGGGCTTCTCTACCAGGATGAGGGTAGCGCACACCACCAGGGTCACCACAAAAACCGCACCAGCAACGGTCAGCGACAGCACCAGCTGCGGGGCATTATTGGTGCCACCGGTGGCAAAAATGAAGGTGCACAAGAATGCCACAATCGCCAGAACAAGGGCAATAATGAGCGGCCCGCGCACCTGGGCTTTGAAGCTGTGCTCTTCTGAGTCACGCTGTTGAGTCACTAGATTTCCTCCTGAGAATGTGCTCAAACCAGTTTACGGGGTTAGGGCGCAGAAAGCCCGCAGACCCCGCCGGGTTACGGCTGACGCCCGGCAGATCGCAGGCTTAGCGCACCAATCATGACGAACACACCGGCAAGCAGCGCCCCGGCACCAGCTGTGCCCATGATTGCTTTGTCCCCAATCTCAGAAACTACCGGTAGGGCGGCGGCAAAGACGGTAATGATGGCACCTTCTAGCTGCCAGTCGCGGGCAGCCGGGTTGGCGCCCTTGGTGCGCATACCGGTGAGCAGTTTCAGCACACCGGTAAAACCCAGCGCCAGAGACACCACCAGGGTCAACCAGAACTCACCACGGGGCAGCAGAAAGGTGAGCACACCAGCGCCAGCTTGAATAGCGGCCATAGAAGTGAAAACTTGGGCGCTGCGGTTGTCCCCTTCTTTCAGCAGGGCCCTGCTGGTGAAGAAGGACGCAGCCCCGTACGCCAGCAGGTAGAGCCCCAGCATCACGGTGATGACGCCCAGGGTGGGCTGCTGCCAGAAAACGGTGACCAGCCCAAAAGTAAGAAAGACCAGGGCATGGGTGGCGGTGGGGGTTGCCAGCGCTCGCGCAAAGCGGGGGTCGGTGGCGGTGGGTGCGGTGTTAGGTTGATGAGTCACCGTTTCAGTTTAGCGAATCAGGGGGTTCGCTGGTGATGGTGCGACCGGACGTCCTTACCCACTATCGCGGCGCGGTGGCAGCTGCTGGGTCTCAGCTTAACCCAACTGCGGGGTTTCCTTCGAACTGCGGTGGGAAGAACCGCATCTCGAAGGAAACCCCGCAGTTCGCGCACGGTCATTCAGACGTTAGATCTAGAAGCTGGAGCCTCCCCCGCCGCCACTGAAGCCCCCGCCCCCGCTAAATGATGAGCCGGAACTAAAGCCGCTACCACCGGTATAGTCTGAGCTGCTTGGCGGCATCACGTTCCTGCCAGAATAGAGTGCGGGCGCGGCAATATAGAAGGGCAACCAGCTGTTGAAACTACCGGCATAGCGAGTGTATTCCTTACCGGTCTCTTCTTCCTTCTTGCTCAGCTGCTCGTCCTGTTTCTCTATACCCTCAGCCGGGGGCTTGCGGTTAGCGTAGCGGTATTTGATGTAGGCGCGGCGCATATCGTCAGGGATCTCTAGACCCGGGTTTGCCTCTTGATGGCGGCGCATTTCTTCTTCTGCCTCGCGGCTCACCCTGCGGTAGTCCACCCTGAGTGCAAAACAGCCCAAGGCAATGATGACGCTTAGAACACCGCCAATCACCCAAAGTACGGTCTTCCCTGAGCTTTGCTCATCGTCACTCCCGGCACCGCCTTCTGCCAGGGTGTAGAGCTCGTTGACGGTATCGGTGAAACCGGTAGCGTAGTCTTGTTCTGCTAGGGCGGGGCTGAGGGTTTTTTCTGCAACTCGTTCAGCTTCGCTGTCGCTGATCTGCTGCCCCGCACCGTCCGCAACGGCAATGAAGGTTTTGCGGTCACCCATGTCAACCACTACGACCACGCCGTTATTTGCACCCTCGTCCCCCACACCCCAGGCGCTGCCGAGTGCGGTGGCGTAGTTAGCTACACCGCCGGGGGCTTCGTTGGTTGTGTGCACGGCTACCCGCGCTGCGTCAGTTTCACTGTTGTGCCGGTCGATAAGGGCGTTGAGTTCTGTTTCTTGGGCATCGGTCAGTAAATCTGCGCTATCGAGCACGTTGCCGCTGGCGGGTGGGGCTGGTAGCTCGGCAGGTTCGCTGCTTGCCCCACAAACAGTTAGGGCAAGGACGCCGACGGCTAGGAGGGTGAGAGCTGGTTTTCTGCGATGCTGTGCCAAGAAACAAACCTTCCTCTGTAAGCTGGGTTACCTTTCAAGATACCGAATTTACCCCGCCCCCGCACTTTCTACACCTGGCACCGTAGTAGCCTTTCGTAACAGAGAACCTAGAACGCCCCTAGACCGGTGGCTTCTTGCAGCCGGTAGACCAGTTTTTGCACAGCCCCACCAACGCCGCCAGGCAGGGCGTGTTGCTCGTAGTCTGAGGTGAAGAGGGCACCTTCGTTGTTCCACATGAGCTGCCACAGGCCAGCAATTTCTTGGGCGAGAACCGAATCTGCTGGGGTTTGAATACGCAGGTTGGTTTCTAGGTTGTAGGAGCAAATATTACGGCGGGTGAAGTTGCCCGAGCCTGCAATTACATCGCAGTTCTTACCGGTGAAAACCACCAGGTACTTGGGGTGGAACTGCTCACCGTGCGTCTCATACCAGCGTACCTTTACCCCGGCGGCGGCCAGCTCAGCTGCCACGGGTTTAGCGGGTAGACCGGTCTTGCGGCGGCCAAAGGCGTCCATGTTCTGGTCGAGAATGACCTCTACGCGTGCCCCGCGGGCGGCTGCTTCTGTGAGCGCGGTGAGAACCTTGCGCTCTGAAAGGTAGAACATGCCCAGCAACACGCGGTCACCCGCGCCTGCTGCCGCCAGTAGTTCAAGCACCTGGGTGCGGATGCCGCCTTCGGTAATGAGTTGGGTAGCTACCTCGGACGGCGCGGTGGGGGCTGCGTGGGCGCCCACCCCGGTTGCCTCGTCGTGCCGTGTACCCAGCTCTAGCTGGCGGGTAAAACCGTCAAAGACGCCCGGGTCACCGCCGGACATTTCAAAGACTACCCGCTCGCTGGCCAGCACGTCCTTGAGCACGGGGCCGCGCACCAGAAGACCAAGGTTGCTGTTGGGGGCAGAGGCATCGTGCGGGTTGGCGGAGCTTACTACTGCCTCCCTCTCGCTCATTGCTACTTTGCGGTGGTTGGCTTTAATGTTCAGCATCCGCAGGTAAGACCCCAGGCTCACTTTGCCCGCCCCCGGGGTGAGGGGGTGGGGCAGGGTACCCGGTAGTTCTGGCAGGTGGCGCAGGTAGGTGCGGAAAATAGCAGAGTAGAACGGGTTGGAATCTGGCAGTGGGTCCAGGTCAGTTTCAACCACCTGCACCCCTGCTTGGCGCAGGGCGTCAAAGTGTGGCTGCGGCTTGCTGCCGTAGAAGGTGTTGATGGGGTCGGTGATGAGCAGAATGGGCACCTGTGGGCTGGCGGCTCGTTTTGCCAGCAGGGCATCGGTAAGCCGCGCAGAGAGGGCGGGGTGGGTGCCTGATGAGCGGTCATAGTCTGCGTTGAAGAGGAACATGTCCAGTACCAAGAATTTTTCGGCACCTTCAATTAGCTTCTCAACGGTGGTGAATATTTGCTGGTCAGTTTCACTCTTGCCGTCGCTATAGAAAGTGAGGTCGGTGAGTAGTTGCACCTGCCCAGGGAGTAGTTGACCGCGTACCCCTAAACCTGCAGGTAGTGGCTTGCAGGCGTGCTTTGCGCCAAGGACGGCGGGCGCCAGCAGGGCTCCGGTAAGGGCAAGTTTCGTAAAAGTGCGCATAACTCTAACTTAGCTGGGTATCAATCAGTAATGTTCCATTAAGGGAATATTATTCAAGGGTACTTATTAAATATAGACCCATTGTTACTGACAAGCCCCTTCTCCTGCGCCATAGAGGTAGTGGAGCTGGTAGTTACACCGCCTTGCCATTTTTTCTTACAGGTGTAAACTTTACAGATGTAAGAAAAATCTGGTGGAGCTGAACGGAGATACCATGAGCACCGACCCCCGACCCGCACGCAGCCGCACCGCCCTCATCGAGGCGATCACCGCCGTCCTGGCAGCAGAAGACGCTGATCCGGTCAACATCACCGACATCGTGAAACGCGCAGGTGTCAGCCGCCCCACCTTCTACCAGCACTTTGACGACCTAGGTCAGCTGACCCGCGCAGCGGCACTTGAAAAACTCAGCTCAACCTTTGCCACCATGGATTCCCAGAACTTCGCACCAGACACCCCCGGTTTCACCGTGCGCTTTACCACCGCCATGCTCACCCAGCTACGCGACGACGCCGCTTTCTACCGCAAGGTACTGGCGAGCGCGGGCGACTCCGCCCTAGTAGCAGAGCTCATCACCTTTCTAACTCACCGCCTGCTCAACCACTCCCCCTTTGCCGATGGGGTCACCGCCAAGGTTGCAAACGCAGAAAGCTACGCCCAGTTCATTGCAGCCGGGGTCAGCTGGACGGCGGTGCGCTGGCTGGGCACAGACTTCACCGGGTATAACACCCCCGAGGCCATGGCAGCCAGGCTGACCGAGATGATTCAAGCCGCCGCCTACTAAACCTCACCCCTCTTTAAAAACTTTGAAAGAAGATGACCCCGTGCTTTCCAAACGCACTAAGAAACCCCAGCTCAACGACCACTTCAGCGTGATGAAGTACCTGGTGTTGCTGGCGTTACTTGTTATCCCCTCTATTTACGCGGGTATTTTGACCTGGGCTAACTATGACCCCACAGGGCGTATTGATACCGTGCCAGCAGCAATTGTGAATGAGGACCAGACCGCCCAGCCTGCCGGTGGTGAAGCTGTGAAACTGGGTGATGACATCACCGATGAGCTGCTCAGCAACACCAGCACCAGCAACTTCAAGTGGCAGACCATGAACGCGGATGAGGCTGAAACCGCCCTAGAAAAGGGCGAGGTGATGGCGGTGCTCACCATCCCCGCTGACTTCTCTGCCAAGGTCACCTCGGTGACCAAGAACGATGCGGCAACAGCTGCCCGCGCCCAGCTCAATATCACCACTAATGACGGGTCTAACTTGGTGGCGGGCAATATTGCAAGCGCCCTGGGTACGGCGGTCACTGACGGGCTGAAAGAGAAGGTTTCTGCCCAATACCTTGACAACATTTATGCCGGTTTCACCAACATTCACGACTCCCTGGGGCAGGCAGCAGACGGTGCCACCCAGCTAGCAGACGGATTCGTCAAGGCAGCAGACGGCGGGGATCAACTGGTGGTGGGTCTGGGCGACCTCAAAACCGGGGCGGACTCTTTAGCGACCGGCTCTAGTGACCTTGCCAGCAGTGCAGCTTCTGCCCGTGACGGTGCCGCCCAGGTATCAAGCGGGGCTAGCAGTGCAGCTGAGGGGGCGGCGTCCTTATCTACCGGTGCTGCCAGCGTGAATGACGGTGCAGGCAGCCTGGCAACCGGCCTGGGGGAATTGAATACCCAGGTTTCCGCCTTACCCGGGCAGGCTGATGCACTGGCGGCGGGCACCCAGTCCTTGGCTGACGGGGCGTCTTCGGTGGCAACCGGCGCAACCCAAACCAAGGACGGCGCGGCTCAGCTTTCTGCCGGGGCTACCCAGGTGGCAGACGGTTCGGCAGCCGCCCTAGAAGGGGCGCAGAAACTCAATGAGGGTGCAGCTGCTTTAAATACAGGTGCCGGTGCGCTGGTGGACGGGGCGAACGGGGTTTCCGCCGGTGCGCAGTCCCTAATGGACAACTGGGGTGTTTTGACCGACGAGCAAAAACTGGCGGCTCTGACCGAGCTAAAAACCGGTGCCGATGCGGTAGCGGCGGGGGCGACCTCTGCCCAGACTGCCACCGGGCAGCTTGCTGCCGGTACCAGTGCCCTGGTGGGTGATGAGAATAGCGGCTTGACCAAGCTGTCTGCCGGGGCAGGCTCCCTAGCGCAGGGGGCATCCTCCCTAGCTGAGGGTACCGTTACCCTATCTGACGGGGCAGCCCAGCTATCTACCGGGGCAGCCCAGCTCAACGAGAAGGCTTCTGCCCTGCCCGGTGGCATGGACACCCTGTCTTCTGCGGTTGCTCAGGCTGCCAGTGGCGCCGATTCCTTGGCTGCTGGCACCGACCAGCTAGCAGGTGGCGCTAGCTCTTTGGCAAGTGGCACTGAGCAACTATCAAGCGGGGCTAGCTCCCTGGCTGACGGCACCGGCAAGCTGGCGGACGGCTCTGCAACCCTGGCAGATGGTGCCAGCAAGCTCGATAGCGGTGCAGCTAGTGCCCTTGACGGTGCTAACTCCCTGACCCAGGGTTTGGGCGACTTGAAGGACGGCAACGGCAAGCTGGCAACCTCCTTGGCGGACGCTGTGGGGCAGGTTCCCTCCTATACTGGCGATCAGTCTAGTGAGCTGAGTGCGGTTACTTCTAACCCCGTGGAGCTGAACAAGACCCGCCTCAACGAGGTGTCCACCTATGGTCACGGCCTGGCGCCCTACTTTATGTCGCTGGGGCTATGGGTGGGTGCGATTGCCTACTTCATGATGTACCCGGCGATTTCCCGCCGATTTGCCCGCAGCGGCCACTCGGGGCTTTCTACCCTGGTGGGCTCACTGATTCCTATGGGTCTGGTGGGTGCCGTGCAGGGCATGGTGGTTGCGCTGGTGCTGCACTTCTGGGTGGACATCAACATGGCGTCCTTCTGGGGCATTGCCGGTTTCTCTATGCTGACCTCGGTGACCTTCTTGGCCATTAACCAGGCGCTGATTGCCCTGCTGGATGCCCCGGGTAGGTTCATTGCCCTGATGCTGACGGTGCTGCAGGTGGGCGCTTCTGGCGGCACTTACCCCATTGAGACTGCACCCGGTTTCTTGCGGGCGGTTCACCCCTGGCTGCCACTGACCCACTCGCTGGAGGGTATGCGTTCTCTGATTGCTGGTGGCAACCTGGGTGTGTTGCCCGGTGTGTTCTGGCTGCTGGGCTGGTTGCTGGTGGCGGTTGCTGCTACTGCGCTTAGCATTTGGTTGCGTCACCGCCGTGAGGAGCGGGCGGACGCCGAGCGGGCAGCTCGCCGCGCTGAGATGGACGGCGGGGTGTTGCCAGTGGTCTAACTCCCTCCAGGTTGGGGCAACTTGTGCGAACTGCGGGGTTTCCTTCGAGATGCGGTAGGAAGAACCGCATCTCGAAGGAA
>JAUMUH010000028.1:0-6764 GCA_030530765.1 Rothia sp. (in: high G+C Gram-positive bacteria)
CTGCGCACACTTATATAGGCACTTTACCCCTGGGCGAAACCACCAGCGCGTATGGGCAGTACCCAGAAAACTTAGGTACATTAGAGGGGTCTTTAAGTTTTAGCGCACCCAAAATGCGCTGGGCAGCAGATTGGCTAGGCAGGTAGCCTGGCATCATCACGTGTGGAAGGCATAGTATTGGCGCAAAATACGGATAACACCCCCGGCACCACAGAAAAGGGGTTTTTCGGCAAGCTCATCTCAGGGCCCTGGTTCTGGGTGCTTCTTGCCGTGCTTATTGCAGTGCCCATGCTTTTCGCTAACTCTTTTGCGGCCTCCCGACAGGTTGATACCAACGTGGGTTTGGAGCTGCTCAACGACGGTAAGGTGGTTAGCGCCAAGATTTATGACGGCGACCAGCGTGTTGACCTAGAACTTAAGGACGACTACGTAACCCCTGCCGGTGATAACCGCGGCAAGGCAGTCTCTTTCTACTATATAGAGCCGCGTGCTTTCGATGTGGTGGCGGCCATGGACGACGCTAAGCTAGAGTCTTTCACTGACCAGCCGGTGCAGACCAACTGGTTTACCTCCATGCTGGGCTTCATGATTCCCTTCTTGCTCATTGCTGCGCTCTTCTGGTTCTTGATGAGCCGCATGGGTGGCGGTGGCTCCCAGATTATGAACTTCTCTAAGTCCAAGGCTAAGAAATTCAACAAGGACAACCCCACCGTGCGCTTTGCCGATGTTGCCGGTGTTGATGAGGCTCTAGCTGAGCTAGAAGAAGTGCGTGAGTTCTTAGCTGAGCCTGAGAAGTTTACCCGCCTTGGCGCTAAGATCCCCAAGGGCGTGCTGCTCTATGGTCCTCCCGGTACCGGTAAGACCCTGCTGGCTAAGGCTGTTGCCGGTGAAGCCGGTGTACCCTTCTATTCCATTTCTGGTTCTGACTTTGTTGAAATGTTCGTGGGTGTAGGTGCCTCCCGCGTGCGTGACCTCTTCAAAGAGGCTAAGTCCAACAAGGCTGCTATTATCTTTGTTGACGAAATTGATGCGGTGGGCCGCCAGCGCGGCATCGGCATGGGCGGCGGCAACGACGAACGTGAGCAGACCCTTAACCAGCTTCTGGTTGAAATGGATGGCTTTGACGGCACCTCTAACATCATTGTTATCGCGGCAACCAACCGCCCCGACGTGCTCGACCCCGCCTTGTTGCGCCCTGGCCGTTTTGACCGCCAGGTGGGTGTGGACGCCCCTGACCTCAAAGGCCGTCAGCGTATTCTTGAAGTTCATGCTGCCGGTAAGCCCATCGACCGCCGTGTTGATCTGGCATCCGTTGCTAAGCGCACCCCCGGTTTCACCGGTGCTGACCTTGCCAACGTCATGAACGAAGCAGCCCTGCTGACCGCCCGCGACGGCGGCAACGTCATTGACGAACGCGCTATTGATGAGGCAATTGACCGCGTGATGGCTGGCCCCCAGCGCTCCTCCCGCATCATGAGCGAGCACGAACGCACCGTCACCGCCTACCACGAGGGCGGCCACGCCCTGGTTGCTGCGGCACTGCGTAACTCTGCCCCGGTCACCAAGATTACGATTCTGCCCCGTGGCAGGGCACTGGGCTACACCATGGTCATGCCCCAGGACGATAAGTACTCCACCACCCGCCATGAACTACTAGACCAGATGGCATACGCTATGGGCGGCCGCGCAGCAGAAGAACTGATCTTCCACGACCCCTCAACCGGTGCGTCCAACGATATTCAGAAGGCAACCGATACCGCCCGCAAGATGGTGACCGAATACGGCATGAGCACCAAGGTCGGCTCGGTGCGCCTGGCTGCCAAGGAATCTGACCCCTTCTTGGGTGGCGGTGCCGGCGGTGGCAATAACTTCTCAGACGAGATGGCCTACCTGGTAGACCAGGAGGTCGCTGCACTGCTGGAGCAGGCACACGATGAGGCATACGAGATTCTGCGCGATAACCGCGATGTGCTCGATAAGCTCTCACTGGCCTTGCTTGAGAAAGAAACCCTGCTAGAGAACGATCTGGCTGAGATTTTTGCCGGTGTGCGCAAGCGCCCCGAGCGTGGATACTGGTACTCCAAGCCCGGTCGTGAGCCTTCTCAGCTGCCCCCTGTCAAGGTGGCTAAGGGCGAGACCGATCAGCCTGCCGATGCTGAAGAGACCATTGTTCTGCAGCCCACCCATGACCCCATGGACCCCGGTAACCCCCACCCCGGCGCGTCCGGCCCCGAGGGCACCCCGGACATCGAAACCCTCGGTGGTGGGCGTTAGTGGCGGTGAATCAGCCTCGCATTGAGGCGGCCGTGCGGGAAATCTTGCTGGCTATTGGTGAGGACCCTGACCGGGACGGTCTGTGTGAGACCCCTGCCAGGGTTGCCCGCGCCTATGAGGAAATGTTTGCCGGTTTGCAGATGGATGCCAGCGAGGTTCTGGGCACCACCTTTGACATCGACCACTCAGAGCTGGTGCTGGTCAAGGATATCCCCTTCTTCTCTACCTGTGAGCACCACCTGGTACCCTTCTTTGGGGTGGCACACATCGGCTACATTCCCGGTGAGGACGGCAAGGTAACCGGTCTGTCTAAGCTAGCGCGCCTGGTTGATCTGTACGCCAAGCGCCCCCAGGTGCAGGAGCGCCTGACCACCCAGGTAGTTGAGGCGCTAGAAGAGCACCTTTCCCCGCGCGGCGCCATTGTGGTGATGCAGGCTGAGCACATGTGCATGTCCATGCGCGGGGTGCGCAAGCCCGGCACCAAGACCGTGACCAGTGCGGTACGCGGCGCCCTGCGCGACCCTGCCACTCGGGCTGAGGCAATGAGCCTGATCATGGCAAAGGGCTAAAGCTGCTTTGCTGAGGTATTGGTGGTGGTGGTGACACTACCAACGAGATACTCCAGCTCAGACATTAAATAAGAAGGACGCCTACTTGGGGTTTCGGGAATTTTGCAGTTCTTGAGAGCTAAGGGTAAGCGTCCTTCTTATTTAAAACTCGCAAGTCGTATCCGTTGGCTGGTATCACATCGCGCCTTTAGCCTGGTGGTGGGGGAGAAAGCCGTGGTTGGGTTGATGTGTTTGGGTTCGGGGTTTGGGAAGGTAGGGTTGGTTTATGGCTGAAAATATGGAGTTTACTCTGCAAGAGCAGGCGAGAGAGGCTGCTGCCGAGCTGCCCGGTGCTGAGCTAACCTACCCCTTTGGCGAGGAGTGGGATGTCTATAAGGTGCGGGGCAAGGTCTTTATGCTGTTGACTGAAGTTACCGGGCAGCCCATGGTTATTCTCAAGGTAGACCCGGCAGAGTCACAGCTGCTGCAACAGACCTATGAGGGCATTGTGCCCGGCTACCACATGAATAAGAAGCACTGGGTTTCTCTGTTGCCGGGTAAGGACGTCCCAGGGCGGTTAGTGGGGGAACTGGTGCTTGAGTCGTATCTGCTGGTGATCGAGCAGAGTGTTCCCAAACGCGACTGGCCGGTTAACCCGCATACCTACGCCAGGTCGCAAGGCTGAAACAGCTAAGAGATGCTAGCCTAACAGCATGACCCTACCTCACGCCCACGGCTCTTTTGCTGCACTGCCTACCGACCGCACCCTGGTCATGGGTATTCTTAACGTTACCCCCGATTCCTTTTCGGACGGCGGGTTGCACGCCACCACTGAAACGGCTGTGGCGCACGCCCTGGCACTGGTAGAGCAGGGGGCTGACATTATTGATGTGGGAGGCGAATCGACCCGACCCGGTGCGGTGCGTGTACCCCTGGTGGAGGAGCAGCGCCGGGTGCTGCCGGTCATTGAGGCACTGGCTGACCAGGGCATCGTCATGAGCGTGGACACCCTCAACCCTGAAACTGCTCGCGCTGCTGTTGATGCTGGGGCTCACATAGTTAACGATGTTGCCGGTATGAGTCTGCGGGCTGACATGATTGAAACTGTTGCTGAGCTGGGTGTTCCCTATATTCTTATGCACTCCCGGGGTACCTCTCAGACCATGGACTCCCGGGCGACCTACACTGATGCTGCCGCCGAGGTTACCGCTGAGCTGCTGACCTTGCGTGACCGCCTTGAAAGCGGGGGAGTAGCGCGCGAAAACATTATTCTTGACCCCGGCCCTGGTTTCGCCAAGCAGGGGGATCAGAACTGGCAGATTCTGGCGGCAACCAGTGAGCTAGCTGCCCTGGGGCACCGGGTGCTGGTGGCTGGTTCACGCAAGCGTTTTCTGGCTTCTCTCTTGCAGGAGCTGGACGCCCGAGCTGCTGGTCTTGCTGTAGAAAGCGTACCCCAGCGTCCTGCCGCTGAGCGGGATACAGCCTCGGCTGCCCTGAGCCTGCTGGCTGCGGACGCTGGTGCCTGGGCTGTGCGCGTGCACAACGTGCGTGCCACCGTAGATGCTTTAGCGGTGCGCCAGGCGTGGCGTGCAACCACCCGGTAAGGGGCGCAACAAAGCTTCACATATAAAAAAGTCCATGTGACCTTAAGCTCTTTAATCGTGCGGCGGTGCGAGCAGAACCGGGTGTTCACCCATAAAATCCGGTAGTTTATGGAACGTCCATGTTTAAAAGCACAAGTGAGTAAGGCAAGGCTACTGCCGTCAACGGGGGATAATGGCTAGCGAGATACCAAGGGCGGTGTACTAGCACCGAAGGCGGAAGGCAGAAATGCAGATTCAGAATGAACCTTCAACGGGGCACCGCGACTATTCACGCGCTGACCGTATTACCCTAACCGGTGTGGGGAGCGTGGGCTACCACGGCGTGCTCGATGCTGAGAAGCAAACCGGTCAGCCTTTCTTTGTGGATATCACCATGTTCACCAACTTCACCAGGGCTTCTGCCACCGATGACGTAGCAGATACCGTGAACTATGCGGAGGTCGCTGAGACCATCAGAGAAGTTGTCACCGGTAAATCGTTGAACTTGATAGAAACCCTAGCCGAAAACATTGCCAAGGTGGTGCTAGAGCGTTTCCCCTTGCAAGCAGTTGAATTAACCGTGCATAAGCCCAAGGCACCCATTGAGGTAACATTTGCCGATGTATCGGTCACGATTTTTAGGGAGAGCCATGGCGGTTAAGGCTATTTTGGCGCTGGGTTCTAACCTCGGTAGCAGTGAGGACACCCTGATTAGGGCAATCGCTGATATTTGTGCTCATGAGAAAATTCAGGTCACCAAGATTTCCCCTATCGCTATTACAGCACCGGTGGGTGGGCCAGCTGGGCAGCCGGATTACACCAATATGGTGATTGAGGCTGAGGTGGCTATGCGCCCCTTTGACCTGCTGGACTACCTACAGAGCATTGAGAATAAGCACCACCGCACCCGTGAAGTGCGGTGGGGGCCGCGCACCCTGGACATCGACATCATCGACATTGCTTCCATCAAGATGGATGACCCTGACCTGACCCTGCCCCACCCCCGTGCTGCTGAGCGCGCCTTCGTCTTAGAACCTTGGGCGCGTATGGACCCGGCTGCCCAGCTGCTGGGTGCGTCCGTGCGGGAACTTGCCGACGCTGCTGCCGATGCCGCCGGTATTCGGGAGTTCCACCCTGCCCCGGTGGTGTGTGCGTGAACCTGCGCTACCGTGCCCTTGCCCTAACCCTTGCTGGCGGTGCCGCTGCCGGTGCGTTTGTTAACCTTTTGAGCGTGCAGAGCGGGGGAGCAGAGCTGTCCTTGCCCTGGCTGGTCCTGCCGGTTGCCCTGCTGCTGGGTGGGGCTGCCCTGTATTTGGCGCGGCAGGTGCGAAAGTTTAGCAAGCGGCAGACCCGCGACCAGGCGGGAAACATGAACCCGCTCTTGGCTGCTCGCGTTGCTGTTTATGCGCAGGCTTTAGCGCTGACCGGCGCTCTTTTGAGTGGCTGGCAGCTGGCTATTTTTGTTTTTCAGCTGGGTCTATTGGCCAGTAGACCTGCCCTTTCACCCCTTGTTCAAAGCGGGGCTGTGCTGGTGGCCGGTATTTTTATGCTGGTCGCTGGGGTTTGTGCAGAGAACATGTGCAAGATCCCGCCGGGTGATGATGAGGACGGCGGGCACCCCGGTTTGGGCGAGACCTCACCGCAGCCGGGCACCCTGGCTAAAAAAGTAAGCCGCCCCTAGCGCTGGGCAGTTTTATACCAATCCATTCATAGGCGTGAGGCAGAGTGTGACACAATAGGCAAGAAACCCTGTCGCCCAGTCGAAGAGCCACCATGACCGCCAAGCAAGAAGTTACCGGCACCTACCCCGCACCAGCTGAGCCCCGCCGTCCTCACCAAGAACAAGCAGAGCCTACCTTCACCCCCACCCTGCCCCCGCTCGATATGGACGGACTGGCCAAGGACTTCATAGACCCGGCAGATATCGACTGGAAACGGGTATCACCCAAGTACATGAAAGTGCGCATGATCTCACGCGCTATCTGGTCGGTAATTCTCCTAGGCATTACCGCTCTACCTCTCATCTTCACCGAGCTTCTAGGCTGGTGGAACTGGCCCACCTGGCTCTCTGCCACCCTGCTAGTGCTCATGCTGATCTGGCAGATTTGGCTGACTATTATTGTCAACCGGCAGGTGCGGGCGCTGGGCTACAGCGAACGTGCAGATCATCTGCTCAAGCGCCAGGGCATAATGTTTCGCTCTGTTCGGGCACTGCCCTACGGGCGTATTCAGTATGTTGATGTGAACTCTGGTCCCATTGAAAACGCCATAGGGCTCTGCCACGTCGAAATCAAGACCGCCGGCGCTGACGGCGTCACTCTGCCCGGCCTTGAGAAATCAGAAGCTGAGCGCCTGCGCG
>JAUMUH010000028.1:6790-16600 GCA_030530765.1 Rothia sp. (in: high G+C Gram-positive bacteria)
AACCCGGCAGGACGTCGGGCAGCAGCAGGGCGCCCCGTGGCAGGCAGATGAAATCCAACCTGCTGAAGAGAAAACGCTGACCTGGCGCCGTGCCCACCCGCTGTCGCCCCTGGTGCGTTCTTGGCTACTGATTGTTGCCTTCCTTTTTGCTTTTGTGCGCCCAGCGGTTGAAGATATTTTTTCCGGTGAAGAAAGCATCACCTTCGATGACCTGGCAAACCTGCCGGTGCCTCAGGATGGGCCGCTGCGTTTTCTGGAGATTTTTGGTAGCTACTGGCTTTTGGTCGCGGTGCTGCTTGTTTTTCTTCTGGCGCTGGTTCCCTTTTTCTCTACCTGGTTCTTCTACCGCTTCGCTCTTGATGACCGCAACGTCTATATCAAGAGCGGCATGCTCTTCAAAAGTGAGCGTAAGGCACGCCTTGACCGGGTACAGTCTATTGACCTCAACCGGCCGCTGGTTGCCCGCCTGCTGGGTCTTGCTGAGTTGAAGTTTGATGTGGCTGATGGGGCTGCTTCTGCTTTGGCGGTGCAGTACCTCAAGTACAGTGACGCCCGTGACTTGCGTGAGCGGTTGCTGTCGCAGGTGCGCCAGCTGCGTGCTGGCGGGAAAACCCAAGAGCAGGACGTCCCCGCCCAGCAGGTGCTCACCGGCAGCTTGGCGGGGGCAGAAGGCGAACCGGGTGAAGCGTCCACCGCTGAGGGTAAGCAGCTGAGGCAGCGCCTGAGCCAGCATGTCACCGAGAATTTTGTGGGGGTGACTGGTGCTGATGAGCAACAGATTATTCATGTGCCAGTGGCACGTTTAATTGGGTCTATGTTCCTGTCGATGAGCACTGTTGTCACGGTTCTGGCGGTGCTGGCCTTTATCGGGTTGATGTTCTGGGCTGGTATGGGGGTAGGCGCTGTTTTTGCGTCTAACGTGGCTCTTATTCTGGGCTTGGTGTCTGCCATTTGGAAGCGTTTTAATACCGGCTTTAATTTCCGTCTTTCGACCAGCCCTGATGGGCTAAAAACCCGTTTTGGTTTTACCGATACGGTGACTAAAACTGTGCCTGAGGGCCGTATTCAGATGATTTCGGTGACTCAGCCGCTGCTTTGGCGTATTCCGGGCTGGTACAAGGTGGGGGTTTCGCTTGCTGGCCAGGACGCCGGTGAGAGTTCTTCTTTTGCCGGTGAGCTGCTGCCGGTGGGTACTCGTGACGATCTGCTACGTATTTTGCCTCTGGTGGTTGCTGATGAGACTGCTGGTGGGGCGAGTGCTGAACAGCTGCAGGCGGGTCTTGAGGCTAAGGGCGATGGGCACGGCTTTACCGCTACCCCTCTTGGGCGTTCTTGGCGCAAGGATTGGCTTGCCGTGAGCCGCAAGGCGTTTGCCCTGACCCCGGCACTTTTGCTGGTGCGTAGCGGCATCACTTCTAAGAAGCTGAAGATTGTGCCACACTCTAAGGTGCAGAGTCTGAAGTTGAGCCAGGGGCCCTGGGGTAAGCGCTACGGTTACGCCGACCTTGAAGTATCAACCGCCGCAGGTGGGCAGGCACATGTCGACCTGCTTGACGCTGAGGTTGCTCGCGCCTTCTTGGTGCGTCAGGCGCAGCTGGGGGTGCAAATGGTGCAGGACGGCGGGGCGCGGCTCACCGGGTAAGAGATAGTCAGCGGTTTCTAAAGGAGATGTACTGATGATTGAGGTTCAAGCCGCTCACAAGGCTTTCGGTGAAAATGTTATCTTCGATGATGTGTCTGTGCAGCTGCACCTGGGTAGCTACTACACACTCACCGGGCCTAACGGGTCTGGCAAGTCAACCCTGATGAAGTGCCTGCTGCAGCAAGAAAATCTGACCGAGGGGCAGATGCTGCTAGATGGTGTAGCGGTGAAATCCTCGTCTAAACCATTTAGAACTCGGGTCTTTGGCATCAATGACGCTATCGGCTGGCTACCCGGTCTTACCGTGGGGCAGCATCTTGAGATGATGGCGCGCTCGGGCAAGAAAATCGCCGCAGACTTAGGCACGGATGCCGACGATCTGTATAGCCCGCTGGAGGCGCTAGAAGAGCTGGGTGTACCTCAAGCCTATGACCGTGAGCCTTACATGCTAAGCTCCGGTCAGCAGCAACGTTCTCGACTGGCCTCTCTCTTGGTGCGCCCCGCCCGCTACTATTTTTTAGATGAACCCGAAAAACGCCTAGACACCAGCGGCGTTGAATGGATAGCAGAGTGGGTTGACTGGCGGGTCAATGACCTTGGCGATATGGTCTGCATCGCTACCCATGACCCCTACCTCAATGAGCTAGCCGGTACCGTGAATCTGCGTTTCCCGCTGAACCAGCCCGCCCCGCTAGAGCGGGGCGAGTAAGAGTGAGTGCCCTACCTCTAGCCCGCAGCCGCAGTGAACGCTTCGTCGATGCCTATAACGCCCTCTTTTGTTTTCTGGTCTTTCTTGCTATCGCCGCTGCACTTGCCTATAGCCTGCGGCAGGTGCGCGGTAGTTACCTTTATTTCATCCTGACAGACCAGCAGGCTTTTCCTTTTTTCGCTGGTGCCCTTCTCATTTGTAGCGCCGGTTTTGCCGCTATCTTGTACATTTTAGGGCCGGTTGCCTACTCGCCGTCCGATCTGTTCTGGCGGTTTAGCGGTGATCTACCTGCCCATAGGCTATGGCGGCGCACCGAAACCTGGGTGGTGCTGGCGCTGTGGGGTCTAACGGCAACCCTTCTGGCAACAGTTTTTGCGCCCTTTTCTACCGTCTGGCTGGTAGGAACAGGGGTAGGGACGCTTATCTTTGGCATAATCCTGATGCAGGGGGCGCTCGCCTGCCAGCTTCTGGGTAGAAAGATGCCGGTTCTGCTCTGGTCGGCTGTAGCGCTTGCCCTGGGCACGGGGTTGGTTTTGCTGGCAACAACGCCTCTGGGGACAGATTCTAACCTGGAACTACTGGCTCCGACACCGGCAGGCGCCTGGGTTTTATGTGCTGTGCTTGGTTCCCTCTGCCTTTCGTTTGCACGGGTGGGTATTGCCCTGGAATGGAAGGACGCGGTGACCGCTTACGGGCGGAGCTCTGTGCTGCTGTATGCTCTGCGCAATGTAGGTGGGGCTGAGGGCTACCGCTACTTTGGTTCTTCGAGTGTGCGCTACCGTCGCAGGGTTACATCAGCTTCAGCCGTCAAGCTGTCTTTGGCAGCACTTGCCGATAGCCTGCTGCCCCTTCTGCTCACCTTTCTGGTGACCCTGCCTTTTGCTATTTTCCTCGGCGTGGGTTTCGGCGCTGCCGGGGCGGGTGTGGTTCTTGCCCTGGGAAGTTGGGCTACGGCGTCCTTTTACCGCTGGCTTACACGGGAGTGGGCAGCCAACCAGGCGCTGCGGCAGTGGATGGGCGCGCCCTACCTTGGCACCTTGCTGGGCTTCTCTGTTGCTTCTGCTCTGGCAACCGGTGTGTACGTGCTGGGGATGGCTTTGATTTTTCAGTTACCGGTGCATCTTGTGGCAGCTGGGCTCATGTTTGGGTTTGCAATTGCGCTGGGGGAGGTCGATCCAGCCACACAGTTCAACTATGACCTGACCATCACCACCATTGAGGGGCTGAGCGTGCCGATTGAGCCGATTGCCGCCGTCCTCAAGACCCTTGGGTTGTTGGTGCTGATGATGGGTTCTTTTCTTGCCGGGGGAGCGATAACGGTGCTGCTTCCCGCTCTCTTTCTAGTGGCTCGTTTCCTTTATCATGTGCGTTCTGCCCGCTAACGAAAATTGCATGAAAAGCACCTTTCTGGGTTAGAAAAAGGTGCTTTTCGTACATATTTCGTCAGGACGGCGGGGCACGGCCTATCCACTACCCCAGATTAGGACGCCGGGGCGCGGCTAGCTGCCGGTAAGCAGCTCTGCCGTAGAATGGGTAAGCCTGTCTGCACCCTAGAAACTGAAAGGCTGCCCTATGAACCCTCTGAAGCCTGCCCGTTTAGGAATTGGTGTTATTAGCGCTGGAAAAGTGGGTGCCGTGTTGGGGGCTGCCCTGCGAGCAGCTGGCCACACCATTATTGGTGTTCATGCCGTATCGGAGGCATCCCAAACCAGGGCTGAGGCGCTGCTACCCGGCGTCCCGATTCTGCCCATTCCAGAGATTGTTGAGCGCAGTGAAGTGGTGCTGCTGGCAGTTCCCGATGATGCCCTGCCCTCCCTGGTTAAAGGCTTGGCAGAAATAAACGCCTGGCAGCAGGGGCAGATCCTGATTCATACCAGCGGCAGGCACGGCACCGATGTGCTCGCCCCTGCCAAAGAAAAGGGTGCTATCTGCCTGGCAATTCACCCCGCCATGACCTTCACCGGCCTTTCCCTTGACCTTGATCGCCTGCACACTACCAGCTTTGGTGTCACCGGCCCCGCGCCCTTTTTGCCTATTGCTCAGGCGCTTGCCGTTGAAATGGGTGGCGAGCCGGTGCACATCGCAGAAGGCGACCGCCCCCTCTACCACGCTGCTCTCGCTCACGCCTCAAACCACCTGGTCACAATCGCTGGGCAAAGCCTTCAGATTCTCACCAGCATCGGCATTGAAGACCCTGCCCGCTACCTACAGCCCCTGCTGCAGGCGTCCTTAGATAACGCCCTAGCTAATGGCGAAAATGCGCTCACCGGCCCCGTCGCCCGCGGGGACGCCCACACGGTAGCAGCCCACGCCCAAACCCTCGCCAGCTTCGCAGCAGAAGAAAAGGCAGAGGACATTAAGACCGCCTACCTGGCACTAGCCCGCGCTACCGCAGAACGCGCCTACACCCGCGGAGCGCTCACCCAAGACCAGTACAATAGTGTGCTCGCCGCTTTGACGGTAAACTAGAGAGGTCTACCAGTGAAAGGAACTCTCACAACCGTGACGAGCCAACCCGCTATTGCACACACCATCAGCGACCTTGGCAACGAAATGCACCTGGTGCTCACCCAGGCGCAAGCACAGCTAAACCGCGCTGAAGGTGAACAGAAGAAAAAGCACCTCACCGTGGGCTACGTTGCCACCATGGGCGCCCTACACCAGGGGCACGCAACCCTCATTCGGCGCGCTCGCGAGCAGAACGATGTGGTGGTGCTGTCTATTTTCGTAAACCCCCTGCAGTTTGGGCCCAACGAAGATTTTGATCAGTACCCCCGCACCCTTGAAGCGGACGCCGCGCTGGCGGCAGAAGCTGGTGTAGACGTCATTTTTGCCCCCACCGCTGAAGAGATGTACCCGGGCGGTAACCC
The DNA here is from genome assembly GCA_030530765.1 of Rothia sp. (in: high G+C Gram-positive bacteria). Classification (GTDB taxonomy): domain Bacteria; phylum Actinomycetota; class Actinomycetes; order Actinomycetales; family Micrococcaceae; genus Rothia. Next base: position 12,012 of record JAUMUH010000028.1, read on the forward strand.
CCGCATCACCGTTTCATCGGGCAAACTGGGCGACCTTTTTGAGGGCAAGACCCGCCCCGGTCACTTTGACGGTGCGCTGACGGTTGTGAACAAGTTCTTTAACATTCTTAAGCCTCTTGTTGGTGCAGCTACCCTCAACGCCTACTTTGGCCAGAAGGACGCCCAGCAGCTCGCCCTCATTCAGCGTATGGTTGCTGACTTTAACCACGATGTCACCATTAAGCCGGTGCCCATTGTGCGTGCGGACGACGGGCTGGCGCTTTCCTCCCGCAACCAGTACCTGAGTGAGCAGGAACGTGAAGCGGCGCTGGTTCTTTCGCGCACCCTGGCGCTGCTGCGCGAGAAGCAGATTACCGGTGTGCTGACCGATACTGCTATTGACGAGGCGCGGGAGGCTATCAATTCCACTGAGGGTGTGCGCCTGGATTACCTTGAGGTTATTGACCCCACCACCTTTGAAGCACCCCAGACCGGTGACGCACGCCGGCTGGCGCTGGTGGCAGCCTATGTTGGCTCCACCCGCCTCATCGATAACATGGACATTAACTAAGCCCCCGAAACAACCGTAGAACGGGTAAAACCATTGACTGAACAGAACAGCGTAAACGAAAAGAACGACGTCTCAGAGCAGATGCAGATCCGCCTAGAGAAGCGAGCTAAGCTGCTTGCCTCTGGTCGTGAAGCCTACCCCGTGGGTGTGCCTGTTACCCACACCATCACCGAGATTCGTGAAAAGTACGAAGACAAGCTAGAAGCAGACGACACCACCGGCGACATCGTTGGTATCGCCGGCCGTGTGGTCTTTGTGCGTAATACCGGTAAACTCTGTTTCGCCTCCCTGCAACAGGGCAACGGCACCCGCATCCAGGCAATGATTTCCCTTGCCGGTGTGGGCGAAGAAGCCCTGGCAGACTGGAAGGCGCTGGTTGACCTGGGCGACTACGTCTTTGTGAAGGGTGAAGTTATCTCCTCCCGCCGCGGTGAGCTTTCTGTCATGGCTGAAGAGTGGCAGATGGCGTCCAAGGCACTGCGCCCCATGCCTAACCTGCACTCAGACCTGAACGAAGAGACTCGCGTGCGCCAGCGCTACCTTGATTTGATGGTGCGCGAGGAGGCCCGTGACCTGGTGGTTAAGCGCGCCAAGATTACCCAGACCGTGCGCGATGTGCTCAACGGCCACGGCTACATTGAGCTGGAAACCCCTGTTTTGCAGCTGATCCACGGTGGTGCGGCGGCACGCCCCTTCAACACCCACCTGAACGCCTTTGACCAGCCCATGACCCTGCGTATCGCAACCGAGCTCTTTCTCAAGCGCGCGGCAGTTGGCGGCCTCGAGCGTGTTTACGAAATTGGCCGTGTCTTCCGCAATGAGGGCGTAGACTCCACCCACAGCCCCGAGTTCACCACCCTAGAGTGCTACGAGGTGTACGCTGACCAGTTCGTTATGGCTGAGCGCATGAAAGAAATCATCATGACCTGCGCAGACGCAGTTGGTGTATACCAGATTGAAACCGATAAGGGCACTATTGACCTGACCGCCGAGTGGAAGTGGCTGGGTGTCTACCCTGGCCTGTCTGAGGCAGTTGGTGTAGAAATCACCCCTGAAACCTCAGCTGATGAACTGCGTACCATCGCTGAAAAGCACGAGGTCAAGATTGACCCCAAGTGGGACGCTGAAAAGCTGGTCGTAGAGCTCTTTGGTGAAATTGTTGAACCCACCCTGCTCAACCCCACCTTCGTCTACGACTACCCGCCGTCCGCTCAGCCCCTGGCTCGCCAGCACCGCGACCAGCCCGGTCTGATTGAGGCCTGGGATCTCATCATCGGTGGCATGGAGCGCGGTACCGCCTTCTCTGAGCTGATTGACCCTGTTATTCAGCGTGAGCGCCTGACCGAGCAGTCTAAGCTGGCTGCCGGCGGTGATGATGAGGCAATGCAGCTGGACGAGGATTTCTTGCGAGCATTGGAACACGCAGCTCCCCCTATGGGTGGCCTGGGGTTGGGCATTGACCGCCTGATTATGCTCTTTACCGGTGTGGGTATTCGTGAGACTATCCTCTTCCCGCTGATGAAGCCCGAAGCTGAGTAAGCCTGCCTGAAAGGCTACCTAGAATATAGCCTGTAGCCATCTTTGGTGCAGGCGATATTTTTGTGGACGCGGTAGATTAGTGGGAGCGGAACACACAAAAGAAAGAAAGAATGAACGTGGAATTTTTTATTGGCTTGCTCCCCTCTATTGGCGCTGGTTTGGGGCTTTACTTTATTTTGCGCTGGATGAACCGGGCTGATCGGACCGAATGGGCTGCCCGTGAGCGTGTAGAGAGGGACGCTGAGGCCTGGTATGAGTCGGTTAAAAGGGATAAAGGTACAAAAGACCCTTTCGGGACTAGTCCCCAAAAGTAGTTATATCTGGAATAAAATTTTTAAGACATTTCCTTTCTTTATAAATAGTGTGTATATTTATAGATGGATATAGGTGAACATGAGTTGCGCTTGTTTCCCAGATATTGTTACCTGTTCCCAGGGGTAGCAGTATTGAGTGCCTTGGGCAGTTCCCATCATCAGAAGACATTAGTTTTTAGAGGAGAAATAATGGCTCAGAAAGTAAAAATCATTCTTGAGGATGACCTAGACGGCGGCCCCGCAGACGAGACCGTACGTTTTGGTCTTGACGGTGGTTTATTTGAGATTGACCTGTCAAGCGCTAACGCTGCCCGTCTGCGTGATGCTGTGCGCCCCTTTGCTGCAAAGGGTCGCCGCGTCCACGCAGCTCGCGGCGCTGGGCGTCCTGCCGGTTCACGCACCACTTCTTCTGCTGCTAAGCGTAACCCTGAAATTGCTACAATTCGTAGCTGGGCTCAGCAGAATGGCTACAATGTTTCCAGCCGCGGTCGTATCCACCAGGACATTCAGGATGCCTATTACGCAGCTAAGGGTAAAAACAAATAAGCTTGCCCTGTAGGGCTTTGTGGGGTGGGTTATTCACTGGTGAATAACCCACCCCCATCTCTTTAAATAAAGGTGGATATGGCGGGTTTCCCGAAAAGCAATTATCGTTGCTGCGGGTGGGGGTGTGTATCTTCTGGCTTTGGGGTGACCTCTGTCTTTGCTCTCGGTAAATCGGGGTTTCCTGGTGAGTGGGCAGGGATTCTTTCTGTGGCGAACACAGTTCATTCCCTGGCGAACAGTGCCCCGCGCGCGTCTAAAGGCGCGTAATCTTTTGGGTAATAATACGTTTCCAAGGAGTGTTCAATGTTTGAACGGTTTACCGACCGCGCTCGTCGCGTGATTGTGCTGGCCCAGGAAGAGGCCCGTATGCTCAACCACAACTACATCGGTACTGAGCATATTCTGCTCGGTCTGATTCACGAGGGTGAGGGTATCGCTGCTCGCGCGCTTGAGTCGCTGAACGTCAACCTTACCGCTGTGCGGGAGCAGGTTCAGGAAATCATTGGTTCTGGCCCCCAGGCGTCGAGCGGTCATATTCCTTTTACTCCTCGCGCCAAGAAGGTTCTTGAGCTGTCTATGCGCGAGGCTATTCAGCTTAACCACGGGTACATTGGCACTGAGCATATTTTGCTTGGTATGGTGCGCGCTAATGAGGGTGTGGCTAACCAGATTTTGTCTAAGCTGGGTGCTGAGCCTGCTAAGGTTCGCCAGACCGTGATGGATCTGATTTCTGGCTACCCCGGTAATGGTGGCAAGGACGGCGGCAGGGAGACTGCCGGTGTTGGTGCGGGTAATTCCCGTGAGGGTACCCCTGCCGGTTCAGCCATTCTTGACCAGTTTGGGCGTAATCTGTCTGCTGCTGCGCGTGAGGGTAAGCTTGACCCCGTCATTGGTAGGCATAAGGAGATGGAGCGCGTGATGCAGGTGCTCTCTCGCCGTACCAAGAACAACCCGGTTCTGATCGGTGAGCCCGGTGTGGGTAAGACCGCTGTGGCTGAGGGTTTGGCGCAGGCTATTGTGCACGGGGATGTGCCTGAGACTCTGAAGGATAAGCACCTGTACACCCTTGATTTGGGGTCTATGGTGGCTGGTTCTCGGTACCGCGGCGACTTTGAAGAGCGCATGAAGAAGGTGCTGAAAGAGATTCGCAACCGCGGGGACATCATTCTCTTCATTGATGAGATTCACACCCTGGTGGGTGCCGGTGCTGCTGAGGGTGCTATTGATGCTGCCTCTATTTTGAAGCCCATGCTGGCCCGCGGCGAGTTGCAGACCATTGGTGCAACCACCCTTGATGAGTACCGCAAGCACATTGAGAAGGACCCCGCTCTAGAGCGCCGTTTCCAGCCCATTCAGGTTGATGAGCCTGCCCCTGAGATGGCTGTTGAGATTCTTAAGGGTTTGCGTGATAAGTACGAGGCTCACCACCGAGTCACTATCTCTGATGAGGCTTTGGAGACCGCTGTCAATCTGGCGCACCGTTACATCTCTGACCGCTTCTTGCCCGATAAGGCGGTTGACCTGATTGATGAGGCGGGTGCCCGCCTGCGTATCAAGCGTATGACCGCCCCGCCCGAGATTAAGATTCTCGAAGAGCGTATCGCTAAATTGCGCGGTGAGAAGGAAGAAGCGATTGCCGC
>JAUMUH010000029.1 GCA_030530765.1 Rothia sp. (in: high G+C Gram-positive bacteria)
TGAAGGTAATACGCTCATCAGAGCCAAGCGCCACAATATCAGCCGATGGGCTTTCCCCCACCACCTTAAGGGTGACTTCTGGGTGCTTCAACCAAATCTTGGGCAGAATCTCTGCAATAAACCATTGCACTGCCTCGTGGTTTTCCCAACGGTACATGGTACCCACAAACAGCAGCTGAGCCGGCTGTGGAGACCGAGCTATGGGCTGGCTCCTCAGGTAGGCAGGGGGGCGGATTACTTCTACTTTGTCAGCGTCAGATGACCTCAGCTCCAGCAGAGAACCGTCTTTATCAGACAGAACGACAATATGATCTAGGGCCCCCACCGCTGCATATTCAAGGCAGGCAGATAGCCGTGCGTGGGCACCCCACACCGCAGCTTTCAACCTATTGTGCTCTAACCGAGCCCGCCTCATAAAACGCTGCGGGCTAATATCGTGAAAGGTGCCCACCAGGGTAGCAGCAGGGTTCAGGTGGCGGATAAAGGGTGCCAGCAGAAGGTTACTGGACCACTGCAAATCAATGGTTTCTGCTTCCTGCAAGAGTTTCATGGCATAGCTATCGGCTTTGAGGCTGTGCAGAAATTCTAGGTTGGGCGTCCACGTGCCAAAACGTGAACGAGCCTTTTGCAAGTATCGTGTGCGGGGCGCAATATCAACCCAGTGATGCTGTGCACGGTAAGCAGACTCCTGCCCGTGAGCAGGCTTAGGGGCCAGCACAATGGGGTTCTTCCCCATGCCCTCTAAGGCATCATACAGTTCTTTAATCAACCGTTCGCCAGCGCTGGTCGGCTGAGGCTTGGGCACCTCAACCGATACAATTACAACCCTGTGGTGCGTCATAGCTTCCCCAGCTCCACTAGCTCTTTAAACTCTGGGATCATTGAGGTGAGTTCAGAGAAGTTCCCCTGCCCCACGATTTCCCCGCCCTGCATATAGCAGATGACATCTGCTTTCTTGATGGTTGAGAGGCGGTGAGCAACGATGAGAATGGTCATGGTACCCGATAGCTCTTCAATCGTCTGAGTGATCTTATATTCTGTCTTATTATCTAGAGCTGATGTTGCCTCATCTAGAACCAGCAGGCTTGGCTTGCGGTACAGGGCACGGGCAATGCCTAACCGTTGCCGCTGCCCGCCAGAAAGGCGGCCACCATCTTGCCCCAGGTCTTCCCGGATGCCATGAGGCAGGGTTTCAACGAGTTCGGTCAGCTCAGCATGGTGCAGAGCCTCTAAAACCCTCTCATCGTCAATCTCTTCATCCGGCAAACCAAAGGCAACATTACGCCGCAGGTCGCCCGGCAAAACATAAACAGACTGCGGAACCACGCCCAGGCTTGTTTGCCAGGAACGAATGTCATCAAAAATTGGGGTACCACCGCAGAGTACCTCCCCCTGGTCAGCGCGCATCATCCCCAGCACCAGGTCAATAATCGTTGATTTTCCAGAGCCGCTGGCACCCACGAAGGCAACCGTTTTTTCAGCTGGTATCGTCAAGTTGATGTTATTGAGCACTGGCTTCTCTGCCGGGGAATACGAAAACGTAAGATTTTTTAACTCGATGTCCCCTTCAAAGACATGACCGCTGCTAGGGATCTTTGAGAAGTGCTCTGATGCTTGAAATACCTGAATTTCCTGATTGAGCAGGCTTACCCCGGCAGACCCTGCCCTCACCTGGTTAAGGGAGGCCATGCCTGCTGTGACAGCTGGCATCACTCGAACAGCGGCAATAGTAAATACGCCCATGGTGGCAACAGCGGTTGCCTGGTCTTGGGTTGTGAACAGTAAGGTTGCCAGCAGAGCTATACCAATAACGAATGTAATTTCTATGATGTGCTTGGGTAGCTCATTGTAAATAGATATACGTTTATTAGCATTTGCCCTGATAAGGGCACCTTTTGCATAGCGTTTTTTAAATTCATCAGCTACACCGAATAAACGCATCTCTCTAAATGCCTGAAGGGCAGGCATTGAGGCGAACCAGGACACCCGATCAGCCTCATTCAACTGTAGGCTCAGATCGGTAAAACGCTTCTTTAAGATGGCAGGAACCAGGTAGCCCACACCGACAAAGAGAATCAGGGAGGCAAGCGCAATGATAGGTGAGACAAAGAAAATGACCAGAACCATAAGGACAACGGTCAAAGCACTTGTTGCAAGGCTAAGCAACCCAAGAACCGTCTGGCTAAATGCCTGGTTGACGGCTGTTACCAAGTTGGTATGAATCTTAGGTAGTTCCCTCCCCTTGTGGAGGATGTAGGGCGAGTCAAGGTAGTACCCCAGTAAGTTGGTGCGGGCGTTGAGCTCTAGCTGCTGAATAAAACCCAGCTGCCACCAACGGAAGGCAATCGTCAGTAAGCTCTTGAGCAAGAAGGCAGAAACAACGATGAGCGCAAGGTAGATAATGAGCTGCTGTCTGCTACCGGCCCCCAGAAAACGGTTGATCTCACCCAGGGCTCCGGTGTCTATGCTCTGCCCTGAGGCAACAAGGAGCAAAGGGTAGGTTGCCAGTACACCTGCCATCTCAAACAAGGACACAGCGAAGGCGCCTATCACTGAGAAAACAAGCTTTAACGTGATGGGAAAATCTACAAGATACAGTAGATTCCTCAGATCTTTAAACATTCTTCCCTTTACACATTGGGCTTACCGCTCAGTAAGCCACGCTTATGCCACCGACCTTGCTTGATGAGAACTGGCCCTATTCTGCCAGCGGCTCACAGACTAGCCTACAGACTCACTGTTTAGCTTACCTACCTCTGGCACTGTAATGGCTCCCTCAGCGCAGCTCTCGCAGTCTATGGGACAGCTGTCTCAGGTTTTTCAGCAGCCCCCGCTTAGCGCGCGCAAGCCGGTAACCCAATCGTCCTTCTAGCATCAGCTGCCACTGCTGGCCTGAGTATTTTTCTGCCTCCTGCCTATACTGTATCGCTTCCTTGTAAAACTGCCGGGCAAGAGGGTGCCTCCACGGTAGGCGGGTTAGGCTCCATTGCATCAGTTCGATATAGGCGCGATAGGCTGCTGCCGGCACGAGGCTAGGGTAGGTTTGGCGAGTAAAACTCAAAATATCTTGCCAGATAGGCAAGAGCTCTACCAGATAATCAGGCACCCCGCTATTCATGATGCTGCCCAGGCGGTGCCGGTACTCATAGCCCTTCTCATCGGTTACCACTACCCGATCAGCGCGGTGTAACAGCAGGTAAGTCGTTGCTAAGTCCTCGTAGTGGGTGTTCGGAAAAGTAAAGTTGTAGAAGGTATCCCGCCGCCATAATTTCCCGTAGACCTGGTTTGTAATATACGGCTGGCTATAAATAGTTTTACTGGTGATATACAGCTCAAATGCTTCAGCGCCGCTCATCACCCCGTCTTTTGGCAGGATATACTGCGGTGGCAAGGTAAAAAAGTGTTCAAATACTTTCTCACCCGCCACTCCAATACTGCTAAATTGCCCAGAGACCACCGCAACCTCACCGTGCTGTTCCACCTCACGGTAAAGCCGTTCAATGGCATCAGGCTTAAGCCGGTCATCACTATCAAGAAAATAAATATAATCACCGTGAGAATGTGCCAAACCCGTATTCCGAGCTGCACTTAAACCTGCGTTTTCTTGCCGAAACACCCTTACTCTGGGGTCAGAGAGGTAAGCATCTAAGAGCTTTGTTGAGCCGTCTGTAGAACCATCATCAATCAACACAATATCAAGGTTTTTATAGGTCTGATTCAGCAGACTTTCGAGACATTCAGGGAGATACTGCTCTACGTTATACACAGGTACAATGACCGATATCAGGTACAATGGTAATTCCCCCAAAAAACTTTTGCCATCACTTTATTAGCAGGCTACCTGCTAAACCTATCGGACATAGGGGGACGCTTGCAAACACTCGCCCAGCAACCTATAGATATCGTACTTAGTTGGGTTGATGGTTCTGACCCCGCCTGGCTAGCCCAGAGAGCAGAAACAGCTCAACGAGAAGGTATTCGCTCCACCGGCTTAAACCACGAATCCCGCTACCGGGATATCGGTCTGCTGAAATTTGCTCTGCGATCGATTGACGCTTACGCCCCCTGGGTCAGAAAAATCTTTCTGGTCACCCCGGGGCAATCGCCCACCTGGCTCAACACCTCTCACCCCAAGCTGACCCTGATAGACCAGGACGACATCGTCCCTACCGAATACCAGCCGGTCTTCAAATCAACCACCCTAGAGTGGTTCCTCCACAAGATCCCGGGGCTCTCTGAACACTTTATCTACTTCAACGATGATATGTTGCTCACCCAGCCCGTTAACCCCCAGGACTTCTTTGTTGGCAAGAAGGTAAAAGTCCCGGCCATCTACCGACCGGTTATCCCGGATGATTTTTCCCCCATGATTATGCCCGCCCTCATTCTTGCCAATAAGCACTTTGGTCAGCGGGTAGCCCAAAAAATATCGCCCCGAAAGTTTTTTAGCCCTGCCAACGGCAAGCCCTACCTCAAGAATCTTTTATACCGCTCTTTGCCCTACATACCGGGGTACTACGCCTACCATGTTGCCCTGCCCATGCGTAAGAGCACCATTGAGGCGATTTGGCAGGCAGAACACGATGCCCTCGATGAGACCTGCCGGCGTCCCTTCCGCGACCCCAGGGACGTCATTAGCTGGCTGGTCATGTACTGGGAAATTGAAACCGATAACTTTGAGCCCCAACACTTTGACTTTGGTCTTTATACCTCAGCTGCCTGGGCTGAGCAGCTACCACAGGTGCTCAGAAGACCCCGCACCAAGTCCATCTGCATTAATGACAGCGAAGATGTCGTAATGACCCCCCAGCTACGCCAACGCATCACAGACATCTTGACCGCCAAGTTCCCCCGAACCAGCCCCTTTGAGCGGCCCGCTAGCTAGACAGCGAGCACATCACGGTGTGCCCAGCTGGTGACTCAAACACCAAGTCGCCGACAATAAAGCCCACAGTAGGGCCTGAGCCCGACACAAACCCTGCCAGCTCCCCTGCCCCGAGCCCGGTATCCAGGCGCTGTTGCACATCGGGGTGAAGGGCAGCGGCAGGAGCAGCTAAATCGTTGCGCAAGAGGCGGGCAACCGTTTGGGCACGGTGGCTACCGGTACTGGTCAGAGCACCAATCAGCGCCTCAGGGACCTTGAGCTCGCCGGCCTCGGGGTAGGTGCCTCGCTGACGCCCGGCATCCAGTTCTTTGAAGACGGCGGGGGTTGAAAGACCAATCGGTGAAGCTGATAGGACGAGCCGCAGCGGCTCGATACCTGAGGGTAAGGAAATGGGGGTTAGCTTATCGCCTATGCCCTCCCCCACTGCTAAACCGCCAAGTAGGGCGAAGGGGACGTCCGCGCCCAGAGGTGCAGCAAGCTCCAGCAGACGTTCTTGCGGCACGTGTTGGGCCAAACGTCCACTCTCTACCAGATAGGCGTTCGTTGCCTTCATTGCGGCAGCAGCATCAGCAGATCCACCGCCCATACCACCGGCAACCGGAACAGCCTTATCAATATGAAGCTGCAAACTAACGTCCTGCGCCGTCAAACCAGCCTCAGTCAACACCGCGAGCGCACCCCGGTAGGCAAGGTTGCTCTCGTTCAGTGGCACAGAGGCAGGGTCGAAGTGCCCTGCCTGCATGAGCTGGTCAACCAAGGAACCTGCTACCACGCTCATGCTCTGGGCAATTCCGGGGGTATCGGTTTCGCTAATGGTCACGGTCTCAAAGATATCAACAGCAGCATATAGCGAAGCCACATCATGATAGCCATCGGGCTTAACCGGGCCCACAGCAAAATAAAGATTGACTTTCCCGGGGGCGGTAGCAGATACCGTCAGAGGCAACATTAGACCTCCCCCGCTACCTGGCGGGCAGCTTCTGCAATACGAATGTACCCGTGAATATCTAACTTCTCACCGCGCTCGTTAGGGGCAATACCTGCCCGGTTCAAAATCTCCTCAGCACCGGCACCAGAACCAGCCCACCCCGAAAGGGCTGCCCGCAGGGTCTTACGACGCTGGGCAAAGGCAGCATCAATAATGGTGAACACTTCTTCACGGGGTATATCGGTGAGCAATTGTTCGCGGCGCTTGAAGGCGACCAGACCAGACTTAATCTTGGGTGCTGGCCAAAAAACGTTGGTGCCGATAACCCCCGCCTTAGAAACCTCTGCAAACCAGTTAGCTTTCACGCTGGGCACCCCGTAAATCTTAGAGCCGGGCTTGGCAGCCAAACGATCGGCAACCTCGTCTTGCACCATCACCAAAGCGTGCTCAATGGAGGGGAAGGTAGCAAACATATGCAGCAGCACAGGAACAGCAACGTTATAGGGCAGGTTAGCGACCAGGGCGGTGGGGGTCTTGGGTAGCTCGGTGACCTTCATGGCATCCGATAGCAGAACGTCAATGCGGTCTTCAGCGCCGGGGCGCATCTTCGCGATGGTTGCCGGTAGTTGCTGAGCTAGAGGCGGGTCAATCTCTACAGCAACCATGTCCTTGGCAGCGTCCAAAATACCCAGGGTCAAAGATCCCAAACCCGGGCCTACCTCTAGCACCGTTTCATCCGGGCTAATCTCTGCCACCGAAATGATACGGCGAATAGTGTTGGGGTCAATCACAAAATTCTGCCCCAGGGTCTTGGTGGGGCGGATGCCGAGCATATCGGCAAGTTCAAGAATTTCTTGGGGACCCAGCAGGGGCAGCGCATCAGTGGCGGGTAATTCAGTCACGGCACCAGTTTACCAAGAGCACCCTTAGGTAAACTTTTCTCTTGTACCAGCATCAGTTAGCCACACTAAAAGGGGCACCATGAGTAGCACACCGTCACCAACAGGTAGCGCAGGCGCAGAAGCGCCCCGGGCTCACCCTACCAACGCCCTCACCGCTGCACTTGCCAGCCCCCTGGGCATTGCTACTGCCCTGCTGCTGACCTTTATCAGTGCCTACCCCTTTCTCTGGGATGACCAGATTGCGCCGCACAGCTTCTTTGACCTCAACGTCTACTACGGGGCAGTTGCTCACTGGCTTGAAACCGGCGACCTCTACAACTGGGCACTTCCGCCTGAAGAAATCTACGGTTTCACCTACCCGCCCCTTGCTGCTTTGGTCTTTGCCCCCTTTGTTGTGCTCACCGATGCTACTACCGCAGGCCCCATTTTTCTCTGCCTCAATATCGCTGCCCTCGTCCTTCTTGCTTTTCTGAGCCTGCGCGGTCTAGACGTCAGCGCCCGGCTTGCCCTTGCGGCAGCGCTCTGGCTGGCCCCGCTCTTTCTCACGCTCTTCCCCATCAGCTTCAATATGGAGCTGGGGCAAATTAATCTTTTCTTGGTCGTGTTGATCCTCACCGATGTGATTTACCTGCGCGGTACCCGCTGGCACGGTGTGCTCATGGCTCTAGCTGCGAGTATCAAAATGACCCCCGCTATCTTTGGTATCTACTTCTTGGCAGTGAGGGACTGGAAGTCACTGGTCCGGTTTGTAGGTGCCGGTCTTGCCGGTATCGGTCTTAGTTTCGCTGTGATGCCACAGCGTACCCTGGAATTTTTTACGCAAAAAATCTTTGAGTCAGACCGGGTTGGCAGCATTACGGGGGCGCTCAACTACAACCTGCTTGGCAGCTTTTCGATGGTTCTACCGGGCGAGGTGGCAGGGGTGTTCTTCGCTCTCTCAGCGCTAGCGGTACTCGCCCTGACCTACCTGGCAGTTCGCCGGCTTTCTGCCCGTCAGCAGCATCTGGGGGCAGTGAGCGCAGTGGCAACCTTGGGGCTGCTGCTTTCCCCTATTTCGTGGACCCACCACTGGGTCTGGCTGGTGACCTTTTTACTCTTTAGCGCCGTCTACGGTTGGCGTAGCGGTAGCAAGGCTTACCTGTATTTAGCCGCAACGGGCACCTTGCTGTTTGCTATGCCCTTTGCCGTCTGGTTCGGTGGGCCCACGTGGGGAACCGCTGAATGGCCCCTGCCCCTGGGGCTGATGCACGCCCTGCCTGTGGTGTGGGCGGTTGCTTACCTGCTGGTGCCCGTGGTGCAAGAGCGCAAGCCTTACCCGGCTCGCCCATTGACACCTACCCGCTAGAGGTGGCTTACTGGCAGGGAACACTGCAGAAAGCTTTAAAAGCCATCAATCCCCCAACTGCCGTAGGCTGCTAAGGAATTAGCGCGAATGTCCCGGCAGAGTTCCTGCAGCTCTACCCCCAAATGCCCCGCCATAAATCGCACGGTGTAGTTGGTCATGTACGAGGCGTTGGGACGGCCACGGAAGGGGTGCGGGGTCAAGAAAGGAGCATCGGTTTCTGCCAGAATTAGCTCCCGACGAGCTAACCGCAAGGACTCCTGGACACCCAGCGAATTCTTGAAGGTGACGGTACCTGAAAAGCTCATGTACCAGCCCTCTTCATTACAGATCTGTGCCAGTTCAGCGTCCCCAGAGTAGCAGTGAAAAACAACTGTTTCAGGTGCCCCCTCCTCACGCAGGATGCGCACTACGTCCTGGTGGGCGTCCCGGTCGTGAATTTGCAGCGCCTTACCGTACTTTTTTGCTATGCGAATGTGCTCACGGAAGGAGCGCTGCTGGGCCTCCACACCGCCCTCACCGGTGCGAAAATAATCTAGACCGGTCTCGCCCAGCGCCCGCACGCGCGGTTCAGCTGCCAGCGCTTCAATTACCTCAAGGGCTGCACCCAGCTGCCCGGCTTCTTCTAGCTTGGGCGCCTCATTGGGGTGCAAGGCAACGGCTGCCAGCACCCTGTGGTCAGCTTGGGCAGCACGCACCGCATACAGAGAAGACGGCACGTCACAGCCCACCTGCACAATGGCGCCAATGCCCAATGCTTCACCGGTATCGAGGGCATCACGGGCGGTAATAGCTACCTCACCATCGAGCAAATCCATGTGGGTGTGGTTATCAACAATGGCGTAGGGTAGCGGTGCGGGTGCAGGCGGGAAAACCAGGTTGCGGCGGCGCCCGTCCTGCCCTTCGGTTGAGCGTCGGCGGGTGCCCTCCCCGCTTTCTTCACCCTCGGTTGAATAGCGTTCTGCCCGGTAAGCAGGGGGAACGTCACCCTCAACAATGGTTTCAGGTACCTCGAATATTGAGGACGTCAGCTCCGCCTGAGAAGGCAGGGCTGAGGCAAAATGGGCGGCGAGTTCTGCCAGTTCTTCACTGCTCAGGTTGTAGTCATTGGTGCACATCTTGACCTCTTCTCAAACGCTACAGAGACCACCTACAAATCTACCAAACCCATTGCATAGCCATTGCATGAACTCTAGGCTTTGAACATGACAACACATTTCACCACCTACGAAAATAGCCCAACCACTACCCTACAAATACGCAAAGTTCCTCATGAGCTAAGCCTTGAGATGAAAGCACGAGCATCAGCAGCTGTTGAATACTTTCTCAACACTGCCAAAGGACAGCAGGTTGCTCCGCTGGTCAGCAACAAAACGATATATGCGCCCCAACATCTCATCGACCAGTTTCTTCTAGCTAGAACGCGCTGCCAGCACTGCCTCATAGAGCTCACGCTTAGAAACCCCCTGAGCTTCAGCCACCTGGGCACAGGCGGTTTTGAGCCGAACCCCGCCGTCCACCAGCTCTAGCACGAGGTCAACCAGACTCTCAGCTGACTGTGCTTCTGGGGCCTCAGCACCCTGCACCACGATAGCAATTTCACCCCTCAGCTCCTTAGCCTCAGCCCAGCTCACCAGTTCACTCAACGACCCGCGAGCAACCTCCTCAAATTTCTTGGTCAGCTCCCGGCAAACGGCCGCCCGGCGCTCTGCCCCAAAAACCTGGGCAAAATCCGCCAGAGTAGCAGCGGTGCGGTGGGGGGATTCGTAGAAAACCATGGTGCGTTCTTCAGCCGCTAGGGCAGTCAGCAGGCGGGAGCGGTCAGAGCCCTTACGCGCCAAGAACCCCTCAAACGTAAACCGCCCAGACGGCAGACCAGAAACCGCAAGCGCCGTCACCACAGCTGAAGGCCCCGGCACGGTGGTCACCGGCAGCCCAGCCTCAGCCACAGCGGCAGCGGCCACATAGCCAGGGTCAGAGACCGCGGGCATACCGGCATCAGACATGAGTAGCACAGTCTGCCCTGCGGCAACAGCATCTACAATCTGTGCCGCCCGCTCAGACTCATTGTGATCGTGGTTAACCAGCACCCTCCCACGCACCTGAACCCCGAGACCTGCGGCAAGACGGCGCAGGGTGCGGGTATCTTCTACCGCCAGGACGTCGGCACTCGCCAGGGCAGCGCGCAGGCGGGGCGAAGCGTCCTGCAAATTGCCGATGGGGGTGCCGCCCAGTACCAGTGCCCCACCGGCAGGCACCTGGGCTGCCCCATCAATTGCCCCTACTTGCTCAAAATCATCATGCGCACTCATCATGCCTCTAGCCTACTACGGGCGTTTAGAGCAGGCTCACCGCCCAAAACCCGTGTAAACAGCGGCAAGATATGGGCAGGTCTACTAGCATAGGACGGGTGAAGACCAAGGATATCAGCCACCCCACAGCCGTTTCAACGCTGACCGCCGCGTTTGAAGAAGCAGCGATCCGCGCCCGCCTAGCGGTACAGTACACTCCACTGCCGCGCTATGGTTGGGTTGCGCCTCTTCTGGTCTTAGCCTTAGCAGGGCTGCTGCGCTTTGTGAACCTGGCTGACCCTAACGCCATCGTTTTTGATGAGACCTACTACGCCAAGGACGCCTACTCCCTGCTACATTTTGGTTACGAGCGTAACTGGGATAAAGGGGCTAATGCAACCTTTGTCGCTGGTAACCCCAGCGGTATTCTCGACACCCCTGAGTATGTGGTTCACCCGCCGGTTGGTAAGTGGATGATTGCCTTTGGTATGGCAATCTTTGGGGACGATAACCCCTTTGGCTGGCGCTTTGCTGCTGCCCTAACTGGCACCCTGTCCGTTGGTTTAGTGATGCTAGCTGCCTGGTTGCTCTTCCGCTCGGTCACCGTTGCCTCCCTAGCAGGTCTACTGCTGTCTATTGACGGTCTTCACTTTGTGCAGTCCCGCTTTGCCCTGCTCGATATCTTTCTCATGTTCTGGCTACTTGCCACCTTTGTCGCGCTCCTCTTAGATCGCTACCAGGGGCGGCGTACCCTTGCCCGTAAAATTGCTGCCCACGCTGCCGCTAACGGGGGCTCCCCAACCGATGCTTTTATGCTCTACGGCCCTGCCCTGGGCATTCGGTACTGGCGGCTTATCGCCGGTATCTGCGCCGGTCTTGCCGTAGGCGTCAAATGGAACGCCCTTTTCTTCATCGCCATTTTTGGTCTCATGACGGTTTTCTGGGACGCCAATGCCCGCCGTATCGCAGGTATCAGGCGCTGGTACATCTCAGGTTTATTACGCGACGGTATCTTTGCTTTCTTCGCCTTCATCGGCACAGGTCTGCTCACCTACTTGGCAACCTGGGCAGGCTGGTTCCTCTCAGATAGCGCCTATGACCGTTCCTGGGCGGCAGAGCACCCCGGTGAGGGGCTGACCTGGTTACCTGATCCGCTGCGCTCGCTGTGGGAGTACCACCGTTCCGCCTACACCTTCCACGCCGGGCTAGATTCACCCCACACGTATCAGGCTTCAGCCGGTCAGTGGCTGATTCTGGGTAGGCCAACCAGCTACTATTACGAGTCCCCCAAACTGGGTGAAAACGGCTGCACCGTTGATCACTGCTCGCAGGCGGTGCTCAACATCGGTAACCCGCTGATTTGGTGGTCTTTCATTATCGTGGCGGTTTTTGCTCTTTTGCTCTTTCTTGTGCGCCGCGACTGGCGGTTCGGTGCGCTCTTTATGGTCTTTGCGGTGGGCTACTTCCCCTGGTTTGCCTACCCCCAGCGCACCATGTTCTACTTCTATGCCCTCTCTTTTGAGCCCTACCTCATTCTGATACTGGCAGGGGTGCTGGGGCTCGCCCTAGGACGGCGGGGCGAGGGTACCCGCCGCCGCCGTGTGGGGCTTGCTGTGGTGGGGCTTTTTGTGGTCTTTGCCCTGCTCGTTTCAATCTACTTCTGGCCCATCTGGACCGCTGAGACCGTGCCCTATGAGCAGTGGCGTGCCCGTATGTGGTTTGACGCCTGGATTTAGAGCCTATTTGCTCAGTAGCTTCTTGAGTTCTAGGCGCTCGGCGCGGCGTTTGAGGGCTAGTTGCTTACGGTATGAGGTGGGCCAGGTGAGTGCCAGTAGGGTGAGCGTAAGTAGCACGGTGGCGGTAGCTACCAGAAGCGCAGCATCCACCCAGAACTGGGGCGGGTAGAGGCGAATGAGGGTATCTGACATGCGGAACTGCCAGTTGCCTTGGGGGAAGAAGAGCTGGTGGAAGGCAGTAAAGAGAGGCTCCCACCCCACCAGACCGATGATACCCAGCGCCACGATGAGCGCCAGGGTGAGCCAGGCACCGTTAAAGAGGCTGGAACGGATTGCGCCTGGGGCGCGCATGCGCAGGCTTTTACTGGCGACCAGGGCTGTCAAAAGCAGAAGAGCGGTGCAGGCTAGGCTAACCAGCATGACCCGTTTGACGTCGGTCATGTGTTCAACTTCGCTGGCTAAAAATGCGGTGGCTCCCCCGGTTTGAATGTCTGCCAGGTAGGTGTGGGGGGCGAAATTGAAGATGTAGTCCAGCCCGTAGGACCCCAGCCGTAGGCGCTCTTGGGTGTCAAAACCGTAGGTATCTGCCGGGAAGCCGGGGCGGTGGTATTCAAACCAGAGGAAGGCGTTGGTGGCAGCTAAACGCACCGCAACCATGAGGGTGACAAGGGGCACGGTAAGGGTGATCAGCAATCTGCGGAAGCCCAACCAGCGGGGGCGGTCTTCGACAGCAGCTTCGCGAGCTTCAGCACGTTCGCTTGCCTCATCTTCAACATCCAGAATACTTTTTTCTGACTGAGTGACACCCTGCTCCTGATGAGTCTCAGCCTCTCTTTGCTCCTCAGCGGCCTGGGTTTCTTCTGCCTCCTCGCCGTCCCTTCCCTGCGTCTGTGAGGTAGTAGCGGCAGCGTCAGTGGGCGCTGGCTCCGGTGTGTCCCAAGGGGAAGCGGTGCTATTGGCGGGGTTGCCAGCCTGCGCGCTGCTTTCTTGACGGCGGGCAGAAAGTAGCGAATCTGCTGTGGGTGAGGAAATAGCGGGTGAAAGTTTATCCCATTCCCGGTCTGTATCTTGGGCGTTCTGTGGCTGCTTGGTCACGGTTTTATCTCCTTGTAGGTACCCACTGTATTGTACCGGCAGCAAAAGGCTCCTGCCCACTTTTATGTGGGCAGGAGCCAAAGCAGCGGTGACGGTCTACCAGTTACCTCGCCAGTTAGAATCGCGGTAGTGCTCAAAGGGAATATTCCAGTCGCCATAGCCGTCGTCCGGGTCTGCCTGGGGGTAGCCGGTATTGACGGTTTCAACAATATCGCCCACACCGAAGGTGTCGTAGAAGAATTTAACATCCTCAGGTAGCATGCCGATGCAGCCGTGCGACACATTCGCTACACCAACTGAGCTCCATGCGGTAGGCAGCGCCTGGTGCACAAAAACTCCACCGTTGGTGAGGCGTGATGTCCACGAAGCCCAGAAGGGTTCGTAGTAGTGGGGGTCATCCGGTTCAAGGTCAAGAGAGCTGGGGTTGAAGTAGTAGCTTTCAGCCTTTTCGATGATGGGGAGCTGGCCAACCACCGAGGGCCATTCAGCGTTACCCAAAGTGATAGCGTTTTCGCGCACCAGCTTATCGTCAATATAAATCTTGATGGTCTTGGTGTTGTCATCCGCCAGGGCGTATCGCTTGTTCCAGGTGTGGAAGGTGCGGGTGGTGGTGTGGTTACCAATCATCCCGTTACCTATATCAAGGCCAAAGATATCAACGGTAACTTTATAAGTTGAGTTTGTTGCCCACTTATCTTGGGGGCGGTAACGCACCATGTAATCGCTGTACCAGCGGAAAGCACCTGGCTGATCCCCACCGCCGGTGACGGTGATATGTTTTTCTACCTCTGCTTTGTTCAGCACGGGCTCTGAAAAGTTAAACTGCAAAATCTGACCGATACCGTAGGTGGCACCGTCTTCAATGTTCATAATCGCATCAGCTTCATAGGCAGCTGATACGGTGCTAAAAATACTTTCGCCTGCCCCGGTAGCTTCCCCAGCGTCTGTAGCTTCCCAGGTGACGGTGTAAGTGCGCTGAAAGAGCATGTTTTCTGTTGATTCCCAGCTCTTGCCGTCCTCAGCAAGGGCACCGGGTAGCTCTTCGCCCTCAACCGTCGTCACCGTGACCTTGGTGAGAGTAGAGTCTGCGGTAGTGACCCGCACCCGCTCCAGGGGGTTTACCTCAACCGCATCTGCAAGGGGTAGCACCTCAACGGTGCCTTCAAAGGGCTTTGCGGAGCTAGGGCTAGGGGTGGGCGTAGGCGTGCTGGAACTTGCGGGAGCTGACGGCTCGGTAACAGCAGCGTCAGTACCCGACGAGCAAGCAGCAAGAGTGAGGCTACCCAAAGCTCCAACAGTGACAAAAGAGCGGCGAGTATAGGCACCGCGAGCGGTGCTGGCGTGAGTGTGGGCCACTGAAATGTACTTCCTTAAATTTTTACGGGGGAGATGCGAGTATCAACGGGTGCGAGCATACGAAAGTACGCTCGTAAAATCTTATCTGATGCTCACGATAAAACATAGCGCGATTTTTACCCAGCACCAACCAAACAGGTGCAGCCGCACATAAAAAGCGAGCTACCGTTCAGGCAACTCGCTTAGGCTCAGGGTGACCCCGGTTTAGTTCAGGCTACGCAAAGGCGGGTAGGCCTCTGGGGCGCCCTCTTCTGGTTCAGCTTCAACCGGACGCGCACCGCCGTCCACCCGCACCACCTTCCACCCCTGGGGGGCGGTCAAGCGGTCAGCATGGAACTCACACAGGTCATAGGCGTGGGGCTCACGGTGCACCGACAGCGCACCTATAACGGCGGTTGAATCAGAGTAAGCATAGGTCAGGGTGAAGACAGCTTCACGCTGGCAGGTTTGGCGTGAGCACTGACGGCTAGTTGCCATGGTCAAGCCCTTCTTTCTTAGCTAGCTTGCTTGCGAAGACGGCGGCGTTCACGCTCTGACAGCCCACCCCAAATACCGAATCGCTCATCGTTTTCCATGGCATATTCTAGGCATGCCTCCCGGACAGGGCATTCATTACACACGCGCTTAGCGTCTCGGGTCGAGCCGCCCTTCTCTGGGAAGAAGGCTTCTGGGTCAGTCTGTGCGCACAAGGCATCAGCCTGCCAGGAGAGTTCGCCTTCATCACCGTCCGTGCTGTAAATACCGGCTGCCTGCTGCCACAGCGATAGGGCTTCATCGTCGTGTGAGGCGGCAAGGGTGGTTTTTGCCGAAGGCGCTGACCGCGCCCGGCTTCTGCCTGCGGTGTTGAGAAAAGCGGTTGCTTGCTGTTCAAGGTACTGGGCGGAGTGCATATTGTGGTGCTGGGTCATATCAGTGTGGCCCCCGGCTTCACCGAGAGGCTGGTAACTATATGAGCCCATGGTCTTCCCTTTCATATCCCGATCAGGACTGAATACAGGCAGGTGGTGTTCCAGCTCTTGGTTGCTGACCTGCCACTGTGAAATTTTATGGGCAACCGGTGGCTCAGGTGCTCAGCTTCAATAGACCGAGCAAGCATCAAGCAGGGCTGCTTTCTAAAATTTCCCTGAACCTAATTACACGCGTGTAACACCCCTTTCGTCAAGCTGAGATTAAAAATTATGTGTTTTGAGCGCATCTTCTCACAAAAATTTGCGTTTCGCTGTGGTATATGCAATGGGCCCTGATTTATATGCAAGGTAAAGCTTTGAGGCCGGTTTCACCCGGCGCTACAGTGGGGGGTATGACGTCTTCACTCTCAACTTCTCACTTCACCGTTTTTATGTCTGACCTTCAGCAGCGCCAAACCCCTGCCCTGATTTGGTATTCAAGCCCCGGCGAGCGCATTGAGCTTTCTGGGCGAGTTCTAGATAACTGGGTGAGCAAGTCGGCTAATTTTTTGGTCGATGAGTGCGAGGTGGACGCCGGAGCAAAAGTTGTATTAAGCCCGCAACTGCACTGGCGCAGCGTCATTGTGGCCTTGGCTGCGCTTCGCACCGGCGCTCAGCTTCGCTTCGATGCTGAGGGGCAGAACACCCAAGTCCAAGTATCTTTTTCACCCGACGAGGTAGCGGTATCAGCAGCTGAGTACCCGGTCATTCTTGACCGGGGGCCGCTCGCCATGCGGTTTATGGGGCAGTTACCTGCCGGGGTGACCGATTACTGCGCTGAGGTGCGCTCACATGCCGATGTGTACGGTGGCTTTTCCCTGCCCTCAGACGATGGCACAGCTTTAGAGGGGCTAACCTACGGGCAGCTAATGCAGCGGGTAGGTGAGCGTGCTGGGCAGCTGGTGCAGCGGGCAGA
>JAUMUH010000030.1:0-12489 GCA_030530765.1 Rothia sp. (in: high G+C Gram-positive bacteria)
CCTGCCCATCAAGTACTGTCGCGCAAGGAGCACACAAATGAGCAAGATATGGAAGGTTGCCGTTCTCGGTGCAGCCGGGCGGATGGGATCAGAAGCCGTTACAGCGGTCAACGCAGCAGAAGACATGGACCTGGTTGCGGCTCTTGGCAGAGGGGATTCCCTAGACCTGCTGAGCGAATACGGCGCTGAAGTTGTCATTGACTTGACCGTGCCCACTGCCACTGAGGCAAACGTCCGGTACATCGTTGAACACGGTATGCACGCTGTTGTGGGCACCACCGGCTGGGATGCTAAAAAACTAGCCTCACTTGAAGCTCTTTTAGCTGATCACCCTTCTACCGGTGTGCTGATTGCCCCCAACTTCGCTATTGGGTCCATTCTTGCCACCGAGTTCGCAGCTAAAGCAGCCGCCTATTTTGAGTCTGTTGAGGTGATAGAGATGCACCACCCCAACAAGGTTGATGCCCCCTCGGGCACTGCCGTGCATACTGCCCGTAAAATTGCCCAGGCCCGTGCTGAGGCCGGGGTGGGGCTCTCACCCGATGCTACCGAAAATGACGAGGGCGGGTCGCGCGGTGCTGTGGTAGAGGGTGTTAATGTGCACGCTGTGCGCCTGCGCGGTCTTACTGCCCACCAGGAAATCCTGCTGGGGGATGCGGGGCAGCAGCTGGTTATTCGCCACGATTCTTTTGACCGTAGCAGCTTTATGCCCGGTGTTCTTTTGGGGGTGCGGCAGGTTGCAGCCCACCCCGGTTTGTCTGTTGGGCTCGATAAATACCTCAACCTGAACTAACATCATGAATTCCTTGCGCCTTTTCACCGCCGGGGTTGTTGCCCTGAGCCTGCTGACCGTGCTACTACTGCCATTGGGGTGGGGCACCAAGGCTTTTCTGCTTGCCGTGGGTGTTTTTTGCGCCGTTTTCATCGCCGTGGACGCCGGGGGGCGGGGCAAAACCTTTGCCGCCCTAACCGTGGGAGCACTGACCCTCTACCTGGCGCTAACCCTGCATCGCGGGCTGATTTTTATTCACAGCGCTGGTACCGTTGGGCTCTTGCTCGGTGTGCCCCTCATTGTGCTACCGATTCTTGGTGTTTGGGCTATTGTGCGGGAAGTGATTTTTGGTGCTCGAACCCAGAGGCTAGGGCAGGAGCTTGCTCAGGCCGGTGAACTGCCTGCCGATGATTTGCCCCGCAGCCCTTCCGGGCGTATTGACCGGGCTGCAGCCGATGCCCAGTTTGCTGAGTTTGCGGCAGCAGTTGAGGCAGATGAGACTGACTGGAAGAACTGGTTCCGGCTATCGCTTGCTTACGATGCCTCCGGTGACCGCAAGCGCGCTCGTACATCGATGCGCACCGCAATTGCTCTTTACCGCGGTAAAGCTCCGGTATCTCTGAGCGTCTAGAGGCGCTGCTTGCACAGTAAAAGCTGAGAAGAGAAAGCAAGTCTAAGCGACTTCACAGGTACAAGCCCTACAGATAAGGTAACGTATTAAGCATGTCTGAGACCCCACGCACCAGCCAACCTGCCCCTACCACCGCTGAGCCTATCTTTGGTCGGCTGCTGACCGCAATGGTCACGCCCTTCACCGTGAACGGTGACGTTGATGAGCAGGCAACCGCCGCCTTAGCAGAAAGCCTGGTAGACCGTGGGCATGACGGCCTGATTGTTTGTGGGACCACCGGCGAGTATTCCACCATGACAGATGAAGAAAACGAGCACGTTTTTCGCATCGTTAAAGAAGCTGTGGGTTCTAGGGCTCACCTTGTCGCTGGTGTCGGTTCTAACGACACCAACCACACCCTGCACCTTGCCTCCCGGGCTGAAGCTGTAGGGGTAGACGGTCTGCTAATCGTTACCCCCTACTACAATAAGCCCACTCAGACCGGTCTGGAGGCGCACTTCCGCACCGTAGCTGATGCGGTAAAAACCCCGGTCATGCTCTACGATATCCCGGGGCGTGCCGGTATTCCCATTAGCCCCGCAGTTTACCGGGCACTGGCAGACCACGAGAACATTGTGGCGGTTAAGGACGCCAAGGCAGACTTCACCGCAGCAACCGAGGTCATGGAAAGCACCAACCTGCAGTACTATTGCGGTGATGACGGGCTGACCCTGCCCTGGCTGGCTATGGGGGCGGTCGGTCTTGTAGGCGTTACAAGCCATGTAGCTCCCGAAACTTTCCGTGCCCTGATTGATGCCACCGTAGCTGGCGATATGGCAACTGCCCAGAAGCTGCACCTAGACCTTGCCCCGGTCGTCCGTGCCACGATGAGCAGGGTGCCCGGTTGCGTTGCCGCTAAACAGATACTTTCATGGCAGGGTATTTTAGAATCTGCTACAGTTCGCCTACCGCATGTGCTCGCTACCGAAGCAGAGCAGACAATGATGCGAGCAGATCTTGAGAACTCGATTCTCGCGACCACGCTCGTCCAATAGAAAACTTCACCACGGTGCCAGCGGGCTTACCTGAAATCAAGGGATTTTAGGCAGGCCCGCTTTGCCCGTAGAAATATAAAAATAACGACAGAAGAGAGAGAACATGGCTCAAACCCTCACTAGCCCCCATCTACCGCCCAAGCTTAAGCGCGATACGCTGCGTGTTGTGCCCCTTGGCGGTTTGGGGGAAGTCGGTCGTAATATGACCGTCTATGAAATCAACGGCAAGTTGCTCATCGTTGACTGCGGGGTGCTCTTCCCAGAAGAGTCCCAGCCCGGTGTAGATCTGATTCTGCCCGACCTCAACTACATCAAGGACCGCCTAGATGATGTGGTGGCGCTGGTTCTGACCCACGGTCACGAAGACCACATTGGCGCTGTTCCCTACCTGCTACGCCGCCGCCCCGACATCCCCTTGGTCGGCTCCCAGTTGACCCTGGCGCTGGTAGAGGCAAAGCTGCAAGAGCACCGCATTAAGCCCTACACCATGGACGTGGTGGAGGGTCAGGTTGAAAAGTTTGGCCCCTTTGAATGTGAATTTGTGGCGGTCAACCACTCTATTCCTGATGCCTTGGCTGTTTTTATTCGTACCGAGGCAGGTAAGTGCCTGCACACCGGTGACTTTAAGATGGACCAGCTACCCCTGGATGGTCGTATCACCGACCTGCGCCATTTTGCCCGCCTGGGTGAGGAAGGCATCGACCTCTTCTTACCGGACTCCACCAATGCTGAGGTGCCCGGTTTCACTCCCACAGAGAAGAACATTGGCCCGGTTATCTCCAACGTTATGCGAGATGCTAAGAAGCGGGTTATTGTTGCCTCCTTCTCCTCCCACGTTCACCGCGTGCAGCAGGTGCTAGATGCGGCAGCAGAACGGGGCCGCAAGGTCGTGTTGGTGGGCCGTTCTATGGTGCGCAATATGACGATTGCTGAGAAGCTAGGCTACTTGACCGTTCCCAAGGGTATTTTGGTTGACCTGAAAAAGGTAGACGATTACCGCCCTGATCAAATTGTGCTCATGTGCACCGGCTCCCAGGGGGAGCCTATGGCTGCCCTGTCTCGCATGGCTAACGGCGACCACAAGGTGCAGGTTGAAGAGGGCGATACCATTATTCTCGCTTCATCCCTCATCCCCGGTAACGAAACCTCTGTTTACCGTGTGATTAACGGTCTGATGAAGCTGGGCGCAAACGTGGTGCACAAGGGCAACGCCAAGGTGCACGTTTCTGGTCACGCTGCAGCCGGTGAGTTGCTCTACTGCTACAACATCCTGCGCCCCAAGAACGTGATGCCGGTTCACGGCGAGGTTCGCCACCTGTTGGCTAGCGGCAAACTGGCGGTTGAGACCGGTGTGAGTGAAAACCGGGTTCTCATCTGTGACTCCGGTACCGTGGTAGACCTCAAGGACGGTCTAGCCAACATCGTGGGTCAGGTTCCCTGCGAGTACGTTTACGTGGACGGTAAGTCGGTAGGTCATGTGACCGAAGATGACCTCAAAGACCGCCGGGTTCTGGGTGAGGAAGGCTTTGTGTCTATTGTGACCGTCATTGACCGGGCCACCAAGCGGGTTGTTACCGGCCCCGATATTCACGCTCGCGGTATCGCAGAGAACGACTCTGTCTTTGATGACATCACCCCCAAAATCACCACTGCCCTTGAGGATGCCTTGCACCGCGCCCCTGAGAAGGTACACACCACCCACCAGCTGCAGCAGATTGTACGCCGCACTATGGGTGCCTGGGTTGCCCGCCGTCTGCGCCGCAAGCCCATGATTGTGCCTGTGGTGATTGAAACCAACACCCCCGAAGCGCGTAAGGGCTAAGAGCAGCAGGTTACCTTTGCTGCGGCTAGCACATAGGGTGCAAAGCTCTTGAATGATAGAGCTTTGCACCCCTTATCCGCTTATACCTACAACTATTACTTTAGGAAGCATGGCTCCGAGAAACTCATCTGGTAAATCAGCACCGCGTGCCGGTAGCTCACGCAAGAGCAACGCTAAGCGAGGCTCCGCTGCTAGGGGCACGCGGCATCAGCAGGCATCTGCGCAAGAAAGCAATGCGCTGGTGCGCTTCATTGTCGGTATCTGGCAGAGCTTAGCTTTCACCGTTGGCGGTGCTGTGCGCCGTATGGGGGCGCTTCGTACCGATATTGAACTGCATGAGCGCAGGGACGGCGGGGCGCTATTTATTCTGGCCATTGGCCTGCTCACTGCTGCCGTTGAATGGTGGGGGTGGCGGGCTAACCCTGCGAACCTCACCTGGTACGAGTGGCCCCTGCACGCCTGGCATGTGATTGTAGGCGGTCTTTTTGGGCAGGGCTCCTTGCTGATCCCTATTCTTTGCTTCATCTTTGCCCTGCGCATCTTCAGGCACCCCCTTGAGGTGAGAGAGAATAACCGCATTGCCCTGGGGTTTACCATCATGACGGTCTCAGCCTCAATGATGGGAGCCAAGGTTGCAGGTTACCCCACTTTTTCTGCTGATTTTGAGAAGTTCTGGGGTGGTGGCGGTACCATCGGTGTGTTGATTGCTACCCCTGCCAGCCGTATTGTGGGTGGAGTTTCTGCCCTGGAGTGGCTTGTCATCACCCTGGTTCTGTTAGCAGGTGTGCTGGTAGCAACGGGCACAGCTGTGCGCCAGATCTGGCCTAGAGTCATCCATATTTTCGGTATCCTGCTGGGCGAAAAACCCGAGCCTTGGGGGGGGGAGCCGCGCCGCTGCGTCCTCACGCTCTGCCGCCCACTCGGACGATGAACCAACCCAGGTTTTTGATGCTGAGAATCATGACCGTTCCTACCTCTATGAGAACGGTTATGAAGAAGCACCTGCCCCTAAAAAGCGGGGTGGCCTACTAGCTTGGCTGGGCTTTGGTGCTAAACCTCAGCCTGATACCCGCCTTGCCAGCTACGACGGGGATGAAGCCTACCGGGGTGCTCTGATTGATGAGGTTGCCCCCGATACCGCCCCCGTTGGGCGAGTGACAGCTGCCCACACACGGCAGTCTGGCCAACCCGTTGAAGCCTTTGATGTTGACGCACCGCGTCAACAGACCCGTAGCGAGAGAAGAGCGGCAAAGAAAGCTGCCAAACAACGCGGTGAAATTTTTGACCAGGGCGCGTGGGAAGACCTCGCCGCTGTTGAGCAGGGCGCTGACCTGACCCCGGGTCTACCTGCTGAAGGGTACGCCGCTTCTACCGCCCCCGCCCAGCGCCTAGATGAAACCCGCCGTGCTGCAGTGCAACGCGGTGACGCACCCGAGTCACCTGCCCAGGGGGCGCAGCAGGTGCCCCCTGCCGCTACAGCGCCCCAGCCTCACCATGGTGCCGGTGCTCCCACGCCAGGGAATACCGGTGGCACCGGTGCTGGCTTAGGCGCAACCCTTACGCAGGCTGCCGCAACGGCGGCTACCGCTGCAGCCCCCGCACCTGCTGCTGCAGAACGAACCAGCCGCATCCAAAACAATACTGTTGCCGAGGTCGCTGAGCAGCCCCGCGAGGCACAGGTGGTTGAAGCTGCCGGGCGTAACTACACCCTGCCCACTGAGTCCATGCTAGAAGCAGGCCCGCCCGCCAAGGAAAGCTCAGAGGTCAACGAGCAGGTGGTAGATGCCCTGACCAACGTACTACAGCAGTTCAACGTGGACGCAGAAGTCACCGGCTTCTCCCGCGGCCCCACCGTCACCCGCTACGAAATTGAGCTGGGCCCCGGCACCAAGGTTGAGCGCGTCACCGCCCTGTCAAAGAACATCGCCTACGCTGTTGCCTCAGCTGACGTGCGTATTCTCTCGCCCATTCCGGGTAAGAGCGCTATCGGCATTGAAATCCCCAACACCGACCGTGAAGTGGTGGTACTCGGTGATGTGCTGAGAAGTGCTAAGGCTCACGCTACCGACCACCCCATGGTCATGGGCGTGGGTAAGGACGTTGAGGGCGGCTTCGTGATTGCCAACCTGGCGAAGATGCCGCACATGCTGGTGGCAGGTGCAACCGGTGCCGGTAAGTCATCCTTTGTGAACTCCATGATTACCTCCATTCTCATGCGCTCAACCCCCGACCAGGTGCGCCTGGTTATGGTTGACCCCAAGCGCGTGGAGCTCACCGCCTACGAGGGTATCCCGCACCTGATTACCCCCATCATCACCAACCCCAAGAAGGCGGCAGAAGCACTGCAGTGGGTGGTGCGTGAAATGGACGCCCGCTACGACGACCTTGCCCACTACGGCTACAAGCACGTGGACGACTTCAACAAGGCAGTCAAGGCAGGTAAGATTCAGCCCGAGCCCGGTTCCAAGCGCCAGATTAAGGCCTACCCCTACCTGCTGGTGATTGTGGACGAACTTGCAGATTTGATGATGGTTGCCCCGCGCGATGTGGAAGAGTCCATTGTGCGCATCACCCAGCTGGCGCGTGCCGCCGGTATTCACCTGGTGCTGGCAACCCAGCGTCCATCAGTGGATGTTGTCACCGGTCTCATTAAGGCAAACGTGCCCTCCCGCATGGCCTTTGCCACCTCATCGGTCACCGACTCCCGTGTGGTGCTCGACCAGCCCGGCGCTGAAAAGCTCATCGGCCAGGGTGATGCCCTCTTCCTGCCCATGGGTGCCTCAAAGCCCATGCGTGTGCAGGGCGCCTGGGTCTCTGAATCAGAAATCCATGAAGTAGTTGAGCACGTCAAAACCCAGATGCCAGCCGTCTACCGGGACGACGTTATCGCCGCTGCACCTTCTAAGAAAATTGACGATGACATTGGCGATGACCTCGATGACCTGCTGCGCGCCGCTGAACTGGTGGTCAACACCCAGTTCGGCTCAACCTCCATGCTGCAGCGAAAGTTGCGCGTAGGCTTCGCCAAGGCAGGGCGCCTCATGGATCTACTGGAATCCCGCGAAGTGGTTGGCCCCTCAGAAGGTTCCAAGGCAAGAGATGTGCTAGTACAGCCGGATGACCTGCCCGCCGTCCTAGCAAAACTGCGCGGTGAAGAGCCCCCGGCACCTGCTGCCGATGACCCCTACGCCGGGGACCCGGTAGCAAACATGAACGCCGGTATTCCTGAAGCAGCCGATTACTACGATAGTGCTGATGAACCCGGTGAGAGTGAAGACGCCTGGAACCTCACCGGGCGATAATGGTAATAGCACATCACCTCAACCTCTAAGGATGTGAACCGAGATGGCAGAGCCGACTGCACCTACCTCGTCCAACTGGAACCTGCCCAACGCACTGACTGCCTTACGCATCCTTATGGTGCCGCTGTTTATCTGGCTACTACTAGCTGGCGGTACCCACGGGCAAACCGGTCTTGGTCTGCGCTGGTGGGCGGTTGCTGTCTTTGTGCTGGCCATGATGACCGACTGGCTGGACGGGCATCTGGCGCGCTCGCGCAACCTGATTACCAGCTTTGGCAAAATTGCTGACCCCATTGCCGATAAGTTGCTGACCGGCGCGGCCTTTGTGGTGCTCTCCATGCTGGGGGAGCTCTGGTGGTGGGTCACCATCGTCATTCTGGTGCGCGAGTGGGGCATCACGATGATGCGCCTGTTCATTATCAAGTACGGGGTTATGGCGGCGTCCAAGGGCGGCAAACTGAAGACTGTGCTGCAAACCGTGGCGCTGGTGCTCATGATTATGCCCCTGGGCCAGCTGGGCACTTGGGCACTGTGGCCGGGCTGGTTGGTGATGGCTGCGGTTGTTGTGGTGACTGTTGTTACCGGTTTTGATTATGTGGTGAAGGCCTTGCAGTTACGCCGTGACTACTACAGCAAGCAGGGAGCCTAACCGTGGGTGACCTAGGGCAGGAACTTGAGCGGGCAGCCTTTGAGCTAGTAGAGACAGCCAAGGACGCCGGGGTGCAGCTTGCCACCGCAGAGTCGCTGACCGGCGGTATGTTGGGGCAGCTCATCTGCACTGTTGCCGGGGCATCTGCCGTATACAAGGGCGGGGTTATTTCTTATGCTTCGTCGGTGAAAGCCCAGGTGTTGGGGGTCTCTGCTGAACTTTTAGAAGCTAGGGGAGCCGTTGACCCTGAAGTCGCTCAGCAGATGGCAGCCGGTGCCGCCCGGGTTTGCGGTGCGGATATCGGTATTGCAACGACCGGTGCTGCCGGGCCTGAACCCTGGGACAGTAAGCCGGTGGGCAGGGTCTACCTGGGCGTGTCGAGCGGTGGGCAGGTTTACTCTGTGCAGAAAGATTACACAGGTGACCGCACTGCTATCAGACAACAAGCGGCGCTCGATGCTCTGTACCTTGCGATCCAGAGAATTCAAACCGCCCGCTAGCGTTCGGGGCACCCGCTACCTCATGTGTTCGTTAAATTCCCAGGGTATCCTCAGAAAATTTTGCAGGTTTCTGGGAATGAAAACACAGGTTGATGGGTTTCAATAGGTGTAACAGGAAGAAGCTAGCGGCGAAGCAAGATTGTTTCGGCATAGCTGATGTATCAGGCTTAATGCGCTAGGCTGAAACCAGCAGATTCCCTTGATCTAACAGGGGTATGAGGACCAGGAGACAAGGTTATAAAAATGACAAAGCAACCGGTATCTGTGAACGGTGTGGTTCGTTGGAAGGACGTGAACCAGGCAGAAGACCCTGCCGCCGCCCAAGAGGCCGGTAAAGTTATTCTTTTGCGCCACGCTATTGGCGAGGTTCTGCGTGATGTGCGCCAGCGCCAGCGGCGGACTCTGCGTGAAGTTTCACATTCTGCTCGCGTTTCTTTGGGTTACTTGAGCGAAGTGGAGCGCGGCCAGAAAGAAGCCTCATCTGAGCTTCTTGCCTCTATCTGCCAGGCACTTGATATATCCCTGTCGGCTATGCTGGCAGAAGTTTCAGCTCGCATGGCGGTTGAAGAGGGCTTCTCTGTGCCCGATACCGTGCCTGCAGAGTTCTCAGAACAGTTCAAGCGTGAATACGGTATTTCAGCTACCTCGAGCCGAGATATTCCTGCTGATGAGCATACTTTGGCGGCTCGCTAGTCGCTAGCGTTAGATAATGAAGAGAGCTGAGCCCTTGTGCACGGGGCTCAGCTCTTTTGTGCAGGTAGTTGTGGGTGAGGAGCAGAATGAAGCTGAGCGAGTTTTGGCGCGCTATGGATCATGAATTTGGTGCGGCCTATGCGCATCACCTAGCGCGTGATTTGGGGACCGGTGATTTTGGTGACCTGACAGTGCAGCAGGCGCTAGAGGGTGGAGCGAATGTTCAGGAGGTCTGGCGGGCTGTGTGCCGGGTTCAGGACGTGCCGCGTGAGCGCTGGTACGGCCCAGATATCGAGCCGAAAGGCTAGAGGTAGATGGTCTGAGCGTTCGCCTAAAGTAGAACACCCTTCGTACTTAATAGAAAATATATTCGAATATGTGTAGGATTGTGGATAGAAAACGGTAGCCTCGTGACACATAAGCGGGTTATCCACAGATGTACAAAAAAATTTCAGAAACCCCTTAAAGTGTCAGTCACAGGCGGTAGCGTGGTGACCAAAGGAAACCCCTTCACCACGATGAGAGACAAGGAAACTTAGATGGCAGCAAAGACCCGTATGCAGTCAGTGAGCCAGGTGCCGGCAGAGGGCCGCGAAAAGGCTTTGGAAGCAGTACTGGCACAGATTGATAAGAATTATGGCAAGGGCTCGGTTATGCGGCTGGGGGACAGGGAGACCCCTAAGGTAGATACTATTTCTACCGGTGCTCTAGCTTTGGATGCTGCGCTTGGTATCGGTGGTCTGCCCCGCGGTCGTGTTGTAGAGATCTACGGCCCTGAGTCGTCGGGTAAAACCACCGTTGCCCTGCACGCTGTAGCTAATGTGCAGAAGGCTGGCGGTATTGCTGCCTTTATCGATGCTGAGCATGCTCTTGACCCTATCTATGCTGCCAAGCTGGGTGTTGATACTGACTCTCTGCTGGTTTCTCAGCCCGATACCGGTGAGCAGGCGCTGGAAATTATGGACATGCTGGTAGGCTCAGGCTCAATCGATTTGATTGTGGTTGACTCTGTGGCAGCGCTAGTGCCCCGTGCTGAAATTGAAGGCGAAATGGGTGATTCGCACGTAGGTTTGCAGGCACGTCTCATGTCGCAGGCGCTGCGTAAGATTACCGGTCGTCTTGCTTCAACTAATACCACCGCTATCTTCATCAATCAGCTGCGTGAAAAGATTGGCGTTTTCTTTGGCTCACCTGAAACCACTACCGGTGGTAAGGCGCTTAAGTTCTATGCTTCAGTGCGTATTGATATCCGCCGTATTGAGACTCTCAAGGATGGTGCTAACCCCATCGGTAACCGCACCCGTGCCAAGGTGGTTAAAAACAAGATGGCTCCGCCCTTCAAGCAGGCAGAGTTCGATATTCTCTACGGCGAAGGCATCTCTGTTGAAGGTGGCATCCTTGACCTTGCCGTTGAGAATAATGTGGTCAAGAAGTCTGGTGCCTGGTTCACCTACGAAGGCGACCAGTTAGGTCAGGGTAAGGAAAACGTGCGCCGCTTCCTCAAAGACAACCCTGAGCTGTCAGAAGAGATTAAATACAAGACTATGGTTAAGCTGGGCATTATCGAAGGTGAAGAAGAACCTGCTGTAGAAACCAGCGATGCTCTTGACCCTCTGGACGACATTTCAGAGAACTTCTAGGCTAACCCCAGGCGCGCCAGTGTCAGCTTTACCGCCCTTCCCGCACCTTGGGGGAGGGCGGTTTGCTCCAAACCCTTGAACCGACCATCGAAGAACGGTGATAAATCTGAGTACCCAGGATTTTCTGTCCCCTGAAGAGTTCCCCGCCTGGCACCCAGCTGCTTGGGGGCTGGTAGAGGACGCACCCGGTGAAGATGGCGTGTCCGCTACACCAGCGGTAACTGCCACCCCTTACACAGGTGCAGTGGGGGCCGAAAGGGCAACCAGCCCTAACAGCGGGCAGGGGGGAAACGAAACACCAGCAGTTGCAGGCAGCTCAAAGAACTATGTTCGCCGTAGGAATCCCAACCTCAAAAAGGGCTTTCGTAAACCCCCTGCCAAGTACGCGGCGTCCTCACCCTTTGCCCCTGCCATTGGCGGTTCAGCTAGTGAAGATACTCTGCCAAGTAGGCGCAAGAAGAGCCAGCCTCTTTTTAGAGAGGGCTCTGCCCTCAACGAGCCGGTGAGCGACCACGAACTACTGGTGCAGGGCGTTACCCCCATGCCGGGTGAAACCCGCCGAGGCAGGGGAGTTAAGGAACCGGAATCTGAGTTTACTAGGGCAAAGAATATTGTGCTCAACCAGCTTGCTGCCTCACCTAAATCACGGGCAATGCTAGAGAAAAAACTGGTCGAGAAAGAAATCTCAGAGCCGGTGATTGAAGACATTCTGGCGCGCTTCGAGGCAGTGGGGCTGGTCAATGATGCTGAGTTTGCCGATGTTTATGTGCGCACCCGAATGAAGGTAAAAAAACTCTCACGCTCAGCCATTAGACGCGAGCTTAAAACCAAGGGCGTTGAGGGCGAACTCGCCGAGGTTGCTCTGGAGCAGCGCACCGAAGAGGACGAGCGGCAGGACGCCCATGAGCTGGTGCGTAAAAAGCTGCGGCCCTCCATGAACCTGGGGGACCGCAGCGAAAAAGAGAAGGTCATGCGCCGCCTGGTCGCCATGCTGGGGCGTAAGGGCTACCCGGCTGGTCTAGCTTTTAGCGTGGTGCGCCAAGAAGTTGATGCTTATGCCCAAGAGATGGGCATGTCAGAAAGCGGCTATAGCTACTACGACTAGGCGCGCTTAGGCCCAACCGGTGGGTAATAGCCCAAAGATAGCTGCTAGGGAGTAGATGAAAGCAACGATGTAGGTGGTAATCAAGAAGCCCTGAATCAGGGGGTGTGCCTGCCAGGTGACCTTCCATACCGGTTGTAGCTCGCCCTTGGCACGGGCAGCACGCAGCATGAGCACCGGCAGAATGGACATAGCAGCACCGGCAAAGCCACCGGCGTAGCTGAGGGCTGAAACAAAACCGCCCAGACCAGCTAACGAAATGACCAGGGGCGGAAGTACGGTGAGGGCAACGGCAGTAAGGCGCTGCCCGCCATCCTCACGCCAGTGGGCGATATCGAGGATGT
>JAUMUH010000030.1:12499-16376 GCA_030530765.1 Rothia sp. (in: high G+C Gram-positive bacteria)
GTTGCGCATGGCGGTATAGCCAATGGCCACAAAGGAAGTGAACATAGCCAGCAGGGCAAAGATGTTAGCTAGGTAGTAAGCCACCGGCCCCAGCGCCTCACCCCAAGAGAGAGTGACAACTTCTGAGACCTGATCGCCCAACAGACCCAGGGCTACGAAGGGTACCAGTGCCAGGGTGAATCCGGTTGCTGCCATGCCTCCCACCAGGGCGGTGGGGATTGCCCGGTGATTAGTGTCGCCCAGGCCGCGCACTAATTCGGGCACGACGTACTGTGCCATGAAGGTGAAGACCGCCAGGTTCATGATGGGGACGATGAAGAAGGGGTGTAGCTCTACCAGATTTGAAAGGGTGATACCTGGGCCAAGGATTGTCCAGAGTGAGAGTGCGAGAATGATGGCTGCCATGCCGGTGGTAATCAGCCCTTCAACCATGCCTGTGGCGTGTAGACCCTTGTACATGATGAAGGCTCCGAGGGCGAAGAAGAGCAGGGTGCCTGCTAGTGAGGGGAGCCCGGTGAGGTTGTGCAGTAGGGTACCGGAGCCTGCCGCGTAGGCGATGAGTGCCCCGATGCTGTTGACCATAATCGCGATAAAGATTACCCAGCGCCCTGCCTGACCCAGGTATTTTTCTGCTAA
Organism: Rothia sp. (in: high G+C Gram-positive bacteria); assembly: GCA_030530765.1. Classification (GTDB taxonomy): domain Bacteria; phylum Actinomycetota; class Actinomycetes; order Actinomycetales; family Micrococcaceae; genus Rothia. Next base: position 13,136 of record JAUMUH010000030.1, read on the forward strand.
GCCTGAGAGCTGTAGGGGTTCTTTGGTGCGCTGGGAGACTTCAGCGATGTACATCATAGAGAAAGTGGTGAGCAGCCCGGCAATCGTTAACGCAATGGCCAGCGCTAGGAAGCCGCCGTTGCGGGCGGCATAGGGCAGGCTGAGGATTCCAGCGCCGATGTTGGTGCCGAAGATCAGGGTGATACCCTGCAGGATGCTGAGCGTGGGAGCTGGTCGTTGGTAGCTTCCTGTTGCTGCCGGTGCGGTGGGGTACATGGGCGTCCTTAGATCTTGAGGGGTGTGTGATGTAATTTACTATTGTTGCATAATATCCCGCCCAACAGGGTTTTTGCCTTTTTGTTCGGCGAGAATCGCGCGCACGGTCAGCAACGCAGCATGGACACGGGGGTCGGCGCTCGCACCGGTAAGTGGGGCAGGTGCTACCCGCTGGTAGAAACGCTGGGTGGCAGTCTGCCATGTTTCGCTGTGAACCATTGACGCTGGCAGCGGCCCCTCGGGCCAGGACGGAAACCCCAATATGAGCTCAGCAACGGGTAGCGCCCAGTGGTGCCAGCAGGTGCCTTCTGCATCAATACCTCTCGCATTCTGCACGGACGCCAGCACCGGGTTTCCGGGCGCACGACCCGCTACTTCTGAAGTGAGAGCCAGCAGGTTAGCCGGTGAAAAATCCCCCGAGCTGAGCACCCGGTCTTCTGTGCCAGGGTATATAATGCTGTGCACCATCTCTTCGTGGCGGGCAAACTCCGCTGAACCAAGCGCTACATTCTCCTGAAGAGCCAGAAGCTCCAGCCCCTTGAAAGCTAGCCTGGGGGAGGGCAGCGCGCCCGGTGAAGTTGCCTGCGGGTCAGCTAAGCTAAGCGCCCGGCTATAGAAAGCCTGAGCGTTCGCCTGGGCAGACGAAGTAAGAACCATCGCCCAAACATCAACCCATATATCCAGTGCCTGCTGCGTCCCGGCGTCCTGCCCGGTGGGCGAAGAAAGCAGAGTACCGCCTAAACTGCTGGCGGCAGGAAAGCTAGCGGTAACGTCCTCAAGCACCAGTAACCGTGCCTCATCGCTTGCGGCATAGAGCCGAGGGTAAAGTCTGGGCACAAGCCGGTCTAGAGCTACTAGACCGTGCTTCTCACGCAGATACCCAAAACCGCCAGAGTTAGAGGCAGAATCGTGGCGGCGAAAGTACTTGAGAATAAAAGACTGCGACGAAAAGCCCTGGCAGAAGACCCTCAACACCACTGAGCGCATACCGGCAGAAAGAACCTGCACACCGGTGAAGTGCACAGCAGAACCTGCCTGCTGCACAAGCGGCTGGGCTGCCTCAAGCACCTGCACCGCCAGCTTTCTAAAACCGATTGAGCCCACCGCCTGCTCTGTTGCCCCCGGTGTATAAACAGCAACAGCATCATCAACAAGTGAGCAAAAGTATGGGATAGCAGAAGAACTAGGCATAGAGCCCACCCTACCAATCTAGTAATCTAGTGGGGTGAGTATTGAAGCAGCAGTAGAGAAACCAGAGGCAGCAAGCAAAACCCGCACCTACGAAGTGCGCACCTTTGGTTGCCAGATGAACGTTCACGATTCCGAGCGCATGAGCGGTCTGCTCGAAGCCAGCGGTTATGTGCCGGTTGAAGACGGCGCCCAGGCTGACCTAGTGGTCTTTAACACCTGTGCTGTGCGTGAGAACGCCGATAATAAGCTCTACGGCAACCTGGGCATGCTCAAGCAGGTCAAAGACCAGCACGAAGGTATGCAGATTGCGGTCGGCGGTTGTCTGGCGCAGAAAGACCAGAACACCATCATCGAAAAGGCGCCCTGGGTTGATGTGGTTTTCGGTACCCACAATATTGGCTCCCTGCCCACCCTGCTAGAGCGCGCCCGCCACAACCAGAAGGCAGAAGCTGAGCTGCTCGAAGCCCTCGAGATCTTCCCCTCAACCCTGCCCACCAAACGCGATAAGGTCTACTCCGGCTGGGTCTCAATCTCAGTAGGCTGCAATAACACCTGCACCTTCTGCATCGTGCCCTCCCTGCGCGGTAAAGAGCAGGACCGCCGCCCCGGCGAAATCCTGGCTGAAGTTCAGGCACTGGTGGACGACGGCGCTATTGAAGTCACCCTGCTGGGTCAGAACGTTAACTCCTACGGTGTAGGTTTTGGCGACCGCCAGGCATTCTCTAAGCTCCTGCGCGCCTGCGGCGAGATCGAAGGGCTAGAGCGCGTCCGCTTCACCTCACCCCACCCGGCAATGTTCACCGATGACGTCATCGACGCCATGGCAGAAACCCCCAACGTCATGCCCGTGCTGCACATGCCCCTGCAGTCCGGCTCTGACAAGGTGCTCAAGGATATGAAGCGCTCCTACCGCTCCAAGAAATTCCTGGGCATCCTCGAGAAAGTGCGTGAGCGCATCCCCGAGGCCGTTATCACCACCGACATTATCGTGGGCTTCCCCGGTGAAACCGAAGAGGACTTCCAAGAAACCTTGTGTGTGGTTGAAGAATCCCGCTTCTCATCAGCTTTTACCTTCCAGTACTCCATTCGCCCGGGCACCCCGGCAGCCACCATGCCCAACCAGGTGCCCAAGCACATTGTGCAAGAGCGCTACGAGCGCCTTACCGCCCTGCAAGACCGCATTGCCGGTGAAGAAAACCGCAAGCAGCTGGGCAAGACCGTTGAGCTGATGGTCACTGCAGAATCCGGACGTAAGGCAGAGCAGACCCACCGCTTGGCTGGTCGCGCTCGCGATCAGCGTCTGGTGCACTTCTCTGTGCCTGAGGGCTGCGAAGTGCCCCGCCCCGGCGACCTGGTGACCCTGCCCATTACCGAGGCTGGCTCCTTCCACCTGCTCTCAGACCCCACCGCTGAGCAGTACTCGGTGCGCCGCTCCCGCGCGGGCGATGCCTGGAACCGCGCACAGGCTGATTCCTGTGGCACCGGCACCACCCAGGTTCCCGGCTCACCGGTTTCTCTGGGCTTCCCCACCATCGTCAAACGCTAATGTCGGCTCTCAACCTAAGCACTGCCGCCAGCGAGCAGGACGGCGCGTATCCCGCCGTCCTGCCGGTGATTGCGGTGGTAGGGCCCACCGGCAGCGGCAAATCAGCCCTTGCCATTGACCTCGCTCTTGAGCTGGGCGGGGAGTGCATTAACGCTGACTCCATGCAGTTCTACCGCGGTATGGACATCGGCACCGCCAAGGTGACAGCTGATGAAATGCGTGGCGTGCCCCACCACATGCTGGACATCA
>JAUMUH010000132.1:0-1712 GCA_030530765.1 Rothia sp. (in: high G+C Gram-positive bacteria)
GGGATTTTCGCGCCATGGAAGCCAAGTGGCAGCCCTACTGGGAAGAAACCAAGGTTTTTGAGCCCACCGGTGAAGAGGGCAAGGAAACTCGCTATGTAGCGGATATGTTCCCCTACCCATCAGGAGATCTTCACATGGGTCACGCTGAGGCATTTGCTATTGGCGATGTAACCGCCCGCTACTGGAAGCAGAAGGGCTATGACGTTCTGCACCCCATCGGCTGGGACTCCTTCGGTCTACCCGCTGAAAACGCAGCTATTAAGAACAACACGCACCCCAAAGAGTGGACCTACAAGAACATCGAAACCCAGGCAGGCTCTTTCAAGCGCTACGGCATCATGGCCGACTGGTCACGCCGCCTGCACACCTCAGACCCCGAGTACTACAAATGGACCCAGTGGCTCTTCCAGCAGTTCTACAAGAAGGGCCTTGCTTACCGTAAGTTCTCGCAGGTTAACTGGTGCCCCAAAGATCAGACCGTGCTGGCAAATGAGCAGGTTGTCAACGGCGAGTGCGAACGCTGCCATACCCAGGTCACCAAGAAATCACTGAATCAGTGGTACTTCAAGATTACCGATTACGCCCAGGAGCTTCTGGACGATATGAAGGAACTTGAGGGTCACTGGCCTGACCGTGTACTGGCAATGCAGCGTAACTGGATCGGCCGCTCAGAGGGTGCTGAGGTAACCTTCGCGGTTGAGGCTGCTAAAGGTAAGGACGCAACCACCGTTGATGTCTTTACCACCCGACCCGACACCCTCTTTGGTGCAACCTTCTTCATTGTGGCTGCGGATGCTGACCTAGCACTGGATCTGGTGACCGATGAGCACCGTGCAACTCTGGAGGCCTACCGCGAGAACCTGAAGACTGTTTCTGAGATTGACCGCCAGGCTACCGACCGTGAGAAGACCGGTGTTTTCTTGGGACGTTATGCAATCAACCCGCTGACCGGCGCTAAGTTGCCTCTGTGGGCGTCTGACTATGCTCTGGCTGATTACGGTACCGGTGCCCTGATGGCGGTGCCTGCCCATGACCAGCGTGACCTGGACTTTGCTAAGAAGTTTGATATTCCGGTGATTACCGTGGTTGAGACCGGTGAAGAGGACCCTGCCGTGAGCGGGGTTGCGACTACCGGCGATGGTAACCACATCAACTCTGGCCCTCTTGATGGGCTGAACCGAGCTGAGGCAACCGCCAAGGTGATTGAGCTGCTGGAAGAGAAGCAGGCTGGTGCCGGTAAGGTGAACTTCCGTCTGCGTGACTGGTTGCTGTCCCGTCAGCGTTTCTGGGGTTGCCCCATTCCTGTGATTCACTGCCAGGAGCACGGTGAGGTGCTGGTGCCTGAGGATCAGCTGCCGGTACTGCTGCCTGAGAACCTGAAGGGGGAGGACCTCGCACCTAAGGGCCAGTCACCCCTGGCTGCTGCTAGCGACTGGAGTACCGTACCCTGCCCTGAGTGTGGCAAGCCTGCCCAGCGCGATTCAGATACCATGGACACCTTCGTGGATTCCTCCTGGTACTTCATGCGCTATGTTTCCCCTGATTTTGACGGCGGCCCCTTTGACCCGGCGCAGATGAAGAAGTGGAACCAGGTTGACATGTATGTTGGCGGCGTTGAGCACGCTATTTTGCACCTGCTCTACGCCCGCTTCTTCACCAAGGTTATCCGTGACCTTGGCCTGATCGAACACTCTGAGCCTTTCAAAGCGCTA
>JAUMUH010000132.1:1722-2288 GCA_030530765.1 Rothia sp. (in: high G+C Gram-positive bacteria)
CCAGGGGCAGGTACTCAACCAGGGTAAAGCTATGTCTAAGTCTCTGGGTAACGGTGTTGATTTGGGTCAACAGCTGGACGCCTTCGGTGTGGACGCGGTACGCACTGTCATGGTCTTTGCTTCCCCTCCCGAGGACGATGTGGACTGGGCTGACGTTTCTCCGGCTGGGTCTCAGAAGTTCTTGGCTCGCGCCTGGCGTGTAGCTAATGACGTCACTAGCACACCGGGTGTGGACGGTGCTACCGGCGATGCCGCTCTGCACAAGCTGGTACACCGCACCGTACATGAAGCAGCTCAGCTGGCTGAGAGTGGTAAGTTCAACGTACTGGTTGCTAAGACCATGGAGCTGGTCAATGCTACCCGTAAGGCCATTGACTCCGGTGCAGGGGCTGCGGACCCCGCTGTGCGAGAGGCAGCTGAGGCAATTGCTATTCTGCTTTCCCTCTATGCTCCTTACACGGCTGAAGACGCTTGGCATCTGCTGGGTCATGACGCTCCGGTTCTGACCGCCGGCTGGCCCGAGGTTGACCCTGCTCAGTTGGTTGATGACACCGTGACCGCTATTG